>DASVXU010000037.1:0-2426 GCA_036392515.1 Gemmatimonadaceae bacterium | reverse complement strand
CGCCTCCATGCGCTCGATCTGCGAGTCGGCGACGAAGACGATCCCGTCCACGCCCTTCAGGATGAGCTTGCGGCTGGCGTTGTAGTAGACCTGCCCCGGCACCGTGTAGAGGTGGAAGCGGGTCTTGAAGCCGCGGATCGTCCCGAGGTCCACCGGAAGGAAGTCGAAGAACAGGGTGCGCTCGGTCTCCGTCGCGAGCGAGATGAGCTTCCCGCGCGTGTCCGGCTGCACCTTCCCGTAGACATGCTCGAGGTTCGTCGTCTTGCCGCCGAGCCCGGGGCCGTAGTAGACGATCTTGCAGTTGATCTCGCGCGAGGCGTAGTTGATCATCGACATGGCTGTCTCTCCTTACTGGAACAGCTTGTCGATTTCGTCTTCGGCGCCCTGGAGAAGGCCGCCGCCGCCCTGCGCCTGGCCCGACTGGGCGCGCTGGAACACCGCCTGGAAGATCTGCGTCAACTCGTCCACGCTCTGTTTCATCTTGAGGCGGACGAGCCCGAGCGTCGTCCGGTTGTCGAACAGCACGACGAGGATGACCCGCCGCGCGACGTCGGCGAGGTACATCGACTCCTTCTCACCCTGGTGGAAGAGCGAGTTGAAGTCGGTCTCGCCGATCAGCCGCGCGAGCTGGTCGTTCGCGCTGAAGTCGGCCGCGGTGAGCGTCGCGAACGCGGTCGGGTCGAACTTCGGCTGTTCGCCCACCGTCGCGACGAGCTGCCCGGTCCTGTCCACGAGCAGCGCGCAGCGCGCGTTGCTCTCGTAGAGGAAACGCTGCAGCGACTGCGTGATCGCCCCGAAGTCGTCCTCGGTGAACGACCAGCTGCTTGCACCTGCGGCCATGAATGTTCCTGGAGTTATCCGAGAATGGTCTCCATCCGCCGCAGCAGGATTCCCGCGCGGCGCCGGAGGGCAGGACGCGACTCCCACGAGCAATAATCCCGTAGAAGCCTCGCGTTCTCGACGCTTGGCTGGCCCCCGACGTAACCCAATGCGGCGAGCCGCTTCACGGGATTGCGGCTGAAGAGGGCGCGCCGCGCGTCGCGCATCTGCTGGCTCCACAACAGCATCCCGGCGACGGTGCCGACCGCCACCCCGAAGAGACCCCAACCGGCGTAGGCGCGCCTCATCGCATCTCCCGGCGCGCCGCCAGTGCCTGCGCGATCGTCACGCCGTCCGCGTACTCGAGGTCGCCCCCCACCGGCAGCCCGCGCGCGATCCGCGACACGGTGACGCTCAGCGGCGCGAGCTGGCGCTGCACGTACAACGCGGTCGCCTCTCCCTCGAGGCTGGGGTTCGTCGCGACGATCACCTCGCGCACCGTGCCGCCCCGCGCGCGCGCGACGAGCTCGCCGATCCGCAGATCCTCGGGGCCGACGCCGTCGAGCGGGGAGATCCGGCCGCCGAGCACGTGGTACGTCCCGCGGAACTCACCCGCGCGCTCGATCGCGCCGATGTCGCTCGCCTCCTCCACCGCGCAGATCAGGGCGACGTCGCGCCGCGGGTCGCGGCAGATGTCGCACAGCTCCTGCTCGGTGAGGTTGTAGCAGCGCGCGCACGGATGCACCCGTTCGCCGAGGACGAGCAGCGCCTCGGCGAGGCGCCGCGTCTGGTCCGACGACTGCTTGAGGAGGTGGTAGGTCAGCCGGAGCGCGGTCTTCCGGCCGATGCCCGGGAGACGCGAGAGCTCGGTGGCGAGATCGTCGATCGCCGACACGAGCTCAGAAGGGGAGCTTGAAGGGGAGCGGGAGCCCGCCGGCGAGCGACTGCATCTCCTCCTGCTGGATCGCCTGCGCCTTGCGCTGCGCCTCGCCGACCGCGATGGAGATGAGGTCCTCGAGCATCTCGACGTCCTGCGGGTTCACCACGGAGGGGTCGATCTTCACGCGCTTGATGGTCCCCTTCCCGTCCACCTCGACGGTGACCATCCCGCCCCCGGCGGTTCCCGTGACGCTCCGCGCCTCGAGATCCTTCTGAATCGTTTCGAAGCGACCCTGCATGTCCTTCACCTGCTGCAGGATCTTGAGGAAATCGGCCATGTCGGAAATGTAGCGGGGGTCGGGGGTCGGGGGTCAGGGGTCGGCGCCGACGGCTGACCTCCGACCCCCGACCCCGACTCTTCTACTCCATCAGCTCGAGATCGAGCGCGTCCACGGCCGCGCCGAGCGTGGGGTCGCGCTTGCGCAGCGCGCTCACGCGGTCGGCGCGCACCGATTCGTCCGTGATGCGCTTCGGCGCGGAGGTGGGCTTCGAGCTCGGCGCGGCCTGGATCAGGATGCGCTCGGCGCCGCTGAAGAACGCGCGGATCGCCTCGAGCGCGTCGCCCTTCCCCGCCTCGAGCGCCTGCGCGCGGATCTCGTCGGGCTCGTCGAGCCGGAGCGTGACGACGCCCTGCGCGCTCACCGCGGCGGGCGGGGCCTCGGCGAGCG
>DASVXU010000036.1:0-4095 GCA_036392515.1 Gemmatimonadaceae bacterium | reverse complement strand
GATCACGTCGGCTTCGTTCCCGTGCGACACCCACGACTTGGTCCCGGTGATCACCCACTCGTCGCCCTCTCGCACCGCCTGCGTGCGCAGCGACGCCGCGTCGCTTCCCGCCTCGGGCTCGCTGAGCGCGAAGGCGCCGAGCAGCTCGCCGCGCGCCATCGGCGCGAGGAAGCGCCGCTTCTGCGCCTCGCTCCCCCACTTGAGGATCATCTGCGTCGGCAGGGAGTTGTGCACCCCCATGAGGATGGCGACGGCGGCGTCCACCGTGGCGATCTCCTCGAGCGCGACGAGGTACGTCCCCGTGTCGAGGCCGAGCCCGTCGTACTCCGGCGGGATCAGCATCCCGAGGAAGCCGAGCTCGCCCATCTTGGCCACGAGCGAGCGCTCGAAGTGCCGCTCGCGATCCCACTGCGCGGAGTGGGGCGCGATCTCGTCGCGCGCGAACTCCCGCGCCACGCGCTGGATCTCGCGCTGCTCCTCGGTGAGCTGGAGAAGAAGTCGGGGCTGCGCCATGGGACCGTGAAGGCTAGCGGCTCACGACGCGTACGTGTAGAAGCCGCGCCCGGACTTCCGGCCGAGCCATCCCGCGGCGACGTACTTCCGGAGGAGCGGGCATGGGCGGTACTTCGGGTCGCCGAGCCCACCCTGCAGCACCTCGAGGATCGCGAGGCATGTGTCGAGCCCGATCAGGTCGGCGAGCGCGAGGGGGCCCATGGGGTGATTCATCCCGAGCTTCATCACCGTGTCGATCGCCTCCGGGGTGCCGACCCCCTCCATGAGGCAGTACACCGCTTCGTTGATCATCGGCATCAGGATCCGGTTGGCGACGAAGCCCGGGTAGTCGTTCACCTCGACGGGCGTCTTCCCCACCGCCTTCGCCAGCTCGAGCGTCGTGCGGGTGGTCTCGTCGGAGGTCGCGAGTCCGCGGATCACCTCGACGAGCTGCATCACCGGGACGGGATTCATGAAGTGCATCCCGATGACCTTCTCCGGCCGCGTCGTCTTCGCGGCGATCTCGGTGATCGAGATCGAGCTCGTGTTCGTGGCGAGAATGGCGTTCGGCGCCGCGCGGTCGAGATCGCCGAAGATCCGGAACTTGAGGTCGCGGTTCTCCGTCGCCGCCTCGACGACGAGCGCCGCGTCGCCGGCGTTCGCCGTGCTCGTGCTCGTCGCTATCCTGCCTAACGTCGCGTCCTTCGCCGCCGCGTCGATCGTCCCCTTCTTCACCTGGCGGTCGAGGTTCTTCTCGATGGTGCTCTTCCCCCTGTCGAGCGCCCCCTGCGCGACGTCGATCATCGTCACGGGAAAGCCGGACTGCGCGAAGACGTGCGCGATCCCGTTCCCCATCTGTCCGGCGCCGATCACGGCGATCTTGCTCTCGGTCATGCGTGCGTATCAGCGGTCGAGAAGTTGGAGCCGGCGCCACGGCGCCGGCGGATGAGCAGCAGCGACGTCGCGGCGACGAGGCCGAGCGCGGCGGGAACGCCGCCCTCCGGTCCCCACGCACCGCCGGTCGCCCAGTCGGGCCCCGCATCCACGGTGCGCCAGCCGCTCGTCGCGAGCGACGACCCGCTGACGAGCGCGTGCAGCGCGAGCGCGAGCACCGCGTTCCACGCGAAGTGCGCCGCCCACGCCGCGTACAGGCTCGACGCGGCGAAGCGCACCGCGCCGAGAAAGATGCCGGCGAGCCCGACGACCACCAGCGCGCCGGGCGTCATCCCGGGGTTGTTCACATGCAGCAGCGCGAAGACGACGCTGGTCACGACGAGCGCGCTCCAGCGCCCCATTCCGTCGGCGAGCGCGCTGAGCAGGTAGCCGCGCATCAGCAGCTCCTCGGTCAGCGCGGCGACGAGCAGCATCACGACGAGGCGCGCCGTCTCCGCGGCGACGCTCGACTCCGTGGCGCGCTGCACCCGCAGCCAGCCGGCGGCGATGAGGATCGCGCAGGGGATCCCCACCGCGAGCGCGCCCAGCGCGAGTCCGGGTACGACGCGCGACGCCCTGCCCTGCGCGGGGGCGAGCCCGACGTAGCTCCATGACGCGCGGTCCACGAAGCGGAGCATCACCCAGTGTGCCGCGAGGGCGCCGAGCACGCCACCGAGCCAGATCATCAGCCCCGGCTCGTCCGGCATCGAGCGCCCGGCGAGCCGTGTCGGCAGCGCCACGAGGAGCGTGGCGAGCGGAGACAGCGCGACGACGAGCAGAAGAAAGAGCGCGGCGCGCCATCCCGAGCGGAGTCGGCCCTGCGGAGATACCAACAGGGCCGACGCGCTCACCGAGCCTCGCTAAGTCGCTTCGGCGCGAGGAGCGCGGCGACCGCGCACTTCACGAGGTCGAGCGCCGCGAAGGGCGCCGCACCGAGGATCGCCGCCGCCGTGAAGCTGCCGGTGACGACCGCGAGCTGCGAGAGTCCCCCCAGGTAGATCACGCCCATCCCGGCGACGGCGGCGAGGACGCGGCCGGCGAGCCCGCTCGCGCGCTGCGCGAGGAGCGAGGTCGCGAGCGCGGCGACGGGATACGCGAGGAGATAGCCGCCGGTCGGTCCGAGCAGCCGCGCGACGCCGGGAGCGCCGATCGGGGTGAACACCGGAGCGCCTAACGCGCCCGCGGCGAGGTAGAGCGCCATGCTCGCCACCGCCGGAGCCGGCGCGAGCCAGAGGCCGGCGAGCACGACGAGCATCGGCTGCAGGGTGATCGGCACCGGCGTCCCGGGAAGCGGAATCGCGACCTGCGAGGCCGCCGCGAGCGCCGCCGCGAAGCCGATGACCTTGGCGACCGTGTAGCGGTCGCTGCGCGCGAGAGTGAGAGTCGTCATTGTCCTCGAGTGATGGTTCGTCGTCCCTGTCCTCAGACCCGCTCGACGCTCAGCGCGACGGCGTCGACGCCGCCGAGGCAGAGCGTCGCGAGACCGGTGCTCGCGCCGCGGTCCTTCATCGCGTACAGCAGTGTCGTCAGCACGCGCGCGCCGCTCGCGCCGATCGGATGGCCGATCGCGATCGCGCCGCCGTTGACGTTCACGCGGTCCCAGTCCCAGCCGAGCTCCGCGCCGTCGGCGAGCGCCTGCGACGCGAACGCCTCGTTCGCCTCGATCAGGTCGTAGTCGCCGATCTTCTTCCCGCTCTTCTTCATCAGGTTGCGCACCGCGGTGATCGGCGCGAAGAAGAGCTCCTGCGGGTTGCCCGCGCCTGTCGCGTAGCCGGTGATCCGCGCGAGGATCGTCAGCCCCTCGGCACGCGCGAGCTCCTCGCTCGTCACGACGAGCGCGGACCCGCCGTCGTTGAGGCTCGACGCGTTGCCCGCCGTCACGCTCAGCTCCTCGGACTTGTCCTTCCCCGGGAACGCGGGACGCAGCTTCGCGAGCGACTCGACGGTGCTGTCGGCGCGCGGCCCTTCGTCGGCGTCGACCACGGTCGGGCCCTTCTTGCCCGGGATGCTCACGGGGACGATCTCGTCGCGAAACTTCCCGCTCGTCTGCGCGCCGACCGCCTTCCGATGCGAGTCGGCGGCGAAGCGGTCCTGCTCCTCGCGGCTGATCTTCGCCTTGCGCGCCGTATATTCGGCGTGACCACCCATGTGCACGTTGCAGCTCGCGCACCAGAGGCCGTCCTTGACGACGCCGTCCACCATCTGCTGGTCGCCGAGCTTCACGCCGTTGCGCATGCCGTACACGTAGTACGGCGCGTTCGACATCGACTCCTGCCCGCCGGCGACGATCGCCTCGGCGTCGCCGGCCTTGATCGCCTGCGCGGCGAGCATGACCGCCTTGAGCCCCGAGCCGCAGACCTTGTTGATGGTCAGCGCGCTGACCGTCGCCGGGATCCCCGACTTGAGGAGCGCCTGCCGCGCGGGGGCCTGCCCCACCCCGCCCTGCACGACGTTCCCCATGATGACCTCCTGGATCTGGTCCGCCGGGAGGTTGGCGCGCTGGAGCGCGGCCCGGATCGCCGCCGCGCCGAGCTCGGGCGCGGAGAGGGGGCTGAGCGCGCCGAGGAACTTGCCGATCGGAGTGCGCGCGGCGGCGACGATGACGGGCTGGCGGCTGGTATCGGGCATCGGAGCTCGTCCGAGGGAAGACGGGATCGCGCCGCGCCGGAG
>DASVXU010000035.1:0-15259 GCA_036392515.1 Gemmatimonadaceae bacterium | reverse complement strand
TCGGGAGCTGGTCGGGGCTGCGCAGGATGGTGTGGCCCGCCGAGCCGAAGATGCGCGCGAGATACTCCGGCTCCTCACGATCCACTGCGAGGCAGAAGGGGAAGATCCCCTGGGCGCGCGCCTCGAGGATCGCCTGACGCGTGTCCTCGACCGCGTACTCGCCCTGATAGTGACCGACGTCGTTCGGTTTGCCGTCGGAGAGGATCAGCAGGAGCCGGTGGCCCGCCGGCTCGCGCGCCAGCAGCGCGGCGACATGGCGCACCGCGGCGCCGAGGCGGGTGTTCGCGTCCGGGGCGAGGCCGGAGACGCGACGTCGCACCGCGTCGCCGTTAGGCTCGGCGAAGCCCTTCACCGTGGTGACGCGTACCTGCTCGGCGCCGCGACCGGAGAAGGCGAAGACCGCGTACCGGTCGCCGAGCGCGTCGAGCGCCTCGCTCGCGAAGAGGACCGCGTCCCGCTCGACGTCGATGATGTGGTGCGTGTCCGTCACCGGCGCGTCGGTCGAGCCGCTGACGTCCACGAGCAGCGCGATCGCCAGCCCGCGCCGCGCCGGGCGGACCTCGACGTACAGCCGGTCGTCGGCCGCGTGGCCGGCGCGGATCTCGGCGAGGGAGCGCACCACCGCGCCGAGATCGAGCTCGTCGCCCGCGCGCTGGTGCGGGAGCCGCAGCCGCTGCGCGCGCAGCTTCCCGAAGCGATGCTTCACCTCGCGCACCAGCGCCGCGTGCGAGCGGAGCGAGCGCTCCGCCCAGTCACCCGACGCCTCGGCCGGATCCGGCTCGACCACCGCCGCTCCAAGGGGACGGAAGCGGCGCGCGTAGCAATCCCACTCCGGGTACCAGATGGCGCGCGCGCTCGTGTCGAGCGGGGCGCCGGGCTGCGGGAGCGCGGCGCTCTCGAGCGAGCCGCTCTCGCTCCCGTCGCCCGCGCCGGCCGCCGACATCGTGACGAGCCCGCGGTCGTCGGCCTTCGCGCGGCGCGGGTCGTCGAGCTGCGTGCGCGAGATGCCGACGTGCTCCTGCCGGTCGCCCCGCTCGGCGTCCTCGCCGCCTTTCGTCGTGATGCGCGGGCCGAGGCGGCGGCCGAGCTCGAACTTCTGCGTGCGGCCGATCGGCGTCTCTTCCACGTCGCGCGCGACGCCGGGTGCGCCCCAGAGGGTGATCGGAGTCAGGCCGAGGTAGCGATCTTTCGTCCGGTGGATCGACGCGGCGGTCTCGCGCGCCCATGCGAGCGAGTCCTCGGGGGAGCCGACGGGGAGGGGAAGTGTGTTGACCGGCGCCTCGCCGCCTAACGCGTACCGCGCCAGCTCCTCGACGCGCCGGTCGAGGAGGAAGAGCACCTCGAGCTTCGGGCGACGCGTCAGCGCGACGACGCGGGCGCCGGCGAGCGTGTCGGCGATGCGGGGCGCGCGCGCGGCGAGCGCCGCGTCCACCGCGTGTCCCTCGGCGATGTGGTAGAGGTCACGCTCGAGCGGGCTCCCCGCCGGCGTCAGCCGCGCGCTGCCGCGCACGACGCGCTCCGCCTGCTCGAGGGCGAGGAGCTGGTAGCGCGCGACCGCGTCCGCCTCGCTCTCGCTCGCGTCGAGATGCCGCGGGAGGCGGATGCTCTCCGCATCGTTCGTCGCGAGGACCGAGACCGGCTGCCGCCCCACCGTCATCGCGTCGATGACGCGCGCGGCGAAGCGACGGTGGCCGTCGTCGAGCGGCGCGATGGGGATGGCGCGGCCGTAGAGCCCCGCGATCAGGAGCTCGAGGCGCCGCTTCATCCGATCGAGCTCGACGACGCGCGGGCCGCGCGGGCGGAGGCGCTCGCGCAGCGTGGCTGACGCGTGCCGCGCCTTGAGCGCGACGCGGCGGAGGGCGCGCTTCACCGGCGGACGCTCAGAGCGCGGTGTCGGCGAGGTCGCCGATCGCGGCGAGGAGATCCGGGTCGTCGGTGAGCGGACCCGCGAGCGCGACACGGCACGCCTCGACCGGCTCGATGCCGCTCGCGATCAGCCGCGCGGTGGAAACGAGCATGCGCGTCCCCGGCCCCTCTGGGAGCCCCTCCTCCTTCAGCCGCCTGACGCGGTGCGCGAGCTCGACGAGCCTCGCGGCGACGGAGCGCTTCACTCCGCTCTCGTGCGCGACGATCTCCGCCTCGACGTTCGCCGCGGGATAGTCGAAGTCGAGCGTCACGAAGCGCTGGCGCGTGCTCGGCTTCAGGTCCTTGATCGCGTGCTGGTAGCCCGGGTTGTACGACACGACGAGCTGGAATCCCGGCGCGGCGGGGATCAGCTCTCCCGTCTTCTCGATGGGGAGGATGCGCCGATCGTCGGTGAGCGGGTGGATGACGACGACCGTGTCCTGCCGCGCCTCCACCACCTCGTCGAGGTAGCAGATCGCGCCGAGCCGCGCCGCGACGGCGAGCGGTCCGTCCACCCAGACCGTCTCACCGCCGCGGATGAGGTAGCGCCCCGTGAGGTCGCTCGCCGAGAGGTCGTCGTGGCAGGCGATGGTGACGAGAGGACGCTCGAGCCGCCACGCCATGTGCTCGACGAAGCGCGTCTTCCCGCAGCCGGTGGGCCCCTTGAGCATCACCGCGAGCCCGCGCTGATGGCAGCTCGCGAAGATCTCGCGCTCGGCGCCCGAGGGGACGTAGTACGGTTCCGCGGACGGGGGACGGCGGACGCCGTCCGTGGTCGGGGACAATGCGGTCATCTTCGAAGGTGATGAGTGACTCGTGAAACGACCAGGCGATGGGTGAGGTGTGAGGTTTCGTGGGGAGTGACTCGTGAAACGGAACTGCGATGGGTGAGGTGTGTGGGGTAGTGTCACGTGACTCGTGACTGGCGTGACCGGCAGTTGACGGCAGTCAACGCCGGTCACGCGTCACTGAGCACTCGTCCTCACACCTCACCGCCCACAGGGTTTTTTCGTCACTCATCGCAGGGAAATTTCACGCCTCGCCGTCGAGGACCGATACGGCGAACGACGAGCTCTGACGCCCCTCGAACATTCACTCGGGGATCCGGTGCGTTCCGCTCTCGCGCAGCTCGAAGTCGGGGAGGGTGAGCTCCCAGCGGAGCGCGGCGAGGCGCAGCGCGGCGACGACGACCATCCCGGCGATCGTCGCGCTCGCGTAGAGGCGTCCTTCGCGCAGAACCGCGGGGACCTGCGCGGTGAGGACGTCGCGCACCACTCCGCCCGCTGCGCCCGTGACGGTGCCAAGCAGCACGCAGGCGATCGCCGGCATCCCCGCCGCTTCGGCGATGCGCGTCCCCGTGACGCTGAACATCGCGAGCCCGAGCGCGTCGGCGACGTCGAGCGTCGGCCAGGGGATGCGCGCGACGCGCACCCTCCCGCCGCCGGTCGCGAAGACGGCGACCCCGATGAGATCGAAGACCTGGAGGGGCACCAGCGAAAGCTAGCGCCGCTGACGCGTCACGACGGCGGGTGCGGGCGCCGGCTGCGGGACGACGATGAACTCGCCCTCGGCGTATTCGCTTCCAGCGGCGGCGCGGATGCGCGCGGTTCCGGCCGTGCGAGCGGTGGCGAGCCCGCTCGCCGGATCGACCGTCGCGACCGCGGGATTGGTCGAGCTCCAGCCGATCTGCCCGGAGGGGGCGGGCGCGCCGTTGATGGTCGCCGCGAACTGCTGCGACTCGCCGATGAACCGCGTCTGCGACGCCGGCGTCACCGCGACCGTGATCTTCGGGCTCTGGTCATCGCCGCATGCCGCGACGAGCGCGAGGAGGCCGACCGCCGCGGCGATTCTCGTTCGAGGGTGCATCAGGTGTTCCGCGTCGAGCTGGCGGCCCTGCCGCCCGGCGTCGCTGGCGCAGCCGGCGCGCGCCGCGGCGCCGTCGGCATCGTGTGGTGCACGTCGTTAGGCACGCGGCGCATGGAGAGCGCGGTGCGCGTGTAGCCGTAGCCGATCGCCTGCCGCAGCTCGGCGAGGAGCTGCTGCGTCTCGGGGAGGTCGCTCCATTCCTGGTACGACGCCATGTCGGCGAAGTCGAAGCGTACCGAGACCCCGTTCCCCTCGCGCGTGCCGAGGTCGATCCCGGAGAAGCTCTCGTCGGCCGCGAGCTCGTCGAGCAGCGGCTGCGGGAAGGCGTTCGCGTACTCCCCGGGCAGCTTGTTGGAGACGAGCGCCGCGCTCACCTCGAAGGTGACGACGATGCGCGACGTCGGGATCGGCGCGGTCGCGCTGGGCGGCAGGTCGTTCTGCGCGGCGAGCGGCGCGGCGCAGAGGACGAGAAGAACGGCGGGAGCGAGAGCGGTCGTGCGGCGCATGAGACCTCCAACGTCGGGTGGCTGCCCTGATACTACCCCGGAGTGCAACGGAGGGGCCAGTCAGCGACCCCCTCCCCCCGCGACGGCGATCACCGACGCCAGGCGGGCCGGGTCGTTGCCGACGTGCAGCTCGCGCACCCCCGCGGCCATGAGCTCGCGCGCGGCGGCGGCATCCACGCGCCCGCCGGCGACGACGGTGATCCGGTCCCCTGATCGACGCACCAGCGCGGCGAGGGTATCGAGTCCCTCGCGGGCGCTCGGCGCGCCCCCGGAGGTGAGCACCCGCCGCACGCCGAGCGCGATGAGCGCCTCGAGCGCCGCGGGGAGATCGGCGGCGTGGTCGAAGGCGCGGTGGAAGGTGACGGGGAGTGGGCCCGCGGCGCGGAGGAGAGGGCGGAGCGCGTCTTCGTCCACCCGCCCGTCGCGGGTGAGGATGCCTAACGCGATCCCCGCCGCGCCGCTCGCGCGCGCCGCCGCGACGTCGCGCTCCATCACCTCCAGCTCGGGGCTCGAGTAGACGAAGTCGCCGCCGCGCGGGCGGATCATCATGACGACGGGGATCGTCAGGCGCGAGCCGGCGAGCGCCATCGCCCCCGCGCTGGGTGTCGTGCCATCCTCGACGAGCGACGCGCAGAGCTCGATGCGGTCCGCGCCCGCGCGCTCGGCGGCGACGGCGGCGTCGATCCCTTCGACGCAGGCTTCGACGAGCACGCGCGGAGCGGGGGTCAGGGACAACTCACGAGCACCGTCTTGCCTGACGCGCGCCCGCGGCCGCTCACCCCTCGGCGTGCCCGCCGAAGTACTCCTCGATGCAGAAGAGGATCGCCTGCTCGCGCAGCCCGTAGAAGGCGCGGCGGTCGGCGGCGGTGCGCAGCCGCGGCTGTGCACTCCGCGCGAGGAGGCGCTTGATGTGCACGACGACCGCTTCCGGCGGGCAGTCGAGCTGGCGCAGGCGGCGGACGTAGTCACGGATCGCCACGGGTGCGGCGCTCTCCTCGAACGAGCGGCCGATGGCGGCGATGATCGCGTCGGCGGTGCGCTGTTCGAGCGTGACGAGTACTGGATCGTCGAGTGGGGCCGGCGCGTGTGGATCTGGGCACGCCGGACGGAGCTGCGTTGCGGCCACGGGGGGGGTGACGGCAAAAGGAAATCGCCGCGCCGGACTGGCGCGGTGGTAGTCCTCAATCTAGGGGACGAACCGCCGGGGTGCCATTGGCGGGCTCGGCCTCGGCCCACCCATCACCGCCTCCACGAGGGCTGCACCAGCTCGTGCTGGAAGAACAACGGCAGCATCTGGCCGCTGGCGATGTTCAGCAGCGTCAGGCTCACCCGCCGCTGGTTGGCGTCGGAGTACTGGACGCCGGCGAGTACCAGCCAGGCACCGTCCGGGGACCAGGCCAGGTTCGCGTTAGGCACGAGGTCGGTCGGGTAGAGGCGCTGCCCCGTCCCGTCGGGGTGCACGATGTGCAGACGCGCGTTCTGGTCGAGGTACGCGATCCACTCGCCGCTCGGCGACCAGACCGGCGCCTGCGCGAGCTGGCCGAGGGTGACGAACGCGCCGCTGCTCTGGTCGAGGATCCGCAGCCCGTAGTCGCCGAACTGGAAGGCGAGCTGCTGCCCGGTCGGGTCGGTGGACGGCCACATCGAGTTCGGCGAGGACGTCGGCGGCGACTCGAGCCCGCTCCCGTCGGGATGGACGCGCTGGACCGAGAGCGCGCCGTTCTCGCTGTGCGTGAAGTAGATCCACTGACCGTCCGGGCTGTAGAACAGCCCGCGGTAGTCCACCGCGTTCGCCGACGCGAGGATCGCGCGACGCGTGCCCAGGGTGTCGGTCGCCCAGAGCTGCGTCTGCGTGATGTACGCGATCTCGTGGCCGTCGGGGGACCACTTCGGCAGTGGCCCGTTCCCGTAGCCGTAAGGGTTGGTGATCGCGGTGTCCGTGATGATCGTGCGATAGCTCGATCCGTCGAGCTCGAACATCACGATCTTCGGCTGGCGTCCGGGCGCGTACCCGCCGGGCTCGTAGGCGACGAGCGTCCCGCGCGGCACGACGCTCACCATCGCGGTGTCCGCGACGTTCCCGTAGCGGGCGACCGCGCGACCGCGGCCGATCGCGGCTCCGGTGACCACCGCGCCGCCGGCGCTCGTGACCGCGCTCCCCGCGGGGACGTCGAAGGTCGCCGCCTCGGGGCGCGCGTTCCCGTGGCGATCCTGCACCGCCGCACGCAGGGTGTAGCTGCGCCCGACGTAGAGCGCGGTGTCCTTCGGCGCGGCGACGACCTTCGCCGGAGCGCCGGGGCGGATGGTGTACGTCGCCGTCGTCGCCAGCGAGAGCGAGGGGACGCTGATCGCCAGGCTCGTCGTGCCGGCGACGGGGCCCATCGTCACCATGACGATGGCGCGGCCACGCGCGTCGGTGGAGTCGACCGCGGGTCCGCCATACACGGCCCGCGCGGGCTGGGTGTACACGTATGCCGGCGCGTTGCGATCGGCCATCAGGAAGAAGACGGGGACGCCGCTCAGCGGCCGGCCCTGATCGTCGTGCAGCTCGACGACGAGCGCCTGCGTGAGCTGCGCGTCGACGGTGTCGGTCGCGTCGGCGCCCGCGACGACGTGCAGTCCGGGCGGACCCTTGTCCGGCGAGTTCGCATCGCGGCAGGCGACGCCGAGCGCGGCGATCGCCGCGATGGCGACCGGTGACCTGCGCATCATGGACGCCATGTCGCCTCACCGTGGCTGAGGAGGAACGCGAGCGGCAGCACGTCACCCGTGGTCGTATCGAGCAGGACGACCGGCATCCCGCCGCCGGAGACGACGATCCATCGGCCGTCGGGCGACCAATCCATCCACCGCACCTCGCGGAACGTGCCCGCGAAGGTGCGCTCGGTCGTGCCGTCGGGTCGCATCACCTGGATCGTGGGCGAGACGGCGACCGCGATCTGGTCGCTCACCGGCGACCATGCGGGGCGAGTGCCGACCACGAGGTAGCTCCTTCCGAGGATCGTGCGATCCGTGTTCGTCGCGAGGTCCACGATGCGCGTGCACGGATCGGACACGTAGCAGTTGTTGAAGTCCTGGTAGGCGACCGCCTGACCGTCGGGCGAGGGCGAGGGGTCGCGCTTCAATCCCGGCGCGCCGTATTGCTCGACTGTCTTCCCGTCCGCCGAAACGCGGTACAGGCCCATCGGCTCGCTGCCGTAGCCGTTGTAGGCGAAGTAGATCCACTGCCCGTCCTTCGACCAGCGCGGCTCGCGAATGATCCCGTTCATCTCGAGCAGCGTCCGCTGCTCGCCGGTCGGCGTCACGGTCACGAGGCGCGTGTCGGGCGCGGTGAGGATGCTGCTGCCGTCCGGTGACCAGTCGAGGCCGTGCGGCGCCTGCTCGTTGTCGTCGCCCGGAGCGATGCGGCGGTAGTTGGACCCGTCGAGATCGACGACGACGAGACCGAGCGGACCGCCGTTTCCCGCGTAATACGACTGCACCGCGAGGGTCCCGCGCGGGACGACGCTGATCATCGCGACCCTGCCGTGCGTTCCCCACCACGCGGTGACCGACGCGCGACCGGTCGCGCCGGCATCGGCGACCATCGCGCCGGTCTTCGCGTCGATCTTCACCGGTCCGGTGGAGCGCGCGAATGTGACGGGCTCCGGACGATGGTTGCCGATGCGGTCCACCGTGCTTCCGTGGATCGTGTAGCCGCTCCCCGCGTAAGTCGCGCTGTCCGCGGGCCAGACGACGATGTCCACCGGCTCGCCGGGCGTGATCGTGTAGCGCACGGTGTCGCGCCACCCGAGCTCGGGCACCGAGACGACGACGCCCGCCGGTCCCGCCACGTAGCCGAACACGACGCCGGTGGTGGCGTAGCCGAGCCGGTTGGTCTTCGCGACGGCGACGGGCCACACGCGGCCCGTGTCGTCGGGGAAGAAGACGCTGGACTCGGGGAAGTTCCCCCACTTCGTCTCCACGCCGGTGAATCGGACCGTCACTCCCGCGGCCGGCTTCCCCTCGCGATCGACCACGTGGACGACGAGCGGATCGCGCAGCGTCGTGTTGATCGTGTCGGTGACGTTGCCGCCGGAGATCAGCTGGATCCCCGGAGTATGCGGACCGGGATCGAGGGGATGATCGCCGCCGCAGCTCGTCGTCAGAAGGGCGGCGAGGCTGGCCAGGACGACGGGCGCGCCGCGTGACGTGAGGGAGGGACGCATTCGGGGGGGATTCGGCGGGAGAGGGGCGCGGCGGCGACGCCGCGCCCGGGAGCGAATCTGCGACCCGCCCGGTCTTCCCGCCAGAGCCTGCCGCACCGGCCTAACGCGAGCCGGATCACCAATTCCCGGGGGCGGAGACCGATTATCTTCTCCCGCATGGCCACCCCCTCCCCCTACCGCTCCCTCCCCTCCGAGCGCCGCGTGGCGCTCCTCACGCAGCTCATGCAGACGAGCCGCGAGTACCGCGCCCTCTACGTGCAGCGACTCGTCGCGCGCGGGGGCGGGTTCCGCGCCGTGACCCTCAACTCCTGGCCGGTCGAGCGGCTGGCGAAGGAGATCGTCCGCATGAACGCGCAGACCGCGCAGGACGAGCTCGATCTCCTGCACTACCTCTACGTCGAGGCCGAGCCGGCGATCCAGACGACTTTCCTCGACGCGGCGGGGGTGCGCCACGAGAAGGGGAAGATGGCCGAAGACCTCGAGCCACCATATGCCGACGAGGCGGCGGTGCGCCGCGGCGCGGAGGCGGTGCTCCGCGCGCACGGCGAGGACGGGAAGCGCTACCTGCGCACCCTCGCGCGCTACAGCCGCGAGGGATGGCCGGGGATCGAGCCGATCGTGGACACGCTCCCGGCCTGACGGCCGGCGAGCATGGAGGCGCTACCGCCCGCCTGACGCGCCCAGCGCGCGCGCGATCGCGGCGTCGGCGAGGGGCGCCATGATCCGGTAGCCCTTCTCGTTCGGGTGGACGCCGTCCGACGCCAGGCTGTCGGGAAGCCCGCCGCGCGCGTCCGCCATCGCCGACCAGTAGTCGAGGTAGACCGCGTCGTGCGCGGCCGCGTAGCTCCGGATCCAGTCGTTGAGCGCGCGCACCTTCGGCGCGGGCTCCATTCCGCGTCGCCACGGAAAATCGTAGGCGGGAAGCACCGACGAGAGCACGACGCGAATCCCGTTCGCGCGCGCGATCTCCGCCATCGAGGCGAGATTGTCCTCGATCATCTCGAGCGACGACGGACCGGTATTTCCGGCGATGTCGTTGATCCCCGCGAGGACGACGACGACCTTCGGCTGCAGCGCGACGACGTCCTGCCGGAAGCGGACGAGCATCTGCGGCGTCGTCTGCCCGCTGATCCCGCGGTCGACGTACGGCTTTCCGGCGAACATCGTCGGGAAGTACCGCGCCCACCCCTCGGTGATCGAGTTCCCCATGAAGACGACGCGATTCTCGCCGGGCTTCGGCGCGCCTAACGCGGCATTGTCCGCGCGGTAGCGTCCGAGCCAGGCCCAGTCGGTGTGCAGCCGCTGCTCGGCGGGGGAGGGGGCGGGAGCCGCGGCGGGCGTCGGCGCGGGACGCGGCGTGCACGCGGCGACGAACGCGGCGGCGGAGAGCGAGACGAGGATGCGGGGACGTTGCGCGTGCACGGTGCTCTCCTGTCGGGTCGGCGAGGTCGCGGCAACATGGGGGCGAGGACGGGGGAAGGGAAGGGGCGAGAGGCGCGCCCGTCCGCTCCCGCCCCGGCCGCGAATTAGTTGCAATCTCGACAAAAAGAGCGTACGCTCTTCGCGGCGCCGACGCGGGCGCGGTGCAGCCGACCCGCAGCAGATGAGAGAACGCTC
Source organism: Gemmatimonadaceae bacterium (assembly GCA_036392515.1). Lineage (GTDB taxonomy): Bacteria > Gemmatimonadota > Gemmatimonadetes > Gemmatimonadales > Gemmatimonadaceae > JABFXC01. The sequence continues at coordinate 5,157 of DASVXU010000035.1, read as the reverse complement.
ATGAGCCACCGACTCGGCTCTCTGCTCCAGCAGAGCCCGACCGTCGACGTCGGGCCCAACATCGGCACGCAGGTCGCCCCGAACGTCTGGCAGGTCGTCTTCTCCCCCCCGACCGCGCCCAATGGGGGAACGAAGTTCCTGCTCCTCCACCTCACGACCGCGGGGATTCCCGCCGGCGCGCGCGTGGAGGTGGACCTCGGCTACGACACCGACGTCTTCACCAGCGCCTCCGGGCAGAGCTTCTGGACGCGTCCCGCTGGCGGGAACAGCGTCACGCTGCGCTACGTCGGCAGCGCCGCGGCGACGATATCGATCGTCGAGTACGGGCGCGGCGAGCCGCTGCTCAACGGCGGCGCCGACGGCGCGAACGGCGGAAACACCAACGCCGATCTCTTCCTGCTCTCCTCGCCGTACACCGAGCCGACGTACTTCAACCCCTCGGGGGTGACGCCGGCGAGCTCGCAGCCGAGCTGGGAGAACATCGCCTGCGTCGCGCCGGGGACGATGCGCGACGCGGCGCGCAGCGTCGGGATGTTCGTCTCGGTGCACGCCGGGGTCGTCTCGAGCTGCACCGCGACGCTCGTCGGGCCCGACCTCATCCTCACCGCCGCACACTGTCTGTCCACGGATGCCGAGGCGGCGTCCGCGTCGTTCACGCTCGACTATCAGACCAACTGCGACGGGACGCGACCCGCCGGGTACGCGCCGCGCTTCTGGAAGATCAAGCGCGTCGTGGTGTCGGGCGCGGCGCGCGCGGCGGGCGACACGCGGCCCGTGCTCGACTACAGCATCTCGCAGCTCGAGACCGGCGGCCTGAGCGTCGGCGCCCCGCCGCTCTCCTTCCGGACGACCATCCCGATGGTCGGCGAGGAGCTGTTCGTCGTCCATCACCCGCGCGGCGTTCCGAAGAAGATCTCGCGCCAGCCCGCGGACCCGTCGTGCAAGGTTCTCTCGCTCGACGCCACGACGGTGACCTACGCCTGCGATTCCGACAACGGAAGCTCCGGATCGCCGGTGCTGGACATGAACAAGCAGATCGTCGCGGTGAACGACTGGGTCTACGGCGCGTTCAACAATCGCGGACAGGGAGCGACCGCGATCGTCCAGGACATGGCGACTCCTCCGGCGCCCGCGAAGGACGTCGACGTGATGCTTGTGCTGGACCGCTCGGGGAGCATGAGCCTCACGGGGGTGAGCGGCGACACGAAGATGACGGAGGCGAAGCGCGCCGCCGCGCTCTTCCTCGATCTGATCCGCACCGACCGCACGCACCGCGCGGGGGTCGTCTCCTTCAGCCACACGGTGACGCTCGAGGCCGCGCTCGCGCAGGCGACGACGGCGAGCGTCGACGCGTTGATCGGGCCGGCGCCGGCGCGCAACGCCGGCGTCGTCGGCGCGATCGCCGCGGGAGGAAGCACGAGCATCGGCGGCGGACTGCAGACGGCGCTGCAGCAGTTCCCCGCGCCGACGGCGACGACCAACGCGCCGTACGTGCTGCTGATGACCGACGGGATGCAGAACTCGCCCCCGATGATCGCGGCGGTCGAGGGCCAGATCGACCCGCGCAACCTCTCGATCATCGGCTTCGGCGGCACGGGGGACCTGGACGGCGCGCTGCTCACGCAGCTCGCCTCGCGTCACCGCGGGATGTACACGCGCGCCGGAGAAGGGCTCTCGCTCCGCAAGTTCTTCGTGCTCGCCTTCGGCAACATCTTCCAGACGGGATCGTCGTTCGATCCCTTCTACGTCATCGCCGCCGGCGCGACGAGCGCGGCACCGGTGTCGTTCGGCGTCTGCGGCGAGGACACGATCACGGTCATCCTCGGCTGGGAGCATCCGGCGAACGCGTTGACGCTGACCCTCACCACTCCGAATGGAACGCAGGTGGACGCGACCACCGCGGGAGTGACCTCGCGGCGCGGCGAGGCGTGGCAGTTCCTGCGCATCCCCCTCCCGCTCGCCGGGCAGCGCGACGGAACGTGGATCGCGCGCGTCTCGCGCCCCGGCGGGCGGGGCGGGGAGCTCGACGCCGCGGGCGCCGCGCTCCCGGCCGAGCGCTTCTTCCTCTCGACCGTCGTCGACGGCGGCCCGGTCATGCGGCCTCCGGAGACCCGCCACTACTACACCGGCGATGCGATCGAGCCGCGCGTGTCGCTCCGCTGGGCCGACGGCGAGCGCGTCGACGCGACGGTGACCGTCGATGTGGAGGCGCCGGGCGACGGCGCTGGCAACATCCTCGCGCGCGAAGGACTGCGGCCGGCGCGCGTCGTCGGCGGAGAGACGCTCGACGCGCGCGCGAGCGCGCTTCTCGACCTCGAGGAGGCGCGGGGGGGAGCGCTCATCCCCTCGCAGACGCGCACCTTCCCGCTCTTCGACGACGACACGCACCTCTATCACAAGCTCGAGCCGGACGGGACGTACATGAACGTCCTGCCGAACCTCACGCGCCACGAGGGACACTACACGTTCAGGGCACGCGCCGAGTTCGGCGAGGGATGCACGACGTCGCGCGAGACGTCGTGGTCGGCGTACGTCTCGGTGGGGATCGATCCCGGGAAGACGCGCGTCGAGGTGACACCGATCGGCGATGGCGGACCAGGCCCTCGCACGGTGCGGCTCACCTTCACGCCGATGGACCAGTACGGGAACTACCTCGGTCCCGGACGCCTCGGCGACTTCACCGTCGCGGGCGCGCCCGGAAGCACGCTCGCGACGCCCATCTCGGACGCGGGGAACGGCTCGTACGTCGTGGACGTCGTGTGGGACCCGGGCGCCGCACCTGCCCCCGGCATCACGATCTCGCAGCCCGATCGGCCGCCGGTGGTCGTCGCGCCGGGGCGGACCGCGCTTCCGGCACGGTCGTGCGCGATGTCGCTGCTGGTCGCGCTGGTGATCCTGCTCGCGATCGCGGTGCTCTGGCTGCTGCTCCGGTGAGCCCCCGCGACGACCCGCCGGCCCCGCGTCCGGTCATTGCCTTGGGGTGGGGGCGCTCCGCATGCGGCCCGCGCCGGCATGAGGGCGCTTCTTACCAGATCCTAACTTGCCCGCGCGGCGGGGGATGGTATGCTGCGGTCGGCACGAACCCCCTGCGCAATGTCCGCCATCGCTCCCCGACTCTCCGGCGCGCTCGTCGCGCTGGCGCTCCTCGCGCCGTCGCGCGCGCATGCCTCGCGCATCGCGCATGATGGCGACACGCCGCGCGCCGCCGTCTATCATGGCCGCGCCGGAGAGACGCGGGTCAAGCCGCCGCGGCTCGACGAAGCCGGCACCACAGTCGACGGAAGCCTCGAGGAAGCGCAGTGGAAGGACGCCGCGCTCCTCACCGGGTTCTCGCAGTTCTCTCCGGTGGACGGAGTCCCCGCCGAGGATTCGACGGAGGTGTACGTGTGGTACTCGGCGACGGCGATCCACTTCGGGATCCGCGCCTTCGAGCCGCACGGCGCCCCGCGCGCGACGCTCGCCGCGCGCGACCGGATCGACAGCGACGACAACATCCAGCTCCTGCTCGGCACCTTCAACGACGGGCGCCAGGCGATGGTGTTCGGCGTCAACCCGTTGGGCGTGCAGATGGACGGGATGCTCGTCGAGACGAACGCCGCGCGGCAGAACGACTTCATGTCGCACGCGACCTCGCGCGACCAGGCCGACCTCAACCCCGACTTCGTCTTCCAGTCGAAGGGACGGCTGACGCCGTACGGCTACGAGGTCGAACTGCGCATCCCCTTCAAGAGCATCAAGTATCCCGGCTCGGCGGAGCAGACGTGGGGGCTCAACGTCGTGCGGATGGTGCAGCACTCGAAGCACGAGGACTCGTGGACGCCGGCCAGGCGCGCGACGCTCTCCTTCCTCGGCCAGTCGGGGACGCTCGAGGGGATGACGGAGCTGCATCGCGGGCTCGTGGTGGACGTCACCCCCGAGGTCACCCAGCGCACGAGCGGCGCGCCAGTCGTCGCGAACGGCTCGCGCGCGTGGAACTACGCGGCGGACGACCCGAAGATCGGCGCGACGGTGCGCTGGGGGATCACGAACAACATGACCCTCAACGCGACGGCTGATCCCGACTTCTCGCAGGTGGAGAGCGACGCGGGGCAGTTCGTCTTCGATCCGCGGCAGTCGCTGTACTTCGCCGAGAAGCGGCCCTTCTTCCTCGAGGGGACGGAGCAGTTCGCGACGCCGCACAGCCTCGTCTACACGCGGCGGATCGTGCAGCCCGTCGCGGCGGGGAAGCTGACGGGGAAGACGTCGGGGCTCAACGTGGCGCTGCTCTCGGCCGTGGACCGCAGCACCGACACGCCCTTCGGCCGCGTGAACCCGGTGTTCAACATCGTCCGCCTGCAGCGCGATCTCGGCGGCAGCTCGCGGCTCGGGATGACCTACACCGGGCGCCTGACGGGCGAGGGATACAACCACGTCGGCGACGTGGACGGGCGGTGGGTGCGCGGGATCTACGGCCTGCAGGGACAGTACGCGCAGAGCTGGACGCGCGACGGCGTCGTCTCGCCGCGCGCGGCGCCGCTCTGGGGCGCCGTGGCGAGCCGCAACGGCCGCGCGTTAGGCATCCGCTACTCCATCGACGCGGTGGACGAGCGCTTCCGCACGCAGAGCGGCTACATCGGCCGCGGCGGGCTCGTCGCGGTCGGGCTCGACCACCGCCTGACGTACACCGCCCCGCAGGGGAGCTGGCTCGAGACCTTCAGCTTCAGCCCCGTCGTCTACGGGCGCTGGCGCTACCGGCAGTTCGTCCACCAGAGGGACGCGATCGAGAAGCTGCTCCACTTCAACCTCGCCGCGACGATGCGCGGCGGGTGGCAGGGCAGCTTCGCGCTGCTCACGGAGAGCTTCGGCTACGATCCCGCGCTCTACGCCCGCTACCGGATCCTCCGCGGCCCCGGCGACACGATCGCCTTCCGCGGCACCGCGCGCATCCCGAATCAGGACTGGGTGCTGTCGGCGACGACCCCCGAATGGCAGAAGCTCTCGGCGAACGCGCTCTATCTCTGGGGGCACGACGAGAACTTCTTCGAGTGGCAGTCGGCGAACATCGTCTTCGCGAGCTACGGCGTGACGGTGCGGCCGAGCCAGAAGCTGCGCTTCGAGGGGACGTACCAGGTGCAGAGCTTCAAGCGGCGCAGCGACGCGAGCTACGTCGGCGAGTTC
>DASVXU010000034.1:0-3685 GCA_036392515.1 Gemmatimonadaceae bacterium | reverse complement strand
GCCGGTGCTGATGCAGTCGGCCTGGTTCCGGCCGCACAACCGGAGCGAGGACATCCCGAACCTCTACTTCGCTGGAGCGGGGACGCACCCGGGAGCGGGACTCCCGGGTGTGATCAGCTCGGGAAAGATCGTCGCCGATCTGGTGGCCCGGAGCGCCTGAGCGGGGCAGCTGACAGATCCACCCACCACGCCGGCTTGTATCACTCGAACGCGATGCCGAATCCGATCCGCGGATAGCTGTTGAAGGCGCGCCCGCCGCCCGACGGAGTCTGTCGCCCGTACTCGAACCCGAACGCCGGGGCGACGATCACCCGGCGGAAGAGCACGAAGTTGTATCCGAGCGTCGCGCCGCCGAACGCGGTCGGAACTCGCCGGTACTGGTCGAGGGTGTAACCCTTGATTACCCGGTCGTACCCGCCGTACAACCCGACGAACGCGCCGCTCAGCGCGGGGCCGCGAGTGTAATAGCGGACGCCGATGTCTGCACGCGACACCGCCGGGTTCGCGGGCTCGCCCAGCGGCTTCGAGAGCGCGAGCTCCGCTCCGAGCACGACCGACAACTTCCGCATCACGACTCGCTCGAGCTCCAGCCGTGGCCCCGCGACGTCGGGATGCCAGGGCTGGATCGAGAACACCGTCTGTCCTGCCGGCGCGGGTGGCGATCCAGCGGCCTGGGCGCCGACACCGGCCGGTAGCGCGACGAGCACGAGGGCGAACGCGAGAGCACGCATGGGGCCTCCGAAGCTGGAAATGAATCGCGGGACGCTCGGGCAAACCCCGGCGTGCCGCGACGCGTCACCATCGCCTAACGGGAGCCTCTCAGAACGCGTAGCCGACCGAGATGCGCGCGGTCGGGTATGTCGTGAGCGCGTCGGGCACGTCGCTCTGCTTGAGCAGAAGTCTCTTCGCGCCGGCGCCGAGCGCGAGGTAGAAGGAGCGGCTGCCACCGAGCAGCCAGGTGTAGTCGAGGCTGATGCCGAACGCGGGCGCGCTGCCGTTCGATCGTGTCGTCTGCGTGGCGCCCGCGAAGTAGCTCTTGCTCGTCTCGCGCGCACTGACGTAGCCGGCGAGCGCTCCGACGGAAAATCCGGCGAGCGCACGGCCTTCCGGGTAGTAGCGCAGCTTCAGGTCGCCCGACGCATACGTGACCTTGCTGTCCCCCTCGCCGAACCAATCGCTTCCGGACTGCCTGGAGAAGGTGCCGCCGACGCCGATGCTCAGATGCCGGCTGGTCGCGTGCTCGTACTCGAGCGCATAGATCCCGGCGACGGCGCTCAACGGCTGGATCGAGACCGCCGAGGTCCTGGGCGCGGCGCTGGTCTGTTGCGCGCGCGCCGCGGGGGCGAGCGACGCGAGCGCGAGCAGCGGAACGAGGTGCGGAAGGCGCATCTGAGGCTGGGAACAGGTTGAAGGACCGGAACGGGCGCCGGGGAACATGCAGCCCCCGGCGCGGGTTGGCGAATGGCGCGGGGCCCTCCCGGACCGGCTGTACCTCCCTGCTCCACCCCCCGGTTATCTTTAGAGCAGCGGGCCGAGGCGCCCGGCGTACGACAATCCGCGAGCACCATGGACATCCAGGTCACGACGAAGAAGAGCGAAGGGCTCGAGCGGCTGCTCGAGGTATCGGTTCCGGTCGAAACGGTGAGGGATGCCGAGGACAAGGCGGCGCGACGCTATGCGTCGCAGGCGCGGCTCCCCGGCTTCCGTCCGGGGAAGGCACCGGCGGCGATCGTCCGCAAGAAGTTCGGAGAGGCGATCCGCCAGGCGGCGCTCGAGTCGCTGGTCCAGGACGCGTTCAAGGAGGTCATGGAGCGCGAGAAGCTCCAGCCCGCGTCGCAGCCTCACGTCCACCATCTCCACTTCGACGAGGGAAAGCCGCTGACCTTCGAGCTCCACGTCGAGGTGCGGCCGGAGCTGAACCTCCAGCGGACGAGCGGCTTCCGCGTGAAGCGCCCCGCGCAGCAGATCGGCGAGCAGCAGCTCAACGAGCAGCTCGACACCCTCCGCGACCAGCGCGCGGCGTGGGCGCCCGTCGAGGACAAGCCGCTCCCCGGCGATCAGGTGACGGTGGAGCTGGCGATGGCGGACGAGAACGGCGTCATCGGGGAGAGCACGCAGTATCCCCCGCTCGTCATCGGCGAGGGGCAGGCGATCCCGGCGATCGAGGAGCTGATCCTCGAGGCGAAGCCGGGCGAGACGGTCGAGCGGCCGGTGAAGTGGCCGGAGGACTTCCCGAACGAGGCGCAGCGCGGCCAGGTGCGCACCGTTCGCATGAAGCTGCTCGACGTGAAGCGGAAGTCCCTTCCCGCGCTCGACGACGCCTTCGCGCGCGACGTCGGCGACTTCGATTCCCTCGACGCGCTCAAGGAAGCGGTGCGCAAGGACCTCGAGTCGCACGCCGAGCGTGAGGCGGAGTCGCAGGTGCGGCAGCAGCTGCTCGACGAGGTCATCTCGGCGAACCCGTTCGACGTGCCGGAGGGATGGGTCGCGCAGCTCAGCGACGCGTACCTGCAGCAGTTCCAGGTGCCGGAGGAGGAGCGTCCGCGCTTCTCGCAGGAGTTCCGTCCGGTCGCCGAGCGCCAGGTGCGGCGCGACCTGGTGATCGAGACGATCGCCGAGAAGGAGGGGCTGACGGCGACGGAGGCGGACATCGACGATCGCGTCGCCGACGTCGCGCAGAAGCGCGGCGCGAACCCGTCCGAGGTGTACGCGTCGCTGCAGAAGGCGGGGCGCCTCCGCGAGATCGAGCGCAGCATCACCGAGGAGAAGGTGTTCACGTGGCTGAAGGAGCGGAACACGGTCGAGTAGACCGCGGCGCCGCCTAACGCATCACACCGACGATCGACATGCCGACCATCTATCCGCCGTACGTCATCGAGCGCTCGAGCCGTGGCGAGCGCACCTACGACATCTTCTCGCGGCTCCTCATGGACCGCATCATCTTCCTCGGCACGCCGATCAACGATGATGTGGCGAACATCGTCATCGCGCAGCTGCTCTTCCTGCAGGCGGACAACCCGGAGCGGGACATCCACCTGTACATCAACTCGCCGGGCGGCAGCGTCTCGGCGGGGCTCGCGATCTACGACACGATGCAGTTCCTGAAGAGCCCCGTGAGCACGATCTGCATGGGACTCGCGGCGAGCATGGGCGCGTTCCTGCTCGCGGCCGGCGCGAAGGGGAAGCGTCTCGCGCTCCCGCACTCGCGCATCATGATCCACCAGCCGTCGGGCGGCGCGCAGGGCACCGCGGCCGACATCGAGATCCAGGCGAAGGAGATCCTCTACCTGCGCCAGAAGATGAACGAGCTGATGTCGCAGCACACCGGGCGCCCGGTGGAGCAGATCGAGCGCGACTTCGACCGCGACCGCTACATGTCGGCGGAGGAGGCGAAGGCGTACGGGATCATCGACGACGTCATCACGTCGCGCAGCGAGATCATCGAGGCGACCGCGCAGCCGACGGTCACGGCGTAGTCACATGCGGGCGCTGCGGCCTGGACCGGCCGCAGCGCCCGTGCCCTTGCGGAGCCGCGGACCGCGCGCGAAGCTCGCGGCGGACCGCTTCTCAGGAGCGCATGCTCGGATTCCCTGGACGCGCGGACTCGGCCCTGCACCCGGCGACGCCGTCGGACGGCCCGGGGGCGGTCGAGATCGTCGGGCTGCTGGCCGCGTGGCGCGCGGGC
>DASVXU010000033.1:0-3684 GCA_036392515.1 Gemmatimonadaceae bacterium | reverse complement strand
ACAACGTCTACGCGACCGGCACCTACGTCGCGAGCGACCCGCTTGGTCCGTTCACCTACGCGCCGTACAACCCCGTGGCGTACAAGCCCGGCGGCTTCGTGCAGGGTGCGGGACACGGCAACACGTTCCAGGACGTGCACGGCAACTGGTGGAACACCGGCACCGCGTGGGTCGCGGTGAACTGGAACTTCGAGCGGCGCGTGGTGCTCCACCCCGCGGGGTTCGACGCGGACGGAGACATGTACGCCGACACGCGCTTCGGCGACTTCCCGCACCTCGCGCCGACGAAGCGCTGGACGCGGAGCGAGGAGCTCTTCGCCGGCTGGATGCTGCTCTCCTACCGCAAGCAGGCGACGGCGAGCACCGCGCTCGACTCCTTTCCCGCGAGCAACCTCACCGACGAGAACCCGCGCACCTTCTGGGTCGCGCGCACCAGCGCACCGGGCCAGACCGCGACGATCGACCTCGGCCGCGAGTACACCGTGCGCGCGGTGCAGGTGAACTTCACCGACTACAAGTCGAACCGCTTCGGCACCGATTCCGTCTATCCGGCGCGCTTCCGCGTCCTCGGCTCGCGCGACGGGAAGACGTGGACGACGATCGCCGACCTCTCGCGGGAGACGCGCGACAGGCCCAACGCGTACGTCGAGCTTCCCGCGGCGAAGCGGCTGCGGTACGTGCGCTACGTCCACGGCTCGGTCGCCGCGCCGAATCTCGCGATCAGCGACATCCGCGTCTTCGGCACGGGCGACGGCGCGGCACCGGCGACACCGGGATCGGTGACGGTCAAGCGCGACGGGGACGAGCGGAACGCCTTCGTGAGCTGGTCGCCGGTGCCGGGCGCGGTCGGCTACAACGTCCGATGGGGGATCGCGCCGGACAAGATCCGTCAGACGTATCAGGTCTGGGCCGACGCGCCGACCTCGCTCGAGGTGCGCGCGCTGAACGTCGGACAGGAGTACTGGTTCGCGGTGGAGAGCTTCGACGAGAACGGTGTCTCGAAGCTCAGCGCGCCGGTGAAGGCGGCGAATCCATAACTGCGTGGGGTGACGTTCCGATGCGCAATCTGCTTCCGACCTGGATCGCGCTGCTGGCGGTCTTCATCGTGATCATCTCGCGGCGGCCGATCGACATCCTGCGGCGGCGCGGCGCGGTGAGCCCCGAGACGGCTCAGCCGCTCGACGACATCAGCGCGGCCGACCGGCGGCGGCTGGAGCGGCTGATGGCGCAGGGGCTCGTGCGCGAGGCGTCCCCGGGCCGCTACTACTTCGACCGCGCGACGGAGCGGGCGCGCTTTCGCCAGCGCGCGCCCTGGCTCCTCGGACTCGTCGTGCTCCTGCTGCTGCTCGCCGTCGTGATGTTCTATCTCGGACGCGGCGTGACGCCCACCGCGTGACCGCCGCTCCTCTGACGCGCGGCTGGACCGCGTGACGGCACGGCGCAACCGCCGCTTCGGCGCGTACGGCGGAGAGACCGGCGTCGGCGGGCTGCTTCTCCTCTTCGTCCTCACGCAGCTCGTCAGCGCGGTGATGCTCGGCTACCAGCTCCCGCGCACCGTCGCCGGCTTCAGCGGCCCGACGTGGGCGTTAGGCGCGGACTCGACATGGTTCCGGCCGACGCTGCTGTTCGAGGCGGTGTCGCAGGTCTTCCGCCTCGCGGGGATCCTGACGGGGCTCTTTCTCGTCTTCCGCGGAAGCCCGCGCGCGCCGGGGTTCTATCGCGGATACCTCGCTGCGGTGCTCGCGATCGCGGTGATCGACGCGCTGCTCATCGCGAAGGTGTACTCGCAGCTCCACGCGACGCTGAGCGCGCTGGGCGCGACGACGACCGGCCTCGCCGCGTCGCGCTACGTCGCCCTGCTCGGCGACCTGCGCACCGGCGCCTACGCGCTGCTCTGGTGGCTCTACTGGCGCCGCTCCGAGCGCGTGCGGCGCACCTTCGCGCGCGTCCGCTAGACGAGCCTGACGCTCAGCCCGGAGTTCTGGCGGCCGAGTACAGGCACGGGGACGTCGTCGCCCGGATGGCTGCGCAGCATGGTGATGATCTCACCCGCGGGAAGCCGACGTCCCTCGAGCTCCGCCGACGCCGCGCGCGGCTCGAGCGAGAGGCGCGCGCGATACACCTCGACGACCTGGCGTCCTTCCTCGATCGCCCGCCGAGCGACGCCGCGCATGTAGTAGAGGTTGAAGTCGTGCTCGGCGAGCATGCGCGCGGCCATCTCGGGGACCTTCGCGGTGGTGGTGCCGCCGCCGCGCGTGCGACGCGGCTCGAAGTCGATCAGCAGGTCGTCGACGCGGTCCTCGAGCCAGAGGTCGTCGTAGTAGCGGATGGCGTCGCGGAGCAGATGCTGGTACTCGGCGACGGTCGTCGGACGCAGCCGCTCCGAGGCGTGGAAGTCGCCGTGCTCGATGTCGTGGTCGAGCTCGGCGAGCGCGAAGCGGCGGGTGACGGGATCGAGGTTCTCGTACTGAAGAGGCATGGCTGCACCGATGAGCGCGGATGGATGGGGACGAGCGCTGCTCGTCCCGCTGACCGGTGTTGCATCACCCGCGCCGCGGCGCGCGGGATGGGCTGCCTAACGTGGCGCGGTGCTGGCGCTATCGGCCGCGCTCGAGCTCGGCCTCGAGGCGATCGAGGTTCTGCTCGTTCGCGGGGATGACGTAGCGCGCGACCTGATCGCGCTCCTCGCGCGAGTCGAAGCGCTGGTTCCAGCCGATGCGCGTCCCGCCGGCGGGGGTGGGGTCGAGCGTCGCGGTCAGACGGAACCAGTGTCCCTCGACGTGATCGATCACGACGCGCCGGTCGGGGACGATCTCGTGGAAGACGTTGTGGTTGGGGTAGTCGGTTCCGTCGGGTGCGTGCAGCACGAACACCCAGTGGCCGCCCTCGCGAAAGTCGAAGTCGCCGAAGGTGCTGCGGAACCCTTCCGGCCCCCACCAGCGCGCGAGCCGCTCGGGATCGCGAAAGGCGTCGAACACCTCGGCGGGCGAGGCGGCGAGGACGCGCGCGGTCGAGACTTCGCGCTCGGGCTCGGAGATCTCGCGCGGATCGGCCGTCATGTGCTGGAGATGCGGGCGCTGCGTCCACGGATAGGGCCGCGTCCCGCTCGGCCCCGCCTTCCAGACGGCGTACTGCTCGGGGAGGCAGCGCGCACACGGCCGAAAGCCGGCAGCGATCGCGGCATTCTCGTCGGCGAAGAAGACGCGATGCCGCGCGTAGCCATGAGGGATGGAAGCGACGGCGCGTGCGCAGTCCAGGCGCCCGTAGATCTTCAGCGTCGCGTTTCCACCGAGCGTACCGGGCTCCTCGCTCGCGCGAAAGCTTCCGTCGGGCTGAAGGAGGTGGTATGTCACGGCGCCCTTCCGGGTCGGGGGGGAGAAGGTCCGGTCTCCGGAAAGGTGCGACGAAACGGCGCGTCACGCCATGGTCGGAGTCAGCACATGCTCAGACGCTGATGCGCCGGATGCCGTCTCGCAGGAGGACGGTGTTGAAGTTGAGCACCAGCCCGACCTTATGCCCGCTCATTCGCAAGTACGTACGCACCTGCGCCTCGTGCAGTGGAAGAATCCGCTGGACGCTCTTGACCTCGACGACGAGTTGGCGATCGACGAGCAAGTCGATCCGGTAGGCGCCTCCGATGCGATAGCCATCGAAGACGATCGGCAGGATGCACTGTCGCTGCAC
>DASVXU010000032.1:0-2790 GCA_036392515.1 Gemmatimonadaceae bacterium | reverse complement strand
TCCGGTGAGCCGCTGGCAGCCCAATGGCGTGCACGGCGCGTCGCGCGTCGTCGATCCGGGAACGTTCCGCTGGAGCGATACGGGGTGGAAGGGGAGACCCGTCGCCGACTACGTGATCTATGAGCTGCACGTCGGCACCTTCACGGCGGAGGGGACCTTCGACGCCGCCATCGCCCGGCTCGGTGAGCTCAAGGCGTTAGGCATCACCGCGGTCGAGATCATGCCGGTGGCGGAGTTCCCGGGCTCGCGGAACTGGGGGTACGACGGCGTCTCGCTCTACGCGCCGCACAGCGCGTACGGCGGACCGGAAGGGCTGCGGCGCTTCGTCGACGCTGCCCATCGCGCGGGGCTCGCCGTGGTGCTCGACGTCGTCTACAACCACGTGGGGCCGGAGGGGAACTACCTCCCGCTCTACGGGCCCTACTTCACCGAGACGTACAAGACCCCGTGGGGTCCGGCGGTGAACTACGACGGCGCCGACAGCTCGGAGGTGCGGCGCTTCGTGATCGAGAACGCGCTCTACTGGGTAACCGAGTATCACGTGGACGCGCTGCGGCTGGACGCGATCCACGGGATCTATGATTTCGGCGCGACGCACGTGCTCGCCGAGCTGGTGGAGCGGGTGCACGAGCAGGGACGTGCGTTGGGCAGGCAGGTCGTCGTGATCGCCGAGAGCGATCTCAACGACCCGAAGGTCGTGCGCCCGCCGGATGTCGGCGGCTACGGCTTCGACGCGCAGTGGAGCGACGACTTCCACCACGCCGTGCACGCGCTGCTCTCCGGCGAGGACAAGGGCTACTACGCGGACTTCGGCGGGGTCGAGCCGCTGGCGAGCGCGATCGCCGAGCGCTTCCACTACGCGGGGCGGTACTCGCGGCACCGGAAGCGGCATCATGGCGCGCCGCCGAGCGACGTGAGCGGCGACCACTTCGTGATCGCGATCCAGAACCACGACCAGGTGGGAAACCGCGCGGCGGGGGAGCGGCTGTCGGAGCTCGTCTCCTTCCCGCAACAGAAGCTCGCCGCCGCGCTGCTGCTGCTGACGCCGTACGTGCCCCTGCTGTTCATGGGCGAGGAGTACGGGGAGAGGCGCCCTTTCCAGTACTTCGTCAGTCACGGCGACGAGAAGCTCGTCGAGTCGGTGCGGACTGGGCGAAAGAAGGAGTTCGAGGCGTTCGGGTGGGGGGACGAGGTCCCCGACCCACAGAGCGAGGAGACCTTTTGCCGCTCGAAGCTCGATTGGTCGTCGCGCGAGAAGTCGCCGCACAAGGAGCTGCTGGCGCTGTATCGAGATCTGCTGGCGCTGCGGAAGCGCGAGCGCGCGCTGCGGCCCGGGGGGCCGGCGCCGGTGGTGGCGTTCGATGCAGCGAGGGGGTGGATGGCGGTCGAGCTGGGGGCGGCTGGAAGCAGGAGGCTGGACGCGACCGCGTCGACGGCAGCGGCCGCCGTCGCCTCCAGCCTCGAGCTTCCAGCTTCCAGCCTCCTCGCGGTCTACAACCTGACCGACCGCGACAACCCCATTCCGATCCCGAAGGGCGGGCCCGTCACGGCGCTGCTCTCCACAACCGACACCGCGTACCAGCCGCCAGGCGCGGCATCGGCGCATCGGAGCTACGACGCGGCCGGCGACGCAATCACTCTTCCTCCATACGCGGCGGTCGTGTTCCGCCGGGAGCAACGTTAGGCATGCGAGTCTGGCCCGGGCAGCCCTATCCACTCGGCGCGACGTGGGACGGCGAAGGGGTGAACTTCGCCATCTTCTCGGAGAACGCGACGGCGGTCGAGCTCTGCCTCTTCCACAGGAACGAGGACGGCGAGGAGTTCGCCAGGATCCCGATGCGCGAGCGCACCGACCAGGTGTGGCACTGCTACCTCCCCGACGCGCGGCCCGCGCAGCTCTACGGCTACCGCGTCCACGGGCCGTACAAGCCCGAGGAAGGCCACCGCTTCAACCCCGGCAAGCTCCTCATCGACCCGTACGCGAAGGCTATCAGCGGGTCGATCAAGTGGAGCAACTCGCTCTTCGCGTACAAGGTCGGCTCGCCGAAGGAAGACCTCGAGCCCGACTTCGCGAACAGCGCCGCCGGCGTGCCGAAGAGCGTCGTCGTCGACTCGGCGTTCACCTGGGGGAACGACCGCCCGCCGCGCACCCCGTGGAACCGCACGGTGATCTACGAGGCGCACGTGAAGGGGATGACCGCGCGCCACCCCGGCGTCCCCGAGGACATCCGCGGCACCTACCTCGGGCTCGTCGCCGACCCGATCATCGAGCACCTGCTGTCGCTGGGCATCACCGCGCTCGAGCTGCTCCCCGTGCACCACTTCGTCACCGACCGGCACCTCGCCGACAAGGGGCTGACGAACTACTGGGGCTACAACTCCATCGGCTACTTCGCGCCCGACGTCCGCTACGCGCGCGGCGGGCTGATGCACCAGGTGTACGAGTTCAAGTCGATGGTGAAGAAGCTGCACAGCGCCGGGATCGAGGTGATCCTCGACGTCGTGTACAACCACACGGGGGAGGGGAATCACATGGGCCCCACCCTCTCGCTGCGCGGCATCGACAACAAGGCGTACTACCGGCTCGAGCCCGACAACCCGCGCTTCTACACCGACTTCACCGGCACGGGGAACAGCCTCAACATGCTGCACCCGCGGACGATCCAGCTCATCATGGACAGTCTGCGCTACTGGGTGACGGAGATGCACGTCGACGGCTTCCGCTTCGACCTCGCGCCGGTGCTGGCGCGCGAGCTGTTCGAGGTGAACCGGCTCGGCACCTTCTTCGAC
>DASVXU010000031.1:0-3365 GCA_036392515.1 Gemmatimonadaceae bacterium | reverse complement strand
GATGAAGGAGCTGATCCCCTTCGTGCCCTTCGCCGGATCGGTCACCGCGGTGACGACGAAGATCTCCCCGACGCCGCCGTGCGTGATGAAGATCTTGCTCCCGTTGAGCACGTAGCTCGCGCCCTTCCGCCGCGCCGTGGTCCGCGTGCCGCCCGCGTCACTTCCCGCGTTAGGCTCGGTGAGGCCGAAGCCGCCGAGCACCTTTCCCGTCGCGAGCAGCGGGACGTAGCGGCGCTTCTGCTCGGAGGTGCCGAAGTTCACGATGGGCGACGTTCCGAGCGTCGTGTGCGCGGAGATCGTGATCGCGTGCGAGGCGTCGACCTTCGCCATCTCGTGGATGGCGATCATGTAGCTGATCAGGTCGAGGCCGGCGCCGCCGAGCTCCTCGGGCCACGGGATGCCGAGGAGCCCGAGCTCGCCCATGC
Organism: Gemmatimonadaceae bacterium; assembly: GCA_036392515.1. Lineage (GTDB taxonomy): Bacteria > Gemmatimonadota > Gemmatimonadetes > Gemmatimonadales > Gemmatimonadaceae > JABFXC01. The sequence continues at coordinate 2,940 of DASVXU010000031.1, read as the reverse complement.
GCCTGACGTTCTCCCACGGGAACTTCGCGCTCGCGTCCAGCTCGCGCGCGACGGGAGCGACCTCGGTGCGCGCGAACTCGCGGACCATGTCGCGCACGGCGACGTGCTGCTCGGTGAAGTACAGCGAATCGTCCAAGTGTCCTCGTCAGGCGGCTTCGGTGGTCTCGTCGCGCAGGACGGCGAGGAAGCGCTCGCCGTACTTTTCCAGCTTCGTCGGTCCCACGCCCCGCACCTCGGCCATCGCATGCGTGGTGCGCGGTCGGCGGACCGCCAGCTCGGCGAGCGTGCGGTCCGGAAAGACGACGTACGGCGGCACCTTGTCCTCGCGGGCGATCGTCGTGCGAAGCGTCTTCAACCGGGCGAGCATCGCGCTCGCCTCGGGATCCAGCGCCGGCGCGTCGGTCGACTCGTCGAAGCGAACGAGCACGTCGTCGGTTCCAACCACGCGCCCGCGCGAGCGCTGCCGCTCTCGCGGCGCGTCGGCGCGCTTGCGCTGCTTTGCGCGCGGCTCGTCGGACGCCGGGACATGCGTGCCCAGGCAGTTGTCGCACGCTCCGCACGTCGGACGAGCTGCCGGATCGCCGAAATATCGAAGCACGAAGCCGCGGCGGCAACCGCGCGTGTACGCGTACTGCTGCATCGCGTCGAGTTTCGCGAGGTCCCCGCGGCGACGGCGATCGAGCGTCTCCCAGTCGATGCGCACAGCGGCGAGGGGCGCGCCCGGATTCGTGAGCCTGGCGCCGCCCCCGTCGCGCTCGAAGGTGAGGAACTGGCGCCGCTGCAGCCCCTCGAGCAGCGGGAGCGCTCCGGGCGCGCCGCCAAGGCCTGGCGGCAGTGATTCGAGATCGACCGCGGCGCCGTCGTAGACGCGCTCTCCCCCACCCGACTTCCAGAGCGCGCGCAGGAGCGCGAGCTCCAGACCGTTGTCGGCACCGAGCTCCCGCTTGATGCGGTCCGCGGTCGCGAGCAGGCGCACGAAGACCCGGCTCGCCGACTCGCTCTCACGCAACACCGCGCCCGCCTGGACGAGCACGCGCAACACCGACTCCACCTCGCGCGCCGAGGTCTTGCCGCCGGCCCGCAGCGCGAGGCGCTCGGCGTCGAGATCGTCGAGCTTTCCGGCACGATCGGCGTCGCGGGTGATCGCGTTGTAGACCCGCTCGATGACGGCACGCTCCGGGTACGCGCCCTTGATGAAGAACTCGTGGGTGAAGCGGTCGGGGAAGCTGTGCAGGAGGACGCAGTCCGAGGGGAGCCCGTCGCGTCCGGCGCGGCCGGCTTCCTGGTAGTACGCCTCGAGCGTCCCCGGCATCGCGTGGTGGACGACGAGGCGAACGTTAGGCTTGTCGATCCCCATCCCGAAGGCGTTCGTCGCGACGATCGCGCGGACGTCCTCGCGCATGAAGGCGTCCTGCACCTCGTGCCGGTGCTTGTCGTCGAGCCCCGCGTGATAGGCGACCGAGGGGATGCGCGCCCGCTCGAGCACCCGCGCGACGCGCTCGACGGCGCGCCGCGTGGACGCATAGACGACGGCGAGCCCTTCGGCATCGCGGATGGCCTGGACGAGCGCGGAGTCCTTGTCGTCGTCGGTGCGCGTCGGGACGACGTGGTAGCGCAGGTTCGTCCGGTCGAAGCCGGTGATGACCGTCTCGGGATTCTCGAGCCGCAGCTGTCGGGCGATGTCGCGCCGGACCTCGGGAGTGGCGGTGGCGGTGAGCGCGATGACCGGCGGGTTGCCGAGTCGCTCGCGCACCTGCGCCATGCGCAGGTAGCTCGGCCGGAAGTCGTGCCCCCACTCGCTGATGCAGTGCGCCTCGTCGAGCGCGAGCAGCGACACGCCCATCCGCGCAATGCGCTCGGCGGTGTTCGCGAAGTCGAAGCGCTCGGGGGCGACGTAGAGCAGCTTGATCTCGCCGCGCTGCGCCGCCGCGAGCCGGTTGGAGACCTCCGCGCTCGAGAGAGTGCTGTTCACGAACGCCGCGGGGAGGCCGCGCGCGGTGAGCGCGTCAACCTGATCTTTCATCAGCGAGATCAGCGGCGAGACGACCACCGTCAGTCCCGGGAGCAGGAGCGCGGGCACCTGGTAGCAGATCGACTTTCCCCCGCCGGTCGGGAGGATCACCAGCGTGTCGCGCCCCTCGAGCACGGAGCCGACGGCGCGGGCCTGGCCGGGACGGAAGTCGGGGTAGCCGAAGTGGGTCTGCAGCGCGGCGCGCGCCGCGTCGATCGTCGGGCGAGTCATGCGGCCAGCCTCGCCAGCCCACACGCGCTTCGCGACATCGAACCGCCGCCGCGCGTGTCGCTAGACCGCACGCGCGAAATGCCCCCGCGTGAACGCGGAGCGGACGAGCTCGCGAACGGTGCCCCGCTCGTCGCGCGCGCCCGCCGCGAGCGCGTCGAGCTGCTGGCGATAGCGGCGCACGATCTCCGCCACCGGCTCGCCGGCGACGTTGAAGACGACGTGGAAGCCGCGCACCCCGCTCGCCCACAGCTTCGGCACGTACTCGCTCCCCTCGACGGGGCGCGAGTGCAGCAGGCGGTTTCGGCACGCCGAATCGGTGGCCACGGGGAAGGTGTAGCCCGCGGGGTCGGTGATCGTGACGTTCGTGTGCTTCTGCACGCAGAGGTCGCGGCATGTCGTCGCGACGCGGTCGAACGCCGCCGAGAGCACGCAGTGCTCGATCGTCATCCCCTCGGGGCGGCCGTAGAGGAACACCTCGAACGGCTCGCCGCCGAAGGGCGCCGCCACCTGCAGCATCTCGTCCGTGGTCAGCTCCACCGACAGGGTCACCCGCCGCGCGCCGAGGCGCAGGACCTCCGCCGCCGTGTGCTGGTTGAAGGCGTTGACGGCGTAGTCCGCGGTGACGTCGCGCCCCTCGCGCGCGAGCTCGGCGACCAACCCCAGGTGGCCGGAGAGGATCGGGAGCCCCAGGTCGAGGA
>DASVXU010000030.1:0-54031 GCA_036392515.1 Gemmatimonadaceae bacterium | reverse complement strand
CGCGAGCGGGTTCGTCCACCCCCAGTCGCTCCAGAAGTCCACGCCGCGCTGCGGCATCACCAGCACGCCGACCTCCTTCCCGTCCACGAGCACCGTGCGCACCGCGGCCTTCGAGTCGCTGTTCACCGGGCCGTTCCCGTTCGCGTAGCGCGCATCGATCGAGTACGTCCCGCTGGCCGGCACGCGCAGCGTCATCTCGACCGTGGTGTTCGTGTCGCGCGTCAGGCGCAGGTATCCGGCGCCGGTGAACCCGGTATCGCGCGTCGCGAGCGCGCCCGTCGGCTCGACGGTGATCTCCCCCGCCGGCGCGACGACGCGCACCGGATCGCTCGCGAACGACTCCGTGCCCGCCGAGTCGAGCGCGATCACCTGATACTCGGCGAGCGTACCGCCGCGACGTATGGCGCGGCTCGTCGCGCTCGTCGGGGCGGAGCGCTGGCCGTTCCGCAGCACCAGGTAGCGGCGCGCGCCCTCCACCGGCGCCCACACCAGCGTGTCGCCTCGCAGCTCGGCGCGTGGCGTCATCGGGGCAACGCGGTTCTCCACCTGGTGCAGCGATCCCGCCGGCCAGCGCCCGTTCATCGTCAGCTCGACGGTGTGCGCCCCGGTGAGCGTCGCCGGAACCTCGGCGCGCGCGAGACGCTTCCCGTCGAGCGTCGCGGAGGCGACTTCGTTCCCGAAGCCGTGCACCACGATGCGTAACGTCGCGTCGCGATAGCGGAAATTGCCTAACGTCCTGTCGCCGCCGTACGCCGGCGGCACCATCGGCGCGAACACCAGCCGGTCCGGACGGAGGCGCATCCCGAACAGCAGGCGGTACGTCGTCGCCAGGGTGCCGGCGACGCTCCAGAGCTGGCGGTCGGAGTTGAGCACCGTCCCCTCGAAGTGTCCGGTCGCGGCGACCATGTTCTCCTTGTTCGTGAGGAAGAGCGCCGCCGCGCGCGCGATGTCGCCCAGCCCGTGCTCCACGCCCGCGGTGTTGCCGGCGTCGGCCTGCGCCCACGCCCAGTACGTGGTCACGAAGGGCCAGATCGACGCGTTGTGGTAGAGCGGCACGTCGGGGATGTACGGCCAGAAGCTCGGCTCCCCGAACTCCGTGACGGGGACGCGCCGCGCGAGCTGCGACCGGCGCGCGGCGCCGGGCACGTCGTAGATCACCGCGAGCGCGTCGCCGAGCCCGTCGGAGCGCGGGGAGAGCGACATGAAGTTGCGCCCGTAGCGGTACTGCGCGTAGTACCCGCGGTCGGCGAGCCAGAAGTTGCGGTCGATTCCCGCACGCAGGGTGTCGGCGATCGCGTCCCAGCGCTTCCCGCTCTCGCCGAGCGCGCGCGACATGTCGGCGAGGATGCGATAGGTGGCGTAGTGGATGACGTTCGTCCCCAGCGCCTCGCCCTGATAGATGTCCTTGGGGTCCATCCACCGCGGATAGCTCTGCTCGCGCCAGTCCTCGAACGATGACTCGCCGCGCATCAGCGCCGCGCGGCGGTCGATCACCGCGTGCAGGTCCGCCTCGGCGGAGCGCGCGATGATGTCGTGCGCGCGGCGCAGCCAGTCGCGATCGCCGGTCGAGGCGTAGAGCTCCCATGCGGCGAGCGACCAGACCATGCGGTCGGTGGAGATGGGCCAGGAGCCGCCGGTGCCGGTGTCCTGGATGATCCGTCCCGAGGAATCGACCTTGGCGAGAAGGCTCCTGCGCGTCGCGTCGGGGGCGACCATCGCCAGCGAGAGGATCGTGCTGAGCGAGACGTCGCGCGTCCACACGCCCTCCCACTTCGCGCCCGCGGAGAGCGCGCCGTCGGGACGCACGAGCTGGGTGAGCTCCTCGAGCGACATGCGATAGAGCGCGTCGAGGAGCCGCTGCTTCGACTCGAGGGTCGGAAACGTGGAGAGATCGGCGTGGCGCGCCCAGAGCGCGCGCCCGTCGGCGGCGAGTGGACGTGTGTACGTGGCCTCGATCGGGAGGGTCACGGTGTAGACGCTGTCCCCGTCCGGATCCGCGAGCTGCTGCCGCGCGCCGGGCCTGAGGCTGCGGAAGTCCCAGGTGAGGGGCGGGGTGTCGCCGATGACGTAGACGCCCTGGAAGTCGCCGGCGGCGATCCGCGGGCCGTTAGGCGGGTCGTAGTATCCCCGCTCGCGGAAGCTCCGCAGCACGGGGCGCATGTCGACGCGGAAGGTGATCTGCGCCGTCCCCTCCTCGCTGCTCGCCGACTCCTCGGGAGTCGGCACGTGCGGCACCGGACGCACGCCGAAGATGTGGAGGGGAGTCTCGAGCTTCCCGCCGCGCGGCCGCAGGAAGAGCGTGTGCTCCGTCCCCGGGGGGAACTCGTTCTCCTGCGAGTTGAGGCTGAACTTGTAGTGCACCTCGTGCGCGGCGCGCGGGTAGCTCGAGAGGATGGTGTCGCGCGACACCGCGACCGCCGCGTAGCGTCCCTGGCGCACCGACGTGTCGGTCACCGTGAATGACTGCGAGCTGTAGAGCGCCGATTGCGCCTGGAGCATGGGTACCACGAGCAGGATCGCGATCATCGTCCGGCCGTTGAAGGTGTACGTCGTGCCGTCGTGCTGGCCACCGCTGTTCTTCCACCCGCCCGCAGCACCACCAGCGTGTCGTCGTTGCGCGCGGCGACCACGAGCAGTGCGCCGTTCGCGTCGCGGAGGAGCGCCATTCGCCGCACCTGACCCGTGATCGCGACGCCGCTGCGCTCGAGATCCACCGGGTCGAACCGACCGTCACCGCGTCCGTGGAGGACAAGGCCGTAGCTCGCGTCGTGGCGGCCGATCGTCGGCGTCATGCCGAGGAAGTTCCCCGCGACGAGAAGATCCGTCCTGCCGTCGCCGTCGAGGTCGCCGGCCACGCTCGCCTGCACCGGCGCGAGCTGCGCCGCCGTGGGCAGGGGACGGAGCTCGAAGCGCCCGTCACCGCGGTCGACCGCGACCGTGCTGGCGAAGGTGTGCGCCTCGAGCGTCTTCGCCCCCGCGATGTCCGACCGGGAGAAGATGTCCCCGATCTGTGCCGCGCCGAACGCCGCGTACGTCGGGAACTTCGCGCGCAGCGAGGGATTCGCGGCGAGCAGCTCGTCGCGCCCGGCGATCGGGTAGCTCTCCCCGTCGCGATACGACGTGAGGATCTGCTGCAGCGTCCCGTCGTGCGCGAAGTCGTTCACGTAGAGCCGGGCCGGCTCCTTCGCCGACGCGCGCATGAAGGAGTTCAGGCCGAGGTTGCCGAGCACGAGATCCTGACGGCCGTCGCCGTTCAGGTCCACCGCGCGCACGCTGTTCCACCACCCCTCGCTGCCTGCCAGCCCCGCCTCACGCGTGCGGTCCACGAAGCGGCCGTTCTCCTGGTGGAAGACGCGCACCGGCATCCATTCCCCGACGACGACGAGATCGAGCGCGCCATCGTGGTCGTAGTCGATCCACGCCGCCGAGGTCACCATCCCCGGCTCCATCAGCTGCTCGGCCTTCTCCGCGGTGACGTCGGTGAAGTGCCCACGCCCGTCGTTCTGCAGGAGATGGCTGCGCGGCGAGAGCCCGTAGCGTCGCGGGACGACGCGCCCACCGACGAAGAGATCGATCGCGCCGTCGCCATTGAAGTCGCCCGGAACGACGCAGGCGCCGTCATCGAAGATGTCGGGGAGCGCGTCGGCAGCGCGGCGGAATTCCCCGCGGCCGTCGTTGAGGTAGAGACGGTGACGCATCGGCTCGTCCTGCCCCTGGAACTCGTTCCCGCCGCTCGCGACATAGAGGTCGGGATGCCCGTCCCCATCCGCGTCGAAGAATGCCGCGTCCACATCCTCGGCGACGCTGTCCGCGTCGATCGATGGCTCGCTCGCGCCGCGAAAGGTGCCGTCGCGCTGCTGGAGGTAGATCCGCCCGCGCTGCCACTTCGCGCCGCCGATGTAGACGTCGTCCAGCCCGTCGCCGTTCACGTCGGCCACGGCCAGCGCGGGGCCCTCAGTGGAGAGCAGGCGCGGGATCAGCGGCTCGCGGTCGTAATCGCGGAACGCGTTCTCGCGATGGCGGAAGTCGATTCCCGATCGGGCGCTGACGTCGGTGAAGAGCGGCGCCGTCACGCGCTGAGCCCCGTCACCCCATCGCCCCGTCGCGTTCTTCTGCTCGAGCGTCAGGCGCTGGTCGGCGGCGACATTGGTCAGCGTCTGCGAGCGCCGGTCCGGCCAGACGACGACGAGCGTGTCCACGCGCGCGGCGCGGCCGAGCCCGAAGTGAAGGCGATGGTCCACCGAGGACTCGAAGCCGCGCACCGGCTGCTGCTCGAGAATCTGCGTCGTCCCGTGCTGCCTGACGATCACCTTCGCGCCGATGCCTTCGGTGTTCGCGCCGGCGCCGACGAGCGAAATCGTCAGATAGTGGTTCCCGTTCACGGCGCGCGCCTGGTTGCGATAGATCGACGCCGGCGCATTCACGTTGTTGACGACCAGATCCAGCGCGCCGCTGTTGTCGAGATCGACGTAGACCGCCCCGTTCGAGAAGCCGGGCTGCGCCAGTCCCCACGCGGCGCCGACCTCCGTGAAGGTCAGGTCGCCGTCGTTCCGGAACGCATGGTTCGGCAGCGGGACGCTCGGCATCCGCTTCAGCAGCGCGAGGTTCGCCTCGGTGATCGAGTCGCCCAACGTCGCCTGGACCGCCGGGCTGCCGACGAGCGCGATGTAGTCGAGATCGTTCGGCCGGCGGAAGATGCCGTTGGTGATGAAGAGATCCTTCCGCCCGTCGTTGTCGAGGTCCGCGAAGAGCGGCGACCAGCTCCAGTCCGTGGCCGCCACGCCGGCGAGGAAGGCGATGTCGCTGAACGACCCGCGCCCGCGATTGAGCTGGAGCGCGTTGTGCGCCAGCTGCGGCTGGAATCCCGCGGCGAGACGGCGCGCGTCGAGATCCCACCCGTCGGCGCCCGCCGAAGTCCTGCGGATCTCCTCGCGGTCCGGGAGCATGTCGAGCGAGACGAGATCGGTGCGCCCGTCGTTGTCGAAGTCCGCGGCGTCGACGCCCATCGAGAAGCGGCTCGTATGCGGCATCGACTCGCGGATGCGATCGGTGAAGGTGCCGTCGCAGTTGTTCACCCAGAGCGCGTCGTCCTCCTGGAAGTCGTTCGCGATGTAGAGGTCGGGGCAGCCGTCTCCATTCAGGTCGCTCGCGACGACGCCGAGCCCGAAGCCGTTGGTCTCGTGAATCCCCGCGGCGCGGGTCACGTCGGTGAAATGTCCCTTGTCGTTCCGGTAGAGGACGTCGCGCCCCGCGCCCGCCGACGAGCGCTCGGTGTGCGTCGAGTGGACGAGGAGGAACATGTCGAGATCGCCGTCGCCGTCGTAGTCGAAGAAGACCGCCTGCGTCGCGTAGCCGGCGTAGTCGAGGCCGAGCTCCTTCGTGCGATCGGCGAAGGTGCCGTCGCCGTTGTTGACGTAGAGGACGTTGTGCCCGCGCATCGAACGGTAGCTCACCGCGGAGACGAAGATGTCGAGCTTCCCGTCGCCGTTAACGTCGGCCATCGTGACGCCCGTCTTCCATCCCGGCGGACCGGCGACTCCGGCACGGTCGGTCACGTCCTCGAAGCGGTAGTGCCCCTTGTTGATGTAGAGGCGATTCTTCCCGAGGTTCGCGCTGAAGTAGAGATCGGGGAGGCCGTCTCCGTTCACGTCCCCCGCCGCGACCCCGCCGCCGTTGTAGTAGTAGAGGTAGTTGAGCGGGTTGAAGTCGGCCTTCTCCGGGAGATCGTTGGCGAAGGTGACGCCGGTGACGGCGGGCGCGAGCGAGTCGAAGAGCGGCTTCTCGTGCTCGGGGCGTTTGCACGACGCGAGCACGAGCACGGCGATGAAGAACAGGAGCCGTGGAGAGCAAGGAGAGGGTTGCAGGGAGCGACTGCTCCTCCCACAACCTGCTCCCTGCCCTCCACGGCTCCTGTTACAACAAGTCACGAAAGCCGACTCTTACTTCACCGGCCGGAGCCGGATCGCCTGTCCTCCGCCCGGGGCGAGCACCATGTGCAGCGTCGACGCCGACGTGACGGTGCGCTTCGAGATCGTCACCGGGAGCGGGTTGTCGAGGTAGTGCGCCTTCGGCCCGTCGGCGTAGATCTCGGCGACGTAGCTCTTCCCCTTCGGGAGGAAGGAGAGCGGGACGTCGAGGGTGCGGCCGTTCTCGTCGGTGATGCCGCCGATGAACCACTGCTGCCCGTTGCGCTCGCGCCGCGCGACGACGACGTAGTCGCCGATCTTCCCGTCGAGCACGCGCGTCGTGTCCCAGTCGGTTTTCACGTCGCGGATGAACTGGAACGCCGGCTGCCCCTCGTAGTTCTCGGGGAGGTCCGCCGCCATCTGCAGCGGCGCGTAGATCACGACGTAGAGCGCGAGCTGCTTCGCGAGCGTGGTGCGCGGGCGCGAGTCGTTGGGACCGCGCGGCGTGCCGGTGGGGCGCTTGATCTGCAGGTCGAAGATCCCCGGCGTGTAGTCCATCGGGCCGGCGACCATGCGCGTGAAGAAGAGGATCGTCTCGTGCTCGGGCGGATTCCCGCCCTCGCCGCCCCACGCGTTGTACTCCATCCCGCGCGAGCCCTCGCGGCTCATCATGTTCGGGTAGGTGCGCCGCTCGCCCGTGTCCATGATCGGCTCGTGCGCGACGAGCATGATCTTGTGCTGCGCCGCCAGCTCCATGACATGCCGGTAGTGGCGCACCATGTACTGCGAGTGATGATGGTGATGTCCCTCGAGGGTGTAGTCGCCGACGTAGCCGGTCTTCAGCCCGTGGATGCCTAACGCCTCGTACATCGTGAACGCCGAATCGATCTGGCGCTCGTAGTTCTGGATCCCCATCGCCGTCTCGTTGTGCGCGATGAGGCCGACGCCCTCCGCCGCGCCGTGCTTCACGATCGCCGCGATGTCGAAGTCGGGATAGGGCTTCGTGAACGAGAAGACGTTGCCGTTCGAGTACCAGTCGCCGTCCCACCCGATGTTCCATCCCTCGACGAGGACGCCGCCGAAGCCGTTCTTCGCCGCGAAGTCCATGTAGCGCTCGGTGTTCGCCGTCGTCGCGCCGTGCTTCGGTCCCGAGCTCCACGTCATCGTGTTGATGTGCATCCCCCACCAGATGCCGACGTACTTCATCGGCTTGATCCAGCTCAGGTCACCGGTGAGGACGCTGGGCGGGTTGAGCTTGAGGGTGAGCACCTGCGGGTGGAGATCGCCCGGCTTGTCGGCGATCTGGATCGTGCGCCAGGGCGAGACGAAGGGCGTGCTGCCACGAACCTTCACCCCGTCCCCCCACGCGGGGAGCGCGATGCGCAGGGTGCGGTTCTGCTCCGGACCCCCGCGGAACTGGATCCCCGCGTAATCCACGAGATTCGCCTCGTGGAGCACGAGCGTCGGCCCGTCCTGCATCTCGAGCGTGAGCGGTGCGTTCACCGTGTCGAGGATGCTCGCCGGCGCGGACTCGTAGAGCATCTCGTACCGATCGGGCTTCGGCACCGTGGCCTTCGTGAACCAGGCCTTCGCGTCGCGGGCCAGCGTGTACTCGGTGAGCTCGTCCATGATCTCGAAGTCGCCGAGCGAAGGCTGCTTCGGGAGCTCGTAGCGGAAGGCGACGCCGTCGTCGAAGGCGCGGAAGGCGACGGTGAAGCGTCGCGCCGGCGTCTTCGACTCGGTGACTGTGACGCGCAGCTCGTTGTGCTGGTCGCGCACGCGCGCCACCTCGCCCCACGGCTGCGTCCAGGTCGTGTCGTACGACGCGCGCGTCGAGTCGGTGATGCGCAGGCTGTCGAAGAGCGTCGGCGCGCCGCGGAAGGCGAAGCCGAGCCGCGACGGAGTGACGATCGGCTTGCCGTCGTGCCTCACGGCGTACCAGAAGAAGCCCTCGCGAACGCCGACGACGATCTCGTTGCGCCCGTTCGGCGACGACACCCGGAGCGAGTCCTGCGCTCCGGCGCCGCGCGCCGGGACCGCGGCCGCGGTGATGACGCCGCACGCCAGGAACAGCGAGCGGAGCGAGTAGCGCATCCTCATGAGTTTCTCCGACGGATTGATGGAAGTGGGAAGCATCAGGCAGGGAAAGGTGAGCGGGCGCACGCGGGGAGCGAGGTGGAGCGGGACCGCTGCCACCGCGATCCGATCTGGCAGCGATTATGCGTTCCGGCGCACTGCAAGGGATCCATCCGCGGCAAGGAGTTCAATATGCGATCCTCAGCACGTGTCCTGCTCTCCAGCGGCTTCCTCGCCGGGCTGGTCTGCGGGTGCGCCCATGCCGGCGCGGCACCGGGGCGCGGCGGCGTGTCGATGCCCGGAACGCTGACCGCCGACCAGCTCGAGGCACCGGAGAGCGAGTCGGTCGAGGCGATGCTCGCCGGGCGCGTCTCCGGCGTCACCGTCACGCGCACCGCGACGGGATTCGCCGTGCGCATCCGCGGGATCAGCACGATCTACGGACGGTCGACACCTCTCTACATCCTCGACGGAATGCCCATCGAGCCGGGACCGGGTGGAAGCCTCGATGGGATCAACCCGCACGACATCGCCCGCATCGAAGTCCTGAAGGATGCCGCCAGCACCTCGATCTACGGAGTGCGCGGCGCGAACGGGGTAATCCTGATCACGACGAAGCGCTCGAATCAATGAGCGCCTCCCGCGCCGGAAGGTAGCGCACCTCGCGCGGCGACGCGCGGCTCGTCGCTGCGCGAGCCGCGCCGTGTCGCTGGTCCCCCGCGGAAGGCGAGCGGGCGATCGTCGTTGCGGGTGACGACGTAGAGCTCTCCGCCGCGCGTGCGGAGCCGCTGGATGTCGCGCGCCTGCCCCGGCACCATGAAGCCGCTCTCCCTGGCGCGCACCGGCGTGAACCGTCCCTTGCCGTCGCCCTCGAGCACGAGCCCGTAGCTCGCGTGCATCGCGCCGATCGCCGGCGTCATCGCGTCGAAGTTGCCCGCGAGCAGCAGATCGAGCTTCCCATCGTGATTCAGGTCGCGGGCGAGGATCCCGTACACCGGCGCCAGCTGCGCCTCGGTCGGTAGCGGGATGAGCGTGAACTTCCCGTTTCCGTCGTTGCGCACCAGCGTCGTCGCGAAGTCGTACGTCGTGCGCACCTCCGCCCCCGCCAGCTCCTCGCGCGTGAAGACCTCGTCGACCGTCTTCCCCGCGTAGTCCTGGTGGCTCGGGAAGCGCGCGCCGAGGCTGGGAAGCGCGCGCACCAGCGCGTCGCGCAGCGCGACGGGATAGCTCTTCCCCGCGCCGTACGCCGCGACGATCTGCTCGACCGCGCCGTTGCCGAGGAAATCCTTCACGTACATGCGCACCGGCGTCGAGTCGCTCGCCTGCAGCCAGGAGTTGAGCCCCATGTTGCCGACGACGAAGTCGACGCGGCCGTCCCCGGTGAAGTCGCCCGCGACGATGCGGTTCCACCAGCCGTTGCTCCGCGCGAGCGAGGGGACGTCCATTTTCACGAGCCGCCCACCCGTGTTGCGGAAGATGGTGATCGGCATCCACTCGCCGACCACGACGAGATCGGGGCGACCGTCGCCGGTGACGTCCTGCCATAGGGCGTCGGTGACCATTCCGGCCGACGCGAGCTCCGGCGCGACCGTCGCGGTCACGTCGGTGAAGTGTCCCCGCCCGTCGTTGCGGAGGAGTGTGCTGCGCGGGGTCATCCCGTACTTCCACGGCACCACCCGCCCGCCGACGAAGAGGTCGGTCGCGCCGTCGCCGTCGAAGTCGAGGGCGATGACGCGCGAGCCGCTGATCGTCTCGGTGGGGAGCGCGTTCGTCGCCTTGCGGAAGTTGCCCTTTCCGTCGTTGAGGTAGAGCCGGTCCTGCAGCGCCGGCGAATCCTCGGAGAACTCGCTCCCGCCGCTCACGACGTAGAGATCCAGATCGCCGTCGCGGTCGGCATCGAAGAAGACGGCGCCGAGGTCCTCCGAGATCGCGTCGCTCTCGAGCGCCGCTTCGCTGCTCTTCCGGAAGCTTCCGTCTGGCTGCTGGATCAGGATCGCCCCCGCCTGCTCCTTCGCCCCACCGATGAACGCGTCGTCGAGCCCGTCCCCATTCACGTCCCCGACCGCCATGTACGGCCCCTCGGTCGAGAGCATCTTCGGCAGCAGCGGCTCGCGATCGAAATCGACGAACTCGTTCTCGTGGTGGGAGAAGGGGATCGTCGCTGAATCGGCGATCGCGAGGAGAGGGTTGCCCGTCGCCGGTTGCCCGTTGCCGGCTGCCGGCAACGGGGACCTGGCAACCGCCCCGCTCTGGCTCACCGTTATCCGCTGGTTCGACGCGACATTGGTCAGCACCGACGTCCGGCCGTCGGGCCAGTCCACGCGCACGCTGTCGATCGTCGTCGCCCGACCGACGCCGAAGCCGAGCACGTAGTCCACGCTCGACTGGAAGCCGCGCGCCGGATTCTGCTCCTGCACGAGCGTCTTCCCGCCGGCGCGCAGCGTCACCCGCGCGCCCAACGCGAAGCGGTTGGCGCCCTCCCCCTCGAGCCGCACCTGGAGATAGTCGTTCCCGGCGACCGCGCGCGCGTTGTTCCGGTAGACGAACGCCGGCTCCGCGACGTTGTTCACGACGAGATCCGGCGCTCCGTCCCCGTCGAGGTCCCCGTACGCCGCACCGTTCGAGAAGCTCTTCGTGTCGAGCCCCCAGCGCGCGCCCTCGCTCGCGAAGGTGAGGTCGCCGCGGTTCCGGAAGGCGTAGTTCGGGAGCTTCGTCGAGGTCATCGCCGCGATGAGCCCCGTGAAGTCCACCTTCCCCCCCTTCGTCGCGCTGGCCATCGTGGAATTGCTCGCGAGGAAGGTGATGTAGTCCTGCGACGTCACGTCCTTCGCCAGCCCGTTCGTGACGTAGATGTCCTTGAAGCCATCGAGGTCGAGGTCGGCGATGAGCGCGCTCCAGCTCCAGTCGGTGCGCGCGACTCCCGCGAGCTGGCCGACGTCGCTGAAGGTGCCGTCCCCGTTGTTCCGCTGCAGCATGTTGCGCATGAACTGCCGGCCGAACCCGTCGCGCACCTTCGCCTGGTAGACCGCCCACTCCTCGAACGACGACGTGGTCTTCAGGCGGTACTCGTCCTCGGGGAGCATGTCCGTGGTGTAGACGTCGGGTCGCCCGTCGTTGTCGACGTCGGCGATGTCGAGCCCCATCGAGAAGTAGCTCCCGTACGGCATCTCCTCCTGCGACAGCTCGCGGAAGGTCCCGTCGCGGTGGTTGACGTACAGGTAGTCGTGCTCGAAGAAGTCGTTCGAGACGTAGAGGTCGGGCCAGCCGTCCCCGTTCACGTCGCTCACCGCGACGCCGAGCCCGAAGCCGACCTCGCTGCTGTAGATCCCCGCCTGCTCGGTGACGTCGACGTAATGACCGCCGTCGTTGCGATACAGCTTCTCCCCGCCGAAGCGGTCGCGCACGCCGCGCGTGTTCCCCCTCCCGAAGCTGCTCACCGGCCTCGGAGAGTTGTTGACGACGAAGAGATCGAGGTCGCCATCGCGGTCGTAGTCGAAGAAGACCGCCTGCGTCGAGTAGCCCTGGTCGTCCACGCCGTACTCGTGCGCCATCTCCCTGAACGTCGGGACGCCGTGCGCGTCGAGCCCCTGGTTGATCCACAGCTCGTTCGCGCGGTCGCGCGGATCGGCCTTCCCGGCGTGGCAGACGTAGATGTCGAGCCGGCCGTCGGCGTTCACGTCCGCCAGCACGATCCCCGTCGTCCACGGGCGGTCGCTCTCGATCCCCGCCGCCGCGGTGACGTCGCGGAACTGGAACTTTCCCTCGTTCAGGTAGAGCGTGATCCCGTGCTGGTTGGAGGACAGCACGACCTCGGGCAACCCGTCGCCGGTGAGGTCGCCTAACGCGACGCCTCCCCCGTTGTAGAAGTTGCGGTACGTGAAGACGTTGAGCTCCCGGCTCTCCGTGAGCCGGTTCTCGAAGCGGATCCCCGTGTAGCTCGCCGGAAGCAGGGTGAAGAGATGCCCGTCGGCGGCCGGCGCGGCGCCGGTGTGGGGCGCGTCCGCGGAGCGTTCGCGTCCCGAGCAACCGGTGGCGAGGCACGAGCCGACCAGCGCGATACCGAGCGTCAGGCTCGATGCCTTGTTCATATGCTGCGATGCAACGTGGGGGGACGCCGCGCGGCGCGCGGCGAGATGCCCGAGGGCGAGGTGCCCCAATATGCCATAGCCTGCCCCGATCGGGACAGGCTATGGCGGACCATCACATCAGGAGACCGCGACGCGGGTCAGTACCCGGGGTTCTGCTCCAGCAGCGGGTTCGTCTGCATCTGCGTCTGCGGGATCGGCATGAGCACCTTGTACGCCGGGACCGGCGCCGGGAGCTTGTAGCTGAACATCGAGGTGTACGTGCCGGCGCGGATCATGTCCTGACGACGCTTGCCTTCCGCGGTCAGCTCGAGGAGCCGCTCGTTGAAGATCATCGCCCGCATCTGCGCCTGGGTGTACGTGCCCGTGTACTGCGGCGCGCCGACGCGGGCGCGGAGCTGGTTGATGATCGCCAGCGCTCCCGCCTGGCCCTGCTCGTTGAGCGCCTCCGCCTTGATCAGCATGATCTCGGCGAGCCGGAACCAGGCGTAGTCGTTCCCGTTGTTCTGGGCGACGTGCGCCGGGTCGATCGGCCACTTGAGGATGCGCGGGCCCTCGTTCTCCTTCGCCTGCGTGACGTCGGCGATCGTGAGGGTGAAGCTGAGCGGCGTTCCCGCGCGGTCCGTCACCGGCTGTCCCGTCTCCAGGTTCACCTGCGGACCGATGAGGAAGATCTGCCGCCGCTGGTCGGCCGCGTCGAAGGCGTTGTACGTCTCGGCCAGCGCCGCGAAGCCGTTCCAGGGCGAGGGGGTGAACTGGTTGTAGTGCAGCACCCGCATCGGGAAGTTCAGCCCCAGGTCATCCGCGTTCAGGAACTTGATGACCAGGATGTTCTCCGGCGAGGACGCGTTGTTGGCCGCGAAGTTCGACCGCCAGTTCGTCGCCAGCGAGTAGACCCCCGAGTTGAGGATCCGGTCGGCAGCCGCGGCCGCCTCGGCCCACTTCGCCTGGCCAGGCTGGAGGCCGGAGGCGGTGACGGTGCCGGTGAACACCTGCGCGTTGACGTACATGCTGGCGAGGATCGCGTCCGCCGCGCCCTTGGTCATGCGCCCGTTCTGGTCGGCGGGCCACGACGCCGGAAGATCGACGCGCGATTCGTTGAGCTCCTTCTCGATGAAGGCGAACACCTGCGCGCGCGTCGCGCGGGCCCGCGGCTTCACCTCGATGTCGGTGACGATCGGCACTCCACCGAAGAGGTCCATCAGCATGTAGTAGTACAGCGCGCGCAGCGTCCGCACCTCGGCGACGACCTTCTTCTGGTCGGCGATGGTCACGCGGTTGAGCGCGTCGAGCACCGTGTTGGCGCGCGCCACACCCGTGAAGAGCGTGTTGTACGCGCCGTTGATCAGGCTCCCCGTCGCCGGGCTGTTCGGCGTCCAGGTCTGCCGGTGCAGGTCGAGCCACTGCCCGTTGTCGTACCAGTCCTGCCCGCGGGTCGGGACCACCATCTCGTCGGTCGAGATCTCGCTGACGTTGTAGTAGTCGTCGACGGTGCCGCGAAGCTGCGCGTACACGGAAGACACGCCGCTCATCACCTCAGCCTCGTTCTTGTAGTAGTTGGCCGGCGTGATCGAGCTGAGCGGGGTCTCCTTCAGATCGGTGCATCCCTGCATCGCGGCCGCGAGCGGCAGCGCGAGGATGAGCCCCGCGAGCCCCGCCGTCCGCGCCGTGTTCCTGGAGTATGACTTCATGAGGTCTGCCACCTGAGTGAGTGTGCGGCGGGTTTCGCCGTTAGGCATGCGCGTGGCGTCAGAACGAGACACGGACCCCTCCCGTGAACGTCCGCGGGCGCGGGTAGTTCAGGTAGTCGATGCCGCGCGTCGCGAGGCCGGCGTCGGTGTTCACCTCGGGGTCGTAGCCGCTGTAGTGCGTCGCCGTGAACAGGTTGTCTCCCGAGAGGTAGACGCGCGTCTTCGACGCCGCGCCGTTCGGCCCCGACGACCGCAGGAAGTTCGGCAGGTCGAAGGTGTAGCCGACCGTCACGTTCTGCAGCCGCACGAACGACCCGTCCTCGATCCAGCGCGAGGAGTAGATCGCCGGCTCGTGGATCCCCGTCTTGTCGCTGAGCGCCGAGCGGAGGAAGTTCTTGTCCTGGAGCACGTTGCCCTGCGTCGCGTACACGAGCGCCGTGTTGTTGAACACGTCGTTCCCCACCGAGGCGCGGAGCAGGAAGCCGGCATCGAAGTTCCGCCAGCTCGCCTGGCTGTGCAGCCCCGCCGTCCAGTCGGGGTTCGCGTTCCCGATCGCGCGGATGTCGTCCCCACCCGGCGCGCTCGTCGTGCCGAGGTACTGCCCCGTCGGCGAGTAGTGCTTGAAGAGCTGCTTTCCGGTCGCGTCGAGCCCCGCGTACACCGGCCCGTAGAAGGTGCCCAGCGCGTAGCCGGGGAGGATGCGCTGCGAGTACTGGTCCGACTGCCCCTGGCCGCTCACGCTCCCGGTGATGATGTACTTCCGGCTGCCGAGGTCCACGACCTTGTTGCGCTCCGCCGAGAAGACGAGCCCCGCCGTCCAGCTCAGCGTGCCGCGCTCGAGGACGCGCGAGTCGAGCGAGAGCTCGACGCCGGAGTTGCGCACCCGCCCGATGTTCTCGAGCCGCGTGCCGACGTTCGCCGGCTGCGGCACGTTCACCTCGAGCAGCAGGTCCTTCGTGTTCTTGACGTAGTACTCGAGGCTCCCGGTGAAGCGGCTGTCGAGGAAGCCGTAGTCGAGCGCGATGTTGCTCTGCGCCGTCTGCTCCCACCGCAGGTCCGGATTCGGGTTCCGCGTCGGCGCGATGCCGGTGAAGGTCTTGTCGCCGAATGGATAGTTGTAGCCGGTGCCCGAGCCGAGCAGCGGCAGCGACGCGTACGCCGGCACCGCCTGGTTCCCCTGCACGCCGTAGCCGGCGCGGAGGCGAAGATCCGAGATCGGCGAGAAGTGCATGAACGGCTCCTCGCTGATCCGCCACGAGGCCGAGATCGCGGGGAAGGTCGCCCACTTGTTGTTCTCACCGAACCGCGACGAGCCGTCCTTGCGCAGCACGCCGGTCAGGAAGTAGCGGTCGCGGAAGCTGTAGTTCGCGCGAGTGAAGAACGAGGCGAGCATGCTCACCTCGCGGTACGAGTACGGGGCGACCAGCGTCGCGCCGGCGCCGAGGTTGTAGAAGTGGAAGGCGTCGGTGCCGTAGTTCTTCGCCTGCGCCCCGAAGCCGCCGGTGTTGTACTTGTTGTACTCGTAGCCGCCCACGACCTCGACGTTGCTGGACTCGAGGAAGTTCTGATGGTAGGTGAGCAGCGTCTGGATCGTCTGCGTCGTGTTGTCCTGGCTCGCCTGATTGGCGAGCCCCGGATACTGCGCGCCCGCGGGGCTGGACAGCGGGAAGTAGATGTCGCGCAGCCCCTCGGCGCGGTCGATGCCGACGTTGAGCTTGCCCGTGAGGTTCGACAGGATGTCGATGTCACCCGAGGCGTTGCCGAGGATGCGCGTCGTCGTGCCCTGGTCGGCGACCTGGTTGGCGAGCGCCACCGGGTTGCGCAGCGACTGGCTCCCCGTGCCGACCTCGTAATAGACCATCTTGCCGGTCACCGGATCGCGCACCGTGACGGGGCGCGTCGGGTTGAAGGTCACCATGTTCACGAACACGCCACCCTCGAAGCCGCCCGTCCGCTCGTAGGGGATGTAGTCGTCGATGACGTGCGACGCGGTCAGGTTGACGCCGAGCCGCAGACGGTTGTTGAAGGAGTTCTGCGTTCCGTTCAGCCGTCCCTGATACCGCCGCAGCCCGTTCGCGACCACCACGCCCTGCTGGTCCATGTAGTTGAGCGACGCGCGGTAGCGCGTGTCCTGCGAACCGCCGGAGAAGGACAGGTTGTGGTTGTGCGAGATCGCGTTCCGCGTCAGCGCGTCCTCCCAGTCCGTGTTCGCCGATCCGAGGCTGGTCAGCCGCGACGCGTCGAGCACCCCCGCCGCGACTTCCTTGCGGACGAAGTCGCGATACTCGTCGCCCGTGAGCACCTCGAGCTTCTTCGAGGGCGAGGAGCTGGCGACGTAGCCGTCGTACTCGATGGCCGAGCCGTTCGGGTTGCCGCGCTTCGTCTCGATCAGGATTACCCCGTTCGCGCCGCGCGAGCCGTAGATCGCCGTCGCCGAGGCGTCCTTCAGCACCGTGATCGACGCGATGTCGGAGGGGTTGATCATGTTGAGCGGATTGCGCGGCGAGGGGGGCGCGCCCCCGATGCCGATCCCCCCCGGTTCCGTCGGCGTGTTCTCGATCGGCACGCCGTCGATCACGTAGAGCGGATCGTTGCTCGCGCTGATCGAGGTGCCGCCGCGGATGCGGATCTGCGAGCCGGCGCCCGGCTCGCCGTTGTTCTGGGTGACGTTCACGCCGGCGACGCGCCCCTGCACGAGCTGCGTCGCGTTCGTCGTCACGCCGACGTTCGCCTCGTCGCCGCGCACCGTCGCGACGGAGCCGGTGATCGCCTCCTTGCGCTGGGTGCCGTAGCCGACGGAGACCGTCACCTCGCTCAGCGTCACCGCCTGGTGCGTGAGCGAGAACTGCACGCTCGCCGTCGCGCCGGCCGTGACGGTGACCTCCTGCTGCGCGGCGGCGTAGCCGATCCGGCTCGCGCGGATGGTCTGCGGTCCGACGGGCACCGCGCCGATCGCGAAGTCGCCGTTCGCCTGCGACACGGCGCCGCGCCGTGTGCCGACGACGATGACGTTGACGCCGGGTAAGGGCTCCTGCGTCGTGGCGTCTACGACGCGACCGGAGACGCTGCCTGTGGCATCCTGCGCGTGTGCCTGCACCGCGCAGAATGCGGCCCCGAATAGGACCAACATGAGTCGACGAACCGCTGCCATACGCACGCCCTCACATGGGTTGGGAGATGGAGAACGTCACCCTCGGCCGCTCCCCCGGCGGTCGAGGGACCCGACGCGTCTCCGGTGCACACCCGGCTACACGCGTCGAAGCTTCGAACGGAGCGGAAAGGTTCCCGCCGCGTTGCAGGAGCGATGAGACCTGCGAGCCAACCGACCAGCGAACCGACTGCACTGCGACCATCACGACCACGCGCGGCGTGGCGACTCCGACACTGCGAGCCGGCGTGAGCGTCAGCCGGACCCGCGAAACCGCTTTCATATCCGTGTCCGCGGCACCGCATCGGGCGTCGGGGGGGAGAGGACACGCGCGGATGCTGCGTGCGCGAAAACGCCGTGCGGACACGTACTTCCGCTCGTCCGGAATTTTCCGGAGGAGATCGAGCACCCCCAAATTCAGCCGTCCGTTTGCTTTGTCAAGACCAACGTCACGCCCTCACCAGGCATGTCGCTGACGGCACGCCGCCCGCGTCATCGAGCCGACAGCCTCGCTTGACGCTCCTCGCGTCGCCGGGCCAATCTTGGCCACCATGCTTCTCGCCACCGCGCTCTTCGCCCAGCTCGCGATCGCCCAGCCGGGGCGACATGTCGCACCGGTGCTCGCCTTCCCCGAGCCCGGGATGGACGACACCGCCGCATACCAGGGCTACCAGACCCGCTTCTTCCGCGACGTCGCCGGCAACACCGTGCAGGTCTATCTCGATCGCGAGGGACGCGTCGTGAATCTCTGGGCCGACGCGGAGGACGAGAGCCTCGGCTTCAGCGTCCGCGACGCCCGCGGCACTCCGGCGACGCTGCGCTGGGGCAGCGATTCCGCCACGATCGCCGGCACCGGGCGCAGGCGGACGGTCGAGTACGACCTCGCGACCACGGGCACCAGAGCCGACGTCGGGCTCTTCCTGCTCGGGTCGATGCGCGTCGAGCGCGACTTCCAGTACGCGGGGCGACAGCGCGATGCCCTCGGCGTCGCTCCGTTCCGCGTCGCCGAGACCGACGATCTCGTGCGCGCGATCGCGAGCCTTCCCGCCCCCGAACGGGCGCGGCATCTCGCGCTCCTCGGCGCGCGCGACGTCGCGACGCTTCGCGGTCGCCTGCAGCCGGCGATCGCCACCACCGCCACCGCTTCGATTTGGCGTGCGCGCGTCGTCCAGCCGTCGCTCGACGCGCGCGACACGCTCGTCCTCGAGCTGATCGCGGACGCGCGCCGCGTCGTCGCCTCGCGCGCGGGACGCGTCGTGTCGCTCCGTGCGCGAAGCGGGAGCGCCCTCACCTTCACGGTGCGCATCACGACCACCGGCCGCGCGCTCACCCCGCTCGCGCGCGAGGAGATCTTCACCCCCGCGTTCCTCGCCTTCCTCGCCGAGGCGAAGCGCGCGTCGGGCGACGCCTCGACGACACGGGCGCGGTGGCTCGAGCGCCAGACGCGCGGCGTCGAGCTGCTCGTCTCGCGCGAGAAGCTGATGGCCGGGCTGCCGAACTACGCGACGTACTTCGGTCGCGACATGCTCGTCACGGCGCTCATGATGCGCTCCATCTGGCGCGACCAGATGTCGGAGTTCGCGATCGCCGCCGCGCTGCGCAAGCTCGGGCCCGCGGGCGATGTGAGCCACGAGGAGGCGTTAGGCGGCCAGGCGGTGCGCGAGGGATCGCGCGACTACGCGGCCCTCGTCACGGAGGCGGCAGGCACGCGCCGCCAGGCACGACGCGCCGCCGCCGACAGCCTCCTCGCCCGCGCGCGCGCACTGCTCGGGGACCTGCGGCGCACGCGCGAGAACTACCACATGATCGACGACGAGCTGCAGCTCGCCGTCCTCGCCGGCCGCTGGCTCGGCGACTCCACGGTGAGCCGCGAGCGGAAGCGCGCCTTCCTTCTCGACAGCACCGACGGCGGAAGCACGCGCGCCGAGCGGCTGCTCCGCGAGCTCGCGCTCGTCTCGCGCATGACCGGGGCGTACGCGCGCCAGCCGGTCGTCGCCAATCTCATCTCCTTCGCGCGACGCGACTCCACGCACTGGTCCTCCGCGAGCTGGCGCGACAGCGGTGCCGGCTACGCGAACGGCCGCTGGGCGATGGACGTCAACGCGATCTGGGCTCCGCATGCGCTCGAGTCCATCGCGACGGTGCTCGAGTCCCTGCGAGGGCTCGGCATCTCCGCCGACTCCATCGCGCGCGCCCACCCCGACGCGCTGCAGGGTCCCATCGCCGAGTGGTCGCGCGACTCGCTCGCGCTGCGGCGCGCCATCGAGACCTGGTGGGGCGCCGAGCGGCACTTCGCGGTGCGTCTCGACGCCGCGGCCGTGCACGAGCGCGTGGCGGCGCGCGTCGCTGCGATGCCCGCGGCGGAGCGCGACTACTGGACCGCGCTGCTCGCCAGCACCGGCGCGGACCGCGACTCGCTGTCATTCCTCGCGCTCGCGCTCGACGCGGACGGGACGCCGATAGGGGTCGCCAACAGCGACGTGGCGACGCGACTGTTCCTCGGCGACGCGGGGCGGGGCGACATGCGTCTCGACGCCGCGGCCCGCGAGCGGCGTGACGTGGAGCTCTTCACCCGCGCGTATCCCGTCGGGCTCCTCATCTCGGGAGTCGGGCCCGTCGTCGCCAACGACGCGTATGCTCCATCCACGGTGTGGCGGGACTTCGAGCGCGACAGCTACCACGGCCCCAAGGTCATCTGGGGGCGCGAGGTCAACCTCTTCCTCCTCGGCGTCGCGAACCGCATCGGCGACGGTGGCTCGGCGCACGACGTCCCCGCGCTCCGCGCCGCCTTCGCGCGCGTGCTCGGCGCCGTCGAGGCGTCGGGGTTCCATAGCGAGCTGTGGAGCTACGAGGTGCGCGAGGGGCGCGTGGTGCCGGCGCGTTATGGCATCGCCTCCGACGTGCAGCTCTGGAGCACCACCGACCTCGCGGTCCAGTTCGCGCGCGAGCGTATGAAGTAGCGCGGGCATGCCCTCCCGATCGTCGGCGCCCGGCGCGATGATTGAGGCATGTCAGAACTCGTCACACTGCTGCGGGCACTGGAGTTCGCGGCGCACAAGCACCGCGCGCAGCGGCGGAAGGGGCGCGACAGCGATCCGTACATCAATCACCCCATCTCGGTCGCCGCGACGATCGCCACCGTCGGGCGCGTCACCGACATCGTGACGCTCACCGCGGCCGTGCTGCACGACACCGTCGAGGACACCAGGACGACCTTCGAGGAGATCGAGCGCGAGTTCGGGGGCGAGGTGCGCGAGGTGGTCGCCGAGCTGACCGACGACAAGCGTCTGCCGAAGGAGGAGCGGAAGCGGCTGCAGATCGTGAACGCGCCTGACGCGTCGCGCCGCGCCAAGCTCGTGAAGCTGGCGGACAAGATCATGAACGTCAGCGACATCACCCACGACCCGCCCCCCGACTGGCCGGTGGCGCGCCGCCGCGAGTACTTCGAGTGGGCGAAGCGCGTCGTCGACGGCTGCCGCGGCGCCAACACCGCCCTCGAGCGCCGCTTCGACAAGGTCGTCGCGGAGGGGCTGGCGTCACTGGCCGGGAAGGCGTAGCGAGGGGCCAGGGGTCAGGCGTGAGGAACTGCGTTTACCGCCGTTCCTTACACCTGGCCCCTGGCCCCTCCGTCAGGCCCGCGCCTCCCCCGTGTCGTTCTTCCTGCGCATCGCCTGCGCACTGCGACGCGCCCAGGGGACGATCTCCAGGCGCTCGAAGGGGATGTCCTCGCCGGTGACTTCGTCCTTTCCGAACTGCTCCGGAGTCTCGATCAGTCGGCGCAGCGCCTCGTCGATCTCGTGGAGGTTCTCGGTGTCGCGCGAGGCCATCGACGCGTTGAGCTCGCGGTCGAAGGTGTCGGTGCCTTCGTCCGCCATGTGGAAGCGGACGGCGCTGATCTCGCCCGTGCGGTCGCGCTCCGACTCGGAGCCTTCCTCACTGCTGTAACGACGGATCGACGAGAGCACGCGATCGCGCTCCTCGCGGAGCCGGTGCTCGAGGGTGCGGCGCTGGGAGTTGCTGAGTGGCATGATCTGAACCTGAGTCGTGAGACGGACCGCCTAACGTGAACGATGAAGAACCGGGTCAGCGCGTGCTCGCCACCCTGAGCTGACCGGCGAGCGCGCGCAGGGCCTCCGACGCGCGCTCGGCGTCGGCGGTGGGCGACGCGCCGCCACTCACTGCGGCGACGAGCTTCTCGTCGCGCGAGTAGAGGTCGTTGCCGAAGTAAAGGTCCCCGTCGCGCAGGAACGCGGTGAAGTAGACGATGAAGACCGGGATCTTCTCCTTCACTCGCACCGCCTTGTTGTTCGGTTCCTCCTCCATCGCGCGCTGCACCGAGTCCGCATCCCAGCCGAGCACCCACTGCGCAAGCTCCGCCGGGCGCTCGAGCCGGATGCAGCCGTGGCTGAAGGCGCGAACGTCCTTCTCGAAGAGCCCGCGCTCCGGCGTATCGTGGAGATAGATATTGAAATCGTTCGGGAAGAGGAACTTCACGAGCCCGAGCGAGTTCTTCGGTCCCGGCTTCTGCCGCACGCGCGTGACCCCGTTCTCGTTCCAGTACTCGTAGTCGTTCCGCTCCATGAAGCCGGGATCGGCGGCGATCTTCGCGTCGAGCTCCTTGTGCTGGATGTCGGGCGTGACGTTCCAGTACGGACGGAACACCACGGTCTCCATCATGTCGGAGAAGGTCGGCGTGTTGCGGTCCTTGTACTCCGCGCCGACGATCACCTTCATCTCGAGCGCGAGGCTGTCGTCCTGGTACGCCTCGAAGCGGAACGCCGGCACGTTGACGAGGATGTAGCGGCTGCCGAGGGTGCGCGGCAGCCAGCGGTATCGCTCGAGGTTCGCCGCGATCTGTCCGAGCCGGTACTCGGCGGGGACGTTCAGCGACTCGACCGTCTCCGGACCGAGCACGCTGTCGACGTTGATGCTGTGCGTCTCCTGGAAGCGCGCGACCGCGCCGGCGAGCGTCTCGTCGTAGACGAAGCCCGGCGAGACGTTCGTCGAATCGGCGGGGGCCGCCGCGGGACGCATCGCGCTCTCGCCGAGATATCCCTCGACGCGCAGCCGATCGTAGAGCGCGTTGAGCCGGTCGGCGGTGTCGGTCTCCCCGGGCTTCAGCGCCTTCCCCTTGGGCACCGGCTTCCATCCGCCCTGCGCGACGAGCGCGCGGTAGCGCTGGAGCTGCTTCCGCAGCGAATCGTAGTCCTGCTCCTGCGGACGCAGCTGGCCGAGCGCGACGTCGAGATCCTCGGTGCGGATCACCGCGACGAGCGCGCTGTCGACGTCCTCCTCGCGCGGGTTGATGTGCCAGTCCTGCGACACGCTGCGCGGATCGACCTGGCCGGTGAGCATGTCGCTCCCGAGCGCGACGTACACTGCGGTGAGCAGGACGTCGGCGTTCGCGATCTGCGCCGCGGTCGGCTTCTTCGCCTGGCGCAGGCCGTCGAGCGCGTCACCGAGTGCCTTGAGCGGGAAGCTCGAGAGCGCGAGCGCATCGCTGTCCGCAGCCGCGACGGCGCGCAGGAGCGCGCTCGTGCGGTCGCCGCGCAGCCCGTCGTCGCTCATCCAGAGCGGGCTGCTGACGTGGAGGGCATAGAGCTCGCCGACGTGCTTCCACGAGTAGGCGCTCATCGGCTGCGGCGCGGGCTTCTTCAGCCGCGCGGCGATCGCGAGCCGGATGCTGTCGGCGGGGACGCCGCGAACCGCGGTCAGCCCCTGCGGGTTCCAGCTCTTGTCGACCGGCGGCAGCGCGAGGCCGCGATGACGCACCGGGCTCGGCTTGTGATTCTTGCACGCGCCGAGCGCGGTGAGACAGAGTAGCAGCGCCGTAGCGAAACGGCGCGGGTATGTACGAGTATTCATCAGAACGGACGGCCAGGTCAGAGGGGGCACAGCCGTTCCCTAGGCGAGAGTCGCGCCACGGCGGCATCGATCTGGTACCCCCGACTTCCGCCGAAGGCCGTCCGCCGGCCTCGGCGGGGCAGCGCCACGCAGGCCGCCCCCGACACCCGCGAGGAGGAGCATCCAGTGAAACCGACCGACGCCGAGCTGAAGCAGAAGCTCACCCCCGAGCAGTACGCGGTGACCCAGCATGACGCCACCGAGCGTCCCTTCCGGAACGCGTACTGGGACAACCACGAGCCGGGGATCTACGTGGACGTGGTCAGCGGGGAGCCGCTCTTCAGCTCCCTCGACAAGTTCGATTCGGGGACGGGCTGGCCGAGCTTCACGCGCCCGCTCGAGCCGTCGAACGTCAGAACGCGCAGCGACCGCACGCTGGGGATGGAGCGGATCGAGGTCCGATCGACGGACGCGAACTCGCACCTCGGCCACCTCTTCGACGACGGCCCGGCGCCGACCGGGATGCGCTACTGCATGAACTCCGCGGCGATGCGGTTCATCCCCGTCTCGCGGCTGGAGGAGGAGGGCTACGGACAGTACCGGACGCTATTCGCGGACGAGGGACGCGGGATTCAACGTGGGCCGGCGGAGCAATGAGGGAGGCGGCGACGACGAGGGAGGCGGCGACGACGAGGAAGGCGGGGACGACGTGGGACGCGGGAGCGACAAGGGATGACCGACGCGGAATCCGACCTCCCACGTTCCACGTCGTCCCCGGATCCCCAACTCGCTCCAGCGCGTCCCACGTCGAATTCCACGTCCCCCATCCAACGCCGGACGGGGAGAGGGATTACCAGCGCGGGTCACTCTCGATCAGCGCTTCCACGTCCGCCACGGGGACCGGTCGCGAGAACAGGTAGCCCTGCGCCGACTCGCAGCCGATCGCGCGCAGCGCCTGGAGCTGCGATGCCGTCTCGACCCCTTCGGCGACCGCGGCGACGCCGATGTTCCCCGCGAGGTCGCGCACCGTGTGCACGAGCTGACGGTTCACCGGGCGCTCCTCCATCCGCATCACGAAGGTGCGGTCGATCTTGATCCCGTCGAGGGGGAGCTGGTGGAGCTGGCTGAGGGAGGAGTAGCCGGTGCCGAAGTCGTCGAGGTAGATGCGGATGCCTAACGCGCGGAGCTGCGTCAGGTACTCGCGCGTCCGGTCCGGATCCTCGATCGCGAAGCTCTCCGTGATCTCGAGGCGGAGGGTGCGCGGATCGAGCCCGCTCGCGGCCACCGTCTCGGCGACGAACTGCACGAATCCCGGCTGCGCGAACTGCTTCGGCGAGAGGTTGACGCTGAGGGAGAGCGGCTCGGCGCGCGGGTAGCGATCCTGCCAGCGCCGCATGTCCGCGCACGCCTTCGCGAGCACCCAGCTCCCGATCGGGACGATGAGGCCCGTGTCCTCGGCCACCGGGATGAACTCGAGGGGCGGCACGATGCCGCGGCGCGGGTGGCGCCAGCGGATGAGCGCCTCGAGCTCCGTGATCCGTCCGCTGTCGAGCGCGACCAGCGGCTGGTAGTAGAGCTCGAACTCGTCGCGCTCGAGCGCGTGCCGGAGGTCGGTCTCCATCCGCAGACGTGCGAGCGCCTTCGCGTGCATGATCCCGTCGAACATCTCGTAGCGCGCGCGCCCCGCCGACTTCGCGCGCGACATCGCGATCCCCGCCTGCTGCAACAGCCGTCCCGGCGCCTCGAGGCCGGAGGAGCTGAGCACGATCCCGATGCTCGCCGAGGTGAACACCTCGCCCTCGCTCGTCTCGATCGGCGCCGCGATCGCGCGCTGCATGCGGCCCGCCACGCGCCCGCCGTCGCTGTCGTCGGAGAGGCTCTCGAGCAGGATCGCGAACTCGTCGCCGCCCGAGCGCGCGACCATGTCCTCGCCGCGGACGCACTGTTCGAGGCGGCGCGCGACTTCCTTCAGCACCTCGTCGCCGACGGCGCGACCGAGGCTGTTGTTGATCGACTGGAAGCGATCGAGGTCGAGCGCGAGGACCGCGAAGCGGAACTCCTTGTGGCGCCGCGCGCGCTCGATCGCGTGCTCGAGGCGGTCGAGGAAGAGCGCGCTGTTCGGGACGCCGGTGAGCGGATCGCGCAGCACCAGCTGGCGGAGCTCGTCCTCGACGAGGAGATGCTGCGCGAGCTCCTGGTGCAGCTCGATGGTGGTCGCGAGCAGCGCCGCCACGCTCGTGACGAGCAGCCGGTCGTGGTCGGACCAGTCGCGCGAGCCGTCGAGAACGACGAGGAGAGCGCCGACGTTCATCGTCGCGAGCGCGTGGTTGTCCATCTCCTCGCGCGCCGACTCGCCGCGCAGTGGAACGACCGCGAAAGCGCCCCCGCCCGCACCGCGTGCCTGACGCGCGTGGCTCTCGTACTCGCCGGCCGCGGCGCCGACGTCGCTGAAGAATTCCGCCGCGGTATGCGCCGCGGCACTCGGCAAGGTGAGCAGCGTGACCGCCGAGCCCTTCGTTTCCCCGCGGGAGGCGCAGGCCAGGCCGCGCGAGATGATCCCGGTCGCCTGGAGGATCGACGCCTCCCAGAGGGCCGCGATCGCCGCCGGGGAGACGTCCGGGATCACTTTCACTGCCCCGGACGGGGTGGGAGACGGGGTAAGAAACCGCGGCGGCATGGGCTTAAATGACGAGTCAGCGCCGATGGGGGCACGCGGACGTCGCTGAGGGATGTCTAATGTGGGAGTGCCGCGGCTCCGGGCTCAGCCCGTCGCACCCGCGCGGGGCAGGTCGAGCTCGAAGGAGAACTTGGTCCCCTTTCCCGCGGTGCTGACGAGCCGGAGGTCTCCCCCGAGCCTGGTCACGAGGTCGCGGCAGATGGTCAAGCCAAGGCCGGAGCTGGAGAACAGCCGCCGGTCGTCGTGCTCCCCGATCCGGAAAGGCTGGAAGAGCCGGGCCTGCACGCGCCGCGGGATCCCCGGTCCGGTGTCGGCCACGGCGAACTCGACTCGAGTGCCCGCGAGCTGGCGTGCGCTGATCGAGACGAAGCCGCGGGAGGTGTACTTCAACGAATTCGCCGCGAGGTTGAGAATCACCCGGTGCAGCGGAGTGGGAAACCCGATGCGGGTGTCGTCCTGCACCGTCGAAAGTCGCATCTCCAGTTGGCGCTCCTCGGTCATCGGCGCGAGGATGTCGCGCACGGAGTGCAGCACCTCGGTGATCGAGAATGACACCGGGGCCGCCTCGACGAGCCGCTCGCCATTGACGTGATCGATGATGTCCGTCGCGAGCTGATTGAGCCCGAAGGCGGCGCCGTAGATGATGCCGAGCTGGCGCGCCTGGGCCGATACGATCGGCCCGCTGCGCCCCGACCGGAGCATGTCGACCAGGAACAGGATCGCCGTGAGCGGTGAGCGCACGTCGTGCGCGATCTCCGCCATCAGCTCGACCGCGATCCGGTCGCTCGCCAGGTACCCGTCGTGCAGGCGACCATGCCCCTTCCCGGCGCGCGAGCGCTGCACGGTGCCCAATGCCACGAGCACGTCCAAGGCCTCCGCGGCCTGGTCGCGATCGAGGGCGTGCACCGCGTCGATGAACTCGAAGCGCACGCGCTCGAGGATCCGCTCGGTGGCGAGCGAGCGGGGGAGCGCCTGCGCCGGCTTGGCGCCGGAGAGCGTCGCGTCGAGAGCTTCGCGAAGCGTGTCGAAGAACGCGTCGAGCTCGTCCCCGGGCGCGGCATGCACACAGGCGGTGCGCGTGCGCGCGATCGCGAGCTGCAGAGCCCCGCCCAGCGGACCCTTGCTCCCCACGATCGGATCGCGCCGCGGATGACGCCCGTGCGCCGAACGCGTCCGGGACGGTTGCCTGACCGCACGCCCCGGGACCTCTTCTTCCTTCGGCATGTCCCTCAGATCTCGCTATCCCGCTCCGCGATCTCGTTGCGGTGGAGACTATGCCGCTCCATCAGGCGATACAGCGTCGTGCGATCGATGCTCGCCAGGCGCGCCGCCTTCGACATGTTGCCGCCGGCGCGGCCGACGAGCCGCGACAGGTACGTCCGCTCGAAGTCCGCGACCAACCGGTCGCGGGCCGAATAGTATCCTTCGTCCATCAGTGAGCTGGAGACGGCGTCGCCGTGCAGCGCGGCCACCGGCTCCTCGTAGAACGGGATGTCCTCGGGACGGATAGGCTGATCCGGCTCGGCGAGCACCGCGAGATGCTCGATCACATTCTGCAGCTCGCGCACGTTGCCCCGCCACTGCTTGGAGCGCAGAAGATCGAGGCTCGCGGCGGTGAACTTCGGCGCCGGCTCGCGCGTGCGGCGGTAGCGATTCCAGTAATGTGACAGGAAGTGGTTCGCGAGCAGCGGAATGTCCTCGAGACGCTCGCGCAGCGGCGGGAGCTTGATCAGGACGACGCGCAGACGGTAGAAGAGATCCTCGCGCAGCACGCCCTTGGCGACTGCCTCCTGCGGATCGCGATTGGTCGCCGACACGAAGCGCACGTCCACCTGCGCGTCCGTCTCGCCGCCGACGCGGCGCACGACACCGTCCTGGAGCACGCGCAGCAGCTTCGCCTGGAATCGCGCCGACATCTCCGTGAGCTCGTCGAGGAAGAGCGTCCCCCCGTTCGCGACCTCGAGGAGTCCCGGCTTGTCTCGATCGGCGCCGGTGAACGCGCCCTTCCGATGCCCGAACATCTCGCTCTCGAGCAGGTTCTCGGGCAGGGCAGCGCAGTTCACCGCCACCATGCGCTTCGCGGCGCGCGGGCTGTGGCGGTGGATCACCTGCGCGAGCACCTCCTTGCCCGTGCCACTCTCGCCGCTGATCATCACCGACGCGTCGGTCGCCGCGACCTTGCGCGCCAGCTCCACCGCGTGGCGGAACGCGCGCGAGACGCCGATGCACGTGACCAGATCGCTGTTCCCGTTCTCCCGCGTCGCGCGCGCCGACTGACCCTGCGCCTCTCGAGCGGCGAGGATGGCGTGCGTCGCGCGGCCGAGCAGCACTTCGAGGTGCGTCGGCGTGAACGGCTTGAGCAGGTAGTCCCACGCGCCGAGCCGGTGTGCCTCGAGCGACGACTGCACGCTCGGATTCCCCGTCATCACCGCGACGAGCGTGTCGCGATTCGCCTCGAGCGCCACCTTCAGGATCTCGAGCCCCGAGACCTGCGACATGTACAGGTCGAGGAGGATGAGGTCGAAGCGGCGGCGCTTCACGCGCTCGAGTGCCTCGGCGCCGCTCCCCGTCATGCTGACGTTGTAGCCTTCCGCCTCGAGGAAGCTCACGCACCCTTCGCGGAGCGTGCGGTCGTCGTCGACGACCAGAACATGAATGCTCGACTTTGCGCTCGCGCCATGGCGAAGCGTATCGGCCAGGCCGGGCGCATTGAGGCCCAGCGAGCGGGGGGCATCACTGACGACTGACATGCGGGGGGACCTCGGAAAGCTGTGACGGCGTCGTCGACTTCTCCGGACGTCCTTGCACCTGCGGGGACCTAACGTGCAGCTACCTAGTAACAGCGCGGAGCGACTGCGCTTCGCATCGGTCCGAGGTCCCGACCACACAACGACCCTTCGCCCTCAGCGACCGTGCGAGTGATTCACGTCACTGTCGCGCAAGGGCCACAGTTATTGTGCAAACGGATATTTCTGTCAATAGGAAGTTACAGAACCGTCATCTTCGGGCATCGCGGACGGACGAATCAAGCGCTTGGCGCGCGCAGAGTTAGGCATTCGACACCAAAGTGGAAAAAATGAGGGATCGGCTGATGCCGAGTTCGAGCGTTGATCGCGCGCGAGCGGCGCGGCCGCTGCGCTGTCCGACCGCTGCCTACTGACGCTCGGTGACGGGCATCGACTCCTGGCCGTCGAGACGGGCCTGCGCCCGCGGGCTACGCGAGTCGTGCAGGGCGGCCGAGGCGCGCACCAGCATGTCGATCGGCCCGAGCGCGAACTCGGCGAAGTTCGGAGTGGCGCAATAGCCGGCGCGAAGGCGGATCGATCCCCTCTCGAAGTCGCCGATGAAGGACCTGGTGAGCTGCTGCTCGATCCGATCGATCATGTGCACTGCTCCGGCGGCGTCGGTCCCCGACGCGACGATCGCGAACTCCTGCGCACCGATGCGCCCCATCACGTCGGATCCGCGGGTGATTCGCCGGCAGCGATCGGCGACGCGGAACACCGTCGCGGTATCGAGCACCTCCTCCGGGCGATCGGCGCGCACCGGCGTGAAGGCGATGCACGCGAGCGGCTCGGCGTTGCGGGACGCGTCGGCGGCCATCTCGCGCGTGCGGAGCTGCAGCCCGTTAGGGTTGTACAACCCGGTCGCCGCGTCGACGAGGCTCGTGTCGCGCACACGATCGACGGCCTGCTTCGCGCGAAGGAAGACCTGCAGCTTGAGAAGGAGCGCCGAGCCGTCGAGCGGCGGTGTGCAGATCTCCCATGCGCCGGAGCTGTAGGCCTCGAGCCTTTGCGCCCGTGACGTCGCGTGCGACGCGATGAGCACGATCGGCGTCGCGAGGTCGAAGCCGGGGTCGCCGCTGAGCTGCCGACAGATGTCGATGCCGCTGCGGTCGGAGAACGACGCGGCGAGCACGACGACGTCCGGCGCGCTCTCCCGTGCCAGCTGAAGCGTCCGCTCGGATGAGTCGGCGTCGATCACCGCATAGCCGCTGCTCTCGAGAACGCTTCGCCAGGCGCGACCATTGATCTCGCTCTCCGTGGCGAGCAGGATGACGAATGGGCGCCACGGCTTGTCGTCCGTCGGCATGGCCATGAGCTGAGAGCGAAGAGCGTGCGACGTCGCGCGGGGAGAGGATCGCGCGGAGACCTCGCGTGCACTGCACGTCTCATGCGGTCGGGATGGTGAGCATTAAGTCGCTCTCATCGCGAAGGTTGCGCGCCGACGACAGGTGCTGACGCCGGCGAGAGTGCAGCCCGCCTGCAACAGATCGGCGGGGAGACCGCCGATGTCGCGCAACAGGTGCGCGCAGCGTGAGGCGGACTCGGGAGCGGCCGGTGCGTCTCGTGACGGCACCGACCGGACCGCACCGTCGCGACTCGATTGTTGTCCGCGTGGTCGCGATTGTGGTCGGTGCGCGACAGGTGTGGAAGCGCCGCACCGCGGCCGGACGCGCGCCGTTGTGAGCTAACGCACTATCAGACAATCGTTTATCGGGCCGGCAATACCAGGTCGGTGTCGAGCACGGCGACTGCATCGGTGCGCGGCCACGATGCAGGCACCCCCTCGACTCGCAACACGCGCCTTGCGGCCGCTCGCCAGTGGAGCGCGCTCGCTTCGCCGTCGCTACGGCTTCCGACGTCCCGCGGCCATCGTCCTCCATGCCGCGATCATCGTGGCCGCATACGCCATCGCGTACGGGCTGCGCTTCGACTTCCACGTTCCGCCCACGGAAGCACGGCTGGCACTGCAGACCCTCCCCTGGCTGCTCGGCATCCGCCTGATCCTCCTCGGACAGCTCAGTGTCTATCGAGGATCGTGGCGACACGTCGGATCGAGCGATCTCGCCGCCCTCGCGCTCGCGACCACGGCGAGCACGGTCCTCTTCGTCGGCGCACTCTTCGCCGTGGGCCGGCTCGCGGGGATGCCGCGCTCCGTCCTCGTGATGGACTGGCTGCTCTTCATCTTCCTCGCCGGCGGGATGCGCTTCACCGCGCGCTGGGCGCGCGAGACTCCATTCGCACGCGGTGGTGGACGCGGCCGGCGGACGCTGGTCATCGGCGCCGGCCAGGCGGCCGAACGCTTTCTCCGACAGAGCCTGCACGACCGCCGGCTCGCGATGACCTTCGTCGGTCTGCTCGACGACGACGAGAAGACGCATGGCCTCTCGCTGCACGGCGTCCCCGTCCTCGGCGGCATCGACGAGGTGCAGCGCGTCGCGACGAGACGGAACATCGAGCTCCTCGTCATCGCGATCCCCTCCGCCACCGGAGAGCAGATCCGGCGCATCGTCGGCATCTGCACGAGCACGGGGCTGGACTTCAAGATCCTTCCCCCGCTCGACGAGCTGCTCGACGGGCGCGCCCACGTCGGACAGGTGCGGGATGTCCGCATCGAAGATCTGCTCGGTCGTGATCCGGTCCATCTCGATCTCGATCGCGTGGAGCGGGATCTCGCGCGCAGGACAGTGCTCGTGACGGGGGGCGCCGGCTCGATCGGCTCCGAGCTCGCCCGACAGATCGCCGGCTTCTGTCCGGCGCGCCTCATCCTCTTCGAGCAGGCGGAGAGCCCGCTCTACTTCGTGCACCTCGAGCTGGCGCGGACATACCCGGGGCTCGAGATCGTCCCGGTGATCGGCGACATCACCGACGGCGCACGCGTGGAGTCGGTGTTCAACACATATCATCCCGACTACGTCTTCCACGCTGCCGCGTACAAGCACGTCCCGATGATGGAAGCGAACGTCGTCGAGGCCGTGCGCAACAACGTCATGGGGACCCTGCGTGTCGCCGAATGCGCGGCGCGGCATGGCGCGCAGAAGTTCGTGCTCATCTCGACGGACAAGGCGGTGAACCCGTCGAGCGTGATGGGGACGACGAAGCGGCTCGCGGAGCTGATCGTCCTCGGCCACCCCGTGCTGCGCGCGTCGAGGACCGACTTCCGCGCGGTGCGCTTCGGCAACGTGCTCGGTTCGGACGGAAGCGTCATCCCCCTCTTCAAGCGCCAGATCGCCGCCGGCGGACCCGTGACGGTCACCGATCCGAAGGCGCGACGCTACTTCATGAGCATCCCCGAGGCCGTGCAGCTCGTGCTGCAGGCCGCGGCGCTCCCCGAGGCGGCGCGCCGGATCACGATGCTCGACATGGGCGAGCCGGTCGCGATCGTGGATCTGGCGGAGCAGCTCATCCGGCTGTCGGGACTCGTCCCCTACCGCGACGTGCACATCGTCTTCACCGGGCTGCGGCCGGGCGAGAAGCTGGACGAGGAGCTCACCTCGCAGATCGAAGCGAGCATCCCGACCGCGGTGGAGAAGATCCGTATCGTGGAAACCGGCCGACTCGAATCGCGTGAGCTCGAGGCGGGGCTCGGACGGCTGCGTGACGGCATCATGCTCGGCGAGGAGGCCACGCTCGTGCGGCTGCTGCGCGCGATGGTCCCCGAGTACCGGCCGAAATGCGTCGAGCAGGAAGTGGCGGTCGGCTGGCGGTCCGAGCTCGAGGAGCTGGCAGATCGTCCGCGGCCCGTGGCGGCGACCTTCAGGACGCCGTTCGAGCTGGGCGGCATGCTCGGTGGGGGACGCGAGGCGCCGCGGGTTTCCCCGGTCCAGTAAGCCCGCGGGTGTAATCGCGGTGTGTCACGCGTGTGGACGGAATGCGCCACCGCCGCGCGCGGCGGCCGTTCCCCCCGCTTCGACCGGGCCTCTAAGGCGTTGTCCACGCTTGATTTGAGCGGCGCACGTTAGGCGCTGGCACGGTGCCGCGGGTGGCACAGCCGGTGCCTCCACCCTGCTCGATCGAAGACTCCGGTCGCCGTCCGGCAGCGTGAGCTCGGTACGGGACCGGAGCCGATTCATGCCTCGAACCAGCAGGAAACCGCAATGAGCGCCCTCCCCCAGGCGAATCCCGCCGTCGTCTACCGCCCGCTTCCGGATGGCGGCGTGCTCTTCTCGCCCGCCGACGAGATCTATTTCGGACTCAACACCACGGGCGCATGCATCTGGGAGAATCTCGCCCCGGTGAAGAGCAGCATCGAGGAGGTCTGCGCGGAGATCGGGAGTCGGTTCCCGGGCGCGGAGCCGGCCAAGGTGCGGAACGACGTCGAGCAGATGATCTCGGCGTTCGTGGAGAACGGTCTCGCGATCTCCGCTTGAGCGAGACGATGTCGCCGTCGGCGGGCGCGATCCGGCGGGTGCTACGGCAGCCGTTGCGCGTGTGGGGAGAGCTCGCCCGCGCGCAGCTGATGCTGATCGTCGCGCAGCTCATCGTTTGGAGCCGACCGATCGGCGAGCTGGTCGAACCGGAGGCGCAGTTGCCCGCGACTGGTCATCCGGCAACCGCGAAGCCGCCGCTCGACGCGAGGGCCATGCGCTACGCGAAGGCGGTTCGCGCCGCGAGCGCCCACGGGTTCTTCCGACCGACGTGTCTCGTTCGCGCGGTGGCGATCGACCGGATGATCCGCGGCGCCGGGATCACCGGAAGCCGGATCAAGATCGGGGTCCGCGTCAACGACGACGGCTTCGCGGCCCATGCGTGGGTCGAGCTGGACGGCCGGGTGCTCGGTGACCGGCGCGACTACACCCGGCAGTTCGCGCCGATCACCGACGTACGCGTCGTCTAGCCTCTCATTCAGGATCGTCGCTCATGAGCGCAGTGCTCGGTGTGTTTCGCTTCGACGGATCGACGACGAGTGACCTCGTCGCCGGCCGCATGCTCGCCAGCATGCGTCGTCGGGGGAACCATCGAGCGGACCTCTGGAGGGAAGCGGGGGCGGTCGTCGGCGCGACACGCTACGACTGGGAGCTCGAGAGCGGCTTCGCCGGCCCCGTTCTGGTCGTCCAGGATGCCGACCTCGTGATCGCCGCCGACGCCTCGCTCTACTACCGTGACGACCTGCGGCGGAAGCTCGCCCACGCCGGGGTCCGGCCCTCCGGACAGACGGCGAGCCATCTCATCCTCGCCGCGTACCGGGCGTGGGGAGAGCGCTGCCCGGAGGAGCTCGAGGGCGATTTCGCCTTCGTGCTCTTCGACCGGATGCGGCGCGCGGTGCTCTGCGCTCGTGATTTCGCCGGCAAGCGTCCGCTCTTCCACACGGAGCTGCCCGGGGGTGGCCTTGCGGTCGCGTCGGCGATGAGCGCGCTGCTCGCGCACCCCGAATGCAGCGGCGAGATCGACCTCGCCACCGTCGCCGAGACGACGGCGTGGTACGTGAGCACCGGGGATCGGACCTGCTATCGCGCGATCTCGCGGCTGGACGCCGGTCACACGCTGGTTCTCGACCGGGGGCGCCGGGCGCGGGCGATGCGGCACTGGGAGCCGCCGGTGTTCGAGTCGGCGAGCCGCCTTTCCTTCGACGATGCCGCGATCGAGCTGCAGGGACTCCTCGCGCGGGCGGTGGCCGAGCGCGTCCCGCGCAACGAGACGACGGCGGTATGGATGAGCGGCGGGCGCGACTCGACGGCGGTGTTCGCCGCCGGAGAGCACGCGTTAGGCAGCGAAGGGCGTCACGAAGGCCTGCGCCCGGTCTCGGTGAGCTACCCCGAGGGCGATCCCGGCTGCGAGGACGGCTACATCAGGGCTGTTGCCGGGTTCTGGCAACGCCCAGTGCACTGGGTGAACGCGAACGACGTCCCCCTCCTCGATCGCCCCGCGGAGCGGGCGGCGGAGCGCGACGAGCCCTTCGCGCACCTGTACGAGATGTTC
The DNA here is from genome assembly GCA_036392515.1 of Gemmatimonadaceae bacterium. Taxonomy (GTDB): domain Bacteria; phylum Gemmatimonadota; class Gemmatimonadetes; order Gemmatimonadales; family Gemmatimonadaceae; genus JABFXC01. The sequence goes on along the minus strand of DASVXU010000030.1, from coordinate 19,902 downwards.
AACCGGACGCTCGCGAGCGAGTCGCGGCGCATCGGCGCCCGGGTCGCGCTCGACGGCGTGGGCGGCGACCAGCTGTTCCTCGTATCGAGCGTGTATCTCGCCGATCTCCTGAAGAGCGGTCGATGGCTCGCGCTGGCGCGGGAGTGGAAGGCGCTCGGCTTCGAGGGCGCGGGTTTCCGGACCTTCTTCCGGTGGGCGGTGCAGCCCGCGTTGCCGCCGTCGCTGCTCCAGGCGTCGCGAGTGCTGCGCCGCGGGCGTCCACTGCGCGCGGAGCTGCGGCGCCGTATTCCAGCCTGGATCGCGCCGTCGTTCGCCGCCCGCCATGGCCTCGCCGAGTACGTGCGCGCCGCCCCACGGCCGCGACGCGGGGAGAGCATCGCGGCGAACGAGTCGCGCTGGTACTTCACCGATCCGTTCTTCCCGCAGGTGTTCGGGATGATGGCGGCATTCGCGCTCGAGGAGGGCGTGGAGCTGCGCTCACCGCTGTACGACGGCAGGCTCCTCGCCTTCGCCGCGACGCGGCCGCGCGAGGAGCGGTGCTCGGGCGGCGACACGAAGCTGCTGCTCCGTCACGCGATGAAGGGGCTGCTTCCGCGGGAGGTGCTGGAGACCCGCGCGGGGCGGACGGGAGTGGCGGGCGGCTACTTCGATCGCTCGATGCGCGACGGGTTCGCCGATTTCATCGAGCGCGAGCTGCGCTCGCCGCTGCTCGGCGAGCTCGGGGTGATCGATCAGCCGGCGCTGCAGCGCGCGTGGACGCGGTTCATGCGCTTCGGAAGCGAGGAGATCGGGCTGCAGGTATTCCTGACGCTGCAGGCGGACCTGTGGCTGCGGGCGCGACAGGGGCATCGCCGCGACGACGCGCCGCACGAGCGGGAGGTGCTCGCGCGGGCCGTCTGACGCGCGAGGTTCGACGAAGTGGGAGCGCAAGAGCCGCCGGCGACGGCGGAGCAGGAACACCCCGGTGCATGGAGGCACCACCTATGTACGAGACTCCGATGCTGGAGAGGTACGGCTCGTTCCGCGACCTGACGATGTCTGGCAACACGGCGAAGAAGGCGGGGATCAACGATCTGGCGAGCGTCCTGAACACGCAGCAGTCGAACTCGGCGAACGACGGGTGCAACCCGCGGTCGCGCCCGTGGTCGCACTCGGGGAACTGCCTGTCGTGACGGGATGCGCCGCCGCGTCATCTCCGACCCGAGTGCCTAGCAGGCGATGAGCGCCATCCTGGCCATCGTGGGTCCGACACCCGCCTCCCGGGTCGGCGAGCACGCGCCGAAGCGCATGCTCGCCGGCCTTGGCGCGCACGGCGCATCGCGCACCGGGGTGTGGCATGGTGAAGGATGCACGCTCGCCGTGGCGCGGTATCCCTGGGAGCTGCATGCGGATCTGAGCGGTGACGTGCTCGTCGCCACCGACGGCGACTGCGTCGCCGTGGCGGATGCGTCGCTCTACTATCGCGACGATCTCGCGCGAAGTCTGTCGCATGCCGGGGTGCGGCCGGTGCGCGACGACGCATCGCACCTCATCCTCGCCGCGTATCGCGCCTGGGGCGACGCGTGCGCGGAGCGGCTGGAGGGAGACTTCGCCTTCGTCGTGTACGACGGCCGTCGGCGCCGTGTATTCGGCGCTCGCGACTTCGTCGGCAGCCGGCCGCTGTTCGCGGCCGAGCTGCCGGACGGCACGAAGGTGATCGCGTCGAGCATCGCCGCGATCATGGAGCACCCCGCCTGCGACGGTTCGCTCGACCCGCTGGCCCTCGCGCTCGACGCTGCGGGGCTCGCGTTCTCCGTGGGAGCGATGACCTGCCGGAAGCACATTCAGCGCGTCGGCGCGGCGACCACCGTCACGGCGAGCGTCGGCGGAGCGTTAGGCGGCGAACGGTTCTGGACGCCGCGCGCCGTGAAGTCACGGTCGCCGTTCGAGGAGGCCGGCGAGCGACTGTTGGAGCTTCTTGGAGACGCGACGCTCGAGCGCCTTGGCGGGACGGAGCCGACGGCGATGTGGCTGAGCGGCGGCTGGGACTCGACCGCCATCTTCGCGGCGGGGCACGCGCGCGGGACGGCAAGGGGTCGCCGGGTGACGCTGCACCCCGTCTCCTTGAGTCACCCCGCTGACGACTGTGGGCACGAGGACGACAAGATCGCCGCGACCGCCGAGCGGTGGGGGACGACCGTCTCGTGGGTATCGGCGCGCGAGCTCCCGATGCTGGACACCCTCCTGGATGATGCCGGGCGGCGTGACGAGCCGATCGATCACCTGTTCGGGGCGCTGAACGGCGAGCTGGCGAGCAGGTCGCGCGCAGCCGGGGCACGCATCGCGTTCGACGGCTACGGCGGGGACTTCCTGTTCAACTCGTCGAGCGTCTTCCTCGCCGACCTGGTGAGCGAGCTGCGATTCGGCCGTCTCGCCCGCGAGTGGGCATCGATGAGGGGGCGCGGCTTCTCGCTGCGCCATCTGCTTCGATATGCGGTCCAGCCACATCTCGGTTCGGGAGCGCTGGAGCTGATCGCGCGTCTCCGCGGCGGGCGGTACCCCGGCTCGCCGTACCAGCGCAGCGTGCCCTTCTGGATCGACCGTGACTTCGCAGCGCGCAATGCCCTCATGGACCGAGCACGTGTCGCGGGGACGCTTTCCAACGATGCACCGACGCACGCCGACCGCGAGCTCGCGTGGTTCGTCACCCAGCCGTTCTACGCCCGGTCGAGGGCGATGAATCAAGGCGTCGCCTCGCGTGGCGGGGTCGAGCTTCGCGCGCCCCTCATGGATCGCAGGCTGCTCGACTTCGCGCTCTCGCGGCCGGCCACCGAGCGCACCTCGATGGGACAGGGAAAGCGACTGCTGCGGCACGCCATGCACGGGCTGCTCCCGGAGAGCGTGCTGGCGCCGCGGCCGTACAAGACGGGCAATCTGAACGGCTACTTCAAGGCATCCTTCGTCGCGCGCGAAGCCGCGGTGCGCGCGATGGTGCAGCGGCCGCTGCTCCTCGAACAGCTCGGGATCATCGATGGCCGGCGGTACCGCAACGCAGTGGACTTCTTCTTCCGCCAGCAGTGCGAGGTCCCGTTCCGGCTGGAGGTGACGCAGACCCTGCTCTGCGAGCAGTGGCTGCGCTCGGCGGTCGACGGTGCGCGCGCCGCCGGGCCGATGATGGAGCAGCACGTTAGGCATGTCGCATACGCGTAGATTGACGGCCGACAGTGGCCGTACTTGCGTCGGGCAAGCCAATCCCGACAGCCTCCCGGAGGACACAGTATGTACGAAACCCCGACCCTGGAACGGTACGGATCGTTCCGCGAGCTGACGCTCGGTGGTGGAGCGGAAATCCACCTCGACGACGCCAGCCACTTCGACCACACGGACCACTGCGTCCAGCTTCCGAACGGATATCAGTGCGTCTCGGTCTGAAGTCCACCGATTGGGGGGCTGGGCTCCAGCCCCCCAGTCGGGACTGGCCTGTGGAGTGGCCCGAGTTCTCGGTCTTCGGCGGCTGCCTCCGCTCGGAGTTCGAGATTCCGGGGCTTCCCCGCGCATCGGGCGTCGCGCCCACGTGGGTCATCGGGCGGGGCGAAGTGCGGATCCCGACGAACGCCACTCGCATCGGCTACGGCCCGGACCTCCCGTGCACGATCGACCTGCTCAGCGATGGTGCGCGATACTGGCTGCGGCACTCCTGCACCGGGCTGTTCGAGATCTCCCCCTCGGGTCGTGAGATCACCTTCGCGCCGCATGGCGCCCCGCCGCTCGAGGCGGTCTGCGCGGACGTGACGGGCCGTGCTCTCGCGATCGCGATGCACGCGATGGGGTGGGCCACGCTCCATGCGAGCGCGGTGGCCCTGAACGACGGAGCGGTCGCGCTGCTGGCACCGAAGCACCACGGAAAGTCGACGCTGGCGATGGCGCTGACCCAGGCTGGCGGCCGTCTCGTCACCGACGACATGCTCCCGGTCGTTCCCGGTGCGATGCCGGTCGTGCACCCGGGCATCCAGCGCGCGCGGCTGAACAGCGACTCGCACGAGCAGCTCCTCGCGGACGAATGCGAGCGAAGCATCGACGGCAAGCACGTCGTGTCGGGCATCCCCGCGGAGCACCTCCTCGGCGACGAAGCCCCGCTCGGCGCGCTCTATTTCCTCAAGCCGGTGCGTGAGCTTCCTGGCGGAGCCGCGGTGCGTCGAACGCGGCTGTCCGCGATCGCGACGGCGATCGGGCTGGTGCGGCACGCGAAGATCGGCTACCTGCTCGGCGGGCCGGAAGCGGCGCGCGTGTTCGACCGCGCCTCGCAGATCGCGCGTACGGTGCCCGGATTCGAGTTGGAGGTCGTCCGCGATCTCGCCCGCATCGACGAGGCGGCCGCAGGGATCGCCCAGTGGCACGCCGGTGCGGTGCGCATCGGCTCCGACACGATCGCGGCGACTGTCCTGAGAGCGTGAGAATGCCGCAGCTTCTCGGCGGGTCGCCCATCATGTATGCTCGCGACGCCGCCGCCCGTCCGGACGCCGCGATCAGCCTGCGCGGGCTGTCGAAGCGCTTCGCGGTGCAGCGTACATGGGCCGACGTCCTGCTCCATCCCCTGCGGACCGAGTACGTCACCGTGGTACAGCCCCTGACCTGCGATATCCATGAGGGGGAGTTCTTCGGCATCCTCGGGCCGAATGGCGCCGGGAAGACGACGCTGTTCAAGATGCTCGCCGCGGCCCTGATTCCCGACGCCGGCACGGCGATCATCCATGGTCTCGACGTCACGCGCGATGCGCGCGCGGTCCGCCGGATGGTGGGCGTCGTCATGGCGAACGACCGGACGCTGTACTGGCGCCTGTCGGCGATCGAGAACCTGAAGCTGTTCGGCGCGCTGCACGGGCTGCACGGCACCGTCGCGATGCGGCGCATCGATGAGGTGCTCCGGGTCGTGGGGCTCGAGGACGCGGGGACCAAGCTGGTCGCGAATTTCTCGTCCGGGATGCGGCAGCGACTGCTGATCGCCCGCGCACTGCTCCCGCGGCCGCGGATCCTGCTGCTCGACGAGCCGACGCGAAGCCTCGATCCGATCTCCGCTCGCAGCTTCCACGACTTCCTGCGGAAGGACGTCGCGGAGGGCGAGGGATGCACGGTGCTCGTCGCGACGCACAGCAGCGATGAGGCGATGGGTCTCTGCGACCGGGTCGCGATCCTGAACAAGGGCACGCTGCTCGCTGCCGGAACGACGGACGAGATCGCGGCGCGATTCGGGGATCAGAGCTTCACGGTTGTGACCTCGCAACCCGACCATCCGGCGCTGGCGGCACTCGCCGCTCGTGGGAAGATCGGCACGCCGCGCATCGAGGAGACGGAGAACGGCTGGACGCGCGTCGCCTTCACGATCCACGGCGGGGATGCGGAATCGGCCCACGTGCTCGACGTCCTGACGAGCGCCGGTGTGCCGATCGCGCGCTTCGAGCGGTCGACGCTCGCATTGGCGGACCTCATCCAGCGCGTGCTGTCGGCGCGCGCCGAGCACTGACGATGAGAACCTTCCTCGCCATCGTCCGCGCGACCTGGCTCAGCGCGAGCAGCTACAAGGTTCGCTCGGTGCTCTCGTTCATCGGCGTGCTGACGGGGATCGTGCCACTCTACTTCGTCTCGCACGCGCTGCAGCCGATGATGGCGAACGTGATCCGCGGCGAAGGGCATCAGTACTTCGCCTTTCTCCTCCTCGGGACGATCACCTTCTCGTTCCTGCCGATCGCCGTGTCGTCGCTTCCGACGACTGTGGGATCCTCGATCGGCAACGGGACGCTGGAGGCGGTCGTGGGATCACCGACGAGCGTCGGGACGCTGATCGCGGGGCTGATGGGATACAGCGTGATGTGGACGATCGCGCGCGCGCTGGTGCTGCTGCTCGCGGGGGCGCTGCTCGGCGCGGCGCTCGACTGGCATCATCTTCCCCTCGGGGTTGGCATCCTCGCGCTCATCTTCGTGGTCCACATTCCCCTCGGCCTGATGGCAGCCGCGGCGGTTCTGGCCTTCCGGACGCCCGGCCCGTTCCCACAGGGAGTGCTGGTGCTCTCGAGCCTCCTCGGCGGTGTGTACTACCCGACCCACGTGATCCCGTCATGGCTCGAGCGGCTGTCGGCGTTCTTCCCGCTCACTTACGGGCTGCGCGCGCTGCGGCGCGTCATGCTCGACGGCCAGTCGTTAGGCGCCGTGTACAAGGATCTCGGCGCGCTCGTGCTCTTCATCGCGGTGCTGTTCACGATCGGCCTGTTCGCATTCGCCAAGGCGCTCGATTACGCGCGGCGTCGTGGTACGTTGAGCAACTACTGAAGGCGATGCTGCTCGCCCGGCTCACTCCGGAAGCGCGGCTTCTCTTCCTGGCCGCCGGCGGCCAGGCGGGCGACGGCGAGATCCGGTCGCTGCTCTCGGAAAATCTCGATTGGGCACGCGTCGCGATGCTCGCCGAGCGCGAGAAGGCGGCCACCGTGCTGTGGCAGCGAATCCATCGTATCGCGCCCGATACGGCGCGGCGCGGCGGCGCCGCGACGCTCCAGCGACTCGCGCGGATCGTGCAGTTCAAGATGGAGTACCTGGGCCAGCGCGTTGCCGAGACGATCGCGGCGCTCGAGGGTGCGGGGATCGAGTTCACCCTGCTGAAGGGTGCCGCGCTCGCCGCCGGCGTCTACGGCTCGTTCCCGCAGCGGCCGATGATCGACGTCGACCTGCTCGTCGAGCCGGAGCGCGCGCGTGATGCGCTCGGCGTCCTGCTGCGCGCCGGCTGGGCCTGGCAGTCGGGGAAGCCGCAGGATGCCGACTTCACGCACCTGCATCATCTCCCCGCGCTGATCGACGCACGCGGGATGGAGCTGAGCCTCGAGCTGCACACCGCGCTTCTTCCCCCGGGGCAACCGTTCGGCCTGCGGACGCGCGCGATTCTCGATTCGGCGCGACGCCAGAATGGCCGCGTCGCAGAGCGCCACGCCGCCGGGCACATGCCCGAGCCGCATTACCTGCTCGTGCACACCGCAATCCACCTCGCGTGGTCGCATCTTTTCCGGCAGGGGCTGTGGCGCTCGATTCGAGACGTCGACGCGCTGGCGCGGCGCAGCGACATGGACTGGAGCGCGTTCCTCGCCCTCGCTCGTGAGACGCGCGCACGCAGCTGCTGCTACTGGACGCTCCGAATGGTTTCGTCGCTCTGCCGGATCGAGGTGCCGACGACGGTCCAGGCGGAGCTGCGACCGGCGCTCCCGGCATGGGCGCTTCCCCTGCTCGAGCGCCACCTCGCGCTCATCGCGCTCCCGACGGCGGTCTCCTGTCCATCGGTCAGGCTGCGTCGTTTCATGTGGTCGGCCGCGATCCAGCCGCGGCTCAGCGGCCACGGCGCGGTGCGCCCATGGACGCTCCTCGAGCTCCTGCCTGAGGATCGCGAGCGCAAGGCGCGAATGGCGGAGAGCTCGCCGCTGCCGAGCGAAGGGGGATGGATGGCTTACTGGCGGTCGATCCTCCTGAGCGCGGCACCTTCGCGCTGATCGAGGAGGAGTGTGGCAGCGGTCGCAGGATCTGTCACACGAGCGCAACAGGCGCTCGCGAACGGCTCGCGCGACGACGCCGACGAAGTGGGTAAGCCGCACGCGAGACGACACTTAGCGCATGAACGAGGGCGTGCCGGGTGAGCATGGGCGATGCATTGACCGCCCCCGCTCGGCATGGTGCGCCAGGTCGAGCGGGGTGTCGCGATGCTCTCGTGACGCGCCCACCAATGCCACATGAACTGGACCCCCCGCCAGCATGCGCAGAAAGTCATCGCTCATCACCTGGATTGTCTGCCTCGTCCTCGCCGTCGGCGCGCGAGAGGCAGATGCGCAGAGCGGGTCGACGGAGGCGACGCTGAAGCCGGGCGACGTCGTTCGCATCAGCGTGTGGGACACGCCCACCCTCAGCGGCGAGTTCACCGTCGGCCCGGATGGAGCGCTCAAGCATCCGATCTACAAGAAGGTCAACGTCACCGGGGTCCCGATTCCACAGCTCACCGGTGAGATCGAGACGTTCCTCAAGACGATACAGAACGAGCCCAAGGTCGAAGTCGAGCCCCTGGTGCGCGTGATGCTCGGCGGCGAGATCCGCGCGCCGAACGTCTACACCCTCGCCCCCGAGACGACGATCGCCGAAGCGATCGCCCGCGCCGGCGGCCCCACCGACATGGGGCTCATGGATCAGGTCACCGTCGTGCGCGGCGACCGGCGCGAGGTGATCGACGCGAGCGCGACGGGAGCCCGAGGCGGCGGGATGCTCATCCGCTCAGGCGACCAGATCCTGCTTGGCCGCAAGCACAACGTGCTGCGCGACTACATCGGTCCCGTCGCGAGCATCGCTGCCTCGATCGCCGCGTTCATCAACCTTGCGCGGCGATAGCCCGGTCCCGAGATGACACAGCTCCTTCCGCCGCGCACGACCGGACTGACGACGCTCGAGTCGCCGAAACAGTGGAGCTGGGCGCCACCCCAGCCGCGAGAGGGCGCGCCCGTCGATATCGGGCGGCTGCTCGGCATGCTGCGTCGCCGCTGGTGGCTGGTCGCGCTCGTCACCATCGCTGCGGGTGCGCTGGCGTGGAACGAAGCGCGCAAGGAACCGATCGTCTATCGTGCGACTGCCGTGATCCAGCTCGTCGACGCGCGCGGGGAGCTGACGGGGGGACTCGTCAACGATGAAGCACACGGCGCGACTTACTACGACCGCACCGCGCTCTCCGAGGCGGAGGTCATCACGAGCCGCGCGGTCGCGGCGGAAGTGGTCGACAGCGAGCCGCTCGGCACGCGCGTTCAGGCGGTGGGATTTCCGACGCGCGTGCTCAGCGGGGTGACGGTGCCGGACAGCGCGCGACCCGCGCGCGTCCCCGTGACGTTCACCGCGAGCGGGGTGATCGTCGGCGCACCGACCGGGACGCCGATTCCCTACGGAATGCCGATCACGATCGGCGACGTGCGGGCGACGATCGGGAGGCCCCACATCCCGCTGACGTCGGGAGAGATCGTCGTCCTCCCGCGCGACGTCGCGGCGGACCTGCTCCGCGCGGCGCTCGACGCCACGCCGCGGAAGCAGACGAACATCATCTCCATCTCCTACACGTCCGACGATCCGGTGCTGGCGCGCCGGATCGTCAACCGGACGGTGACCGCCTATCAATCGGCGAACGCACGACTCGCGCAGCAGCAGTCGCGCCGTCGTCGGCAGTTCATCGAGGAGCAGCTGGCGCGCAACGACGCGCAGCTCTCCGAGGCGGAGCGCGCGCTCAGCGCCTTCCGTGGGCGGCAGGAAGCGTACAGCGCGCGCGACCGATTCACGGTGCAGCAGAGCGGACTGCTCGACGTCGAGATGAAGCGGCAGGACCTCGTGGCGGAGCGGCAGCTCGTCTCGGCGGTCGTCCGGAAGATGGGCTCCGACGATCCGACGACGAGGCGCGACGCGTTCCGCATGCTCGCGTCGATGCAGAGCTTCGCGCTCAACCCGGTGGTCTCGCAGCTGAACGGGCAGCTCGTGAGCTACGAGACGCAGCGCGCCGAGTTGACGAGCGGACCGACGGGCCGGACCGAGACGAATCCCGAGGTGCTCCGGCTCGACACGCTGATCGCACAGCGCGAGCAGGAAGTGATGCGCGCCGCGAGCGCGCAGGTCGCGCTCCTCGACGCGCGCATCGCCTCGCTCGACGAGCTGCGGGCGCGGAAGGTGGGCGCGATGGAGTCATACCCGGCCGCCGAGGCGGAAGAGACGCATCTCGCGCAGAACGCCCAGGCCCTGCGCGACCAGGCGACGCTGCTGCGCAACGAATACCAGCAGGCACGGATCGCCGAAGCGGCGGAAGTCGGCGAGGTGGAGATCGTCGATCTCGCCACGGGCGCCCACGCGCTGCCGACGACGGGTCCTCGCATCATCGCGATCGCGCTGATCTTCGGCTTCATCGGCGGAGCACTCCTCGTCATCCTCATCGAGAGCCTGAACCACACCGTGAAGGCGCGCGGGGAGATCGAGTCGGCAACGCATCTGCCGGTGCTCGCGACGATCCCGCGGACGGATGCGATGAAGCCGGCAAAGGCGAAGAAGGTCTTCGCGCGCATCGCGACCAGCCCGAAGCAGGCGGACCAGCTCCAGCGCCAGTCAGTCGCGCTGGCGACGGCATCGCAGTGGCGGTCGCCGACGGCGGAAGCATTCCGTCACCTGCGGACCGGGGTGTTCCATGCGCGCAACGGCGGGCGGCCGCGGCAGGTCGTGATCACCAGCCCCGGCGAGGGTGAGGGGAAGACCTCGGTCGCCGCGAACCTCGGGATCACGCTCGCCGTCCAGCGGATGCGGGTGCTGCTCGTCGACTGCGATCTCTACAAGTCGCGCATGGCGACGGTGTTCGATCTTCCCGACGGACCGGGCCTCTGCGAGGTGATCCTCGAGAACGTCGACCCGCATGACGCGCTGTACCCCACGCAGGTGAGCGGGCTGTACGTCATGCCGGCGGGCACCGCGCCGGTCACGCCGGAAGACACCATCGGCAGCGCGAAGATGACCGCGCTGATGAACGAGCTCGCGCGCGAGTTCGATGTGCTGATCCTCGATTGTCCGCCAGTGCTCGCCCTGCCCGACTCGGCGATCCTGAGCGCAGGGGCGGACGCCGTCGTGCTCGTGGTTCGCGCGGGGCGCAGCAAGCGCGCCGAGCTCGGCGAGGCGATCCGCGAGCTGTCGACCGTCGGCGCGCACCTCGCCGGCGTCGTCCTGAACGATCCCGATGGACAGGTCCCGAAGGACGGAGGGTACTACTATGCGCACGCACGCGGCTGACGCCCCCGCTCCCCGGCACGCGCTCGTGACCGGGGGCGCGGGATTCATCGGCAGCCACCTCGTGGATCTCCTTCTCGGGGAAGGATGGCGGGTGACCGTCGTCGACAACTTCGACCCGTTCTACCATCCGTCGGTGAAGTGGGAGAACGTCGCCGCGCACGTGAAGCATCCCGGGTACACGCTTACGCCGGTCGACCTGCGCGACGAGACGGGGCTCGAGGGACAGCTCGACGATCATTACGACGTCGTCGTCCATCTCGCCGCGAAGGCGGGGGTACGTCCGTCGATCGCCGATCCCCTCGCGTATCAGGACGTGAACGTCCGCGGGACGCAGAACCTCCTCGAGTTCTGCCGGCGCCGCGCGATCGAGCACTTCGTGTTCGCGAGCTCGAGCAGCGTCTATGGCGTGAACCCCAACGTGCCGTGGTCGGAGGAGGACCACGGACTGATGCCGATCAGCCCCTATGCGAGCACGAAGGTGAGCGGTGAGCTGCTCGGCCACGTGTACAGCCGGCTGTTCGGGATCCGCTTCACGGCGCTGCGCTTCTTCACCGCGTATGGGCCGCGGCAGCGCCCCGACCTCGCGATCCACAAGTTCGCCCGGCTCATGATGGCGCGGCGGCCGATCCCGATGTTCGGCGACGGGAGCATGCGTCGCGACTATACCTATGTCGGCGACGTGGTGAAGGGCGTACGCGCGGCGATGGACTACACGGCGAGCCAGTACGAGATCATCAATCTCGGAAACAGCTGCACGGTGAGTCTGCGCGAGCTGATCGGCGCGCTCGAGGAGGTGCTCGGCGTGGATGCGGTCGTCGAACAGCATCCCGAGCAACCGGGGGATGTGCCGCAGACGTGGGCCAACACGGACAAGGCGATGCGCCTGCTCGGCTTCCGGCCGAACACACCGTTGCGCGAGGGGCTGACCCGGTTCGCGATGTGGGCGAGCGAGACCTGGTTCGGCGAGGGGATCTCGGCGCCACGCTCCGCGGCGCCGGTCTTCAGGTACGAGGAGCCGCCGCGGACGGCGACATCCAGCGGAATCTGAATCGCGTCTCGAGGAGGCGCGCCATGCGCGGTACACGCTACATCCTGGGCGCGGTCGCGGCGATCGCCGCGCTCACCGCCGCCACGACCGCCGTCGTCTGGCGAGGCGGCGCCCGGCCCAGTCTCGCGCTCGACTACAAGCAGCTCAAGTTCGCCTACAGCGGCCTCTTCGCCGCGAACAGCGAGCGACATCACCTGGCGGGGACACCGGCGTTCGGGATCTCGACGGACAGCCGGCGTCCAGTGTCCGACGTGCAGGTGCGCGACCTCGGTCGCCGGATGATGCGCGAGGCCATCTTCAGCCTCGCCTATCAGGAAGAGGACACCAGCGGTCCGGGGTCGGCGAGCGGGCGGCTCGAGCCGAATCGGGAATATCCGACCGCGATGCTCCGCAACGCGCGCCGGGTGATCGTCGAGAACACCGCCGCGGGGACGAGCCCCGGATTCCGGCTCGCGATCCACCGGGTGGACTCGCTGCCGGACGGGCCGGGGTCCGTCGGGACGGAAGGCCGCGCCCGCGAGGCGCTGCGCATCTTCGACCGGTTTCTCTCCGAGAAGAAGAACGGGAGCAGCCCGTTAGGCAACCGCTTCGACATCCCGTACGACGAGCTGGTGAAGGTGTACGGCTATGGACAGTGCGACAACCTTTCCTTCGCGCTGGCGGACCTGCTGCACCGGAAGGGAATCGCGAGCGCGCTCGTGCACCTGGGGCCCAACTCGCACACCGTCGTCGAGGTGGACCTGGGAGGAAAGAAGGGACTGCTCGATCCCCTTCTCGGTGTCGCCTTCGTCGACACGACGGGGATGGCCTCACTGCAGCACGACGTGATCCTCAAGCAGGCGGCCGTCCTGGCGAGAGAGGTGGCGCCGCAGACCCAGGCGATCTTCCGGAGCTACTACGTTGCCGCGCGGGTGTCGAGCGTGCGCGAATTCGACGCACGGGCGACTGCCCGCTCGCGGGAGCTGCGGCTCGGTGCGGGGGAACGCGCGGAATACCTCTTCCAGCAGGTCTATCCCTGGATCACGACGCGCGACATCGAGTCGCCTCCCGAGGGCGCCGTCGGCTTCCTTCGCGTCACCCGATATCTGAGCGCGGACGACTTCATCCAGCGCGCCGATGGGCGCGTCGCCACCCTGGAGATGCCCTATCCTGTGGTCGACGTCGAGCTCGTCGGCGAGCCGGGGTCGATGCCGGGCGTGGCAATCGGAACCAGTGACGGCTTCAAGGAGGTCCAGGGAATCGACAGCTCCGGAACGACGAGGCTGGCTCGCTACCTCCGCGGTGACGGAAGCCAGTACGCGGTCGAGCTTCGGCTGAAGGATGACGCCGCGGTGCCGGCAGCGCGCCGGATGCTCGTGCGGGTCGTGTCGCAGTTCGCGCTGCCGAGATTCGCACCGGATCCGACCCGGAATTTCCTCGTCGCGTCCACGGCGGCACATCCGGAGCTTCGCGTCACGCTCGACGAGGGTCGCCGGTCGCGAAACTGAACGTGCGCGCCGTCAGGCGCCGTGCGGCGTTCCGTTCTGGCGCGAGATCACGCCGATGGTGCGCAGGATGACGCCGAAGTCACTCGCCACGGTCGCCGACTCGGCATACTCGAGGTTGAGCCGGATCTTCGCCGGCATCAGCTCGCCGACGTAAAACTGCTCCGGGTCGGACGCGGCGGCGAGGAGCGCCCCCTCGTCGATGTAACGGAGCGACGCGGGGTCGGTGAGCCCGGGCATCACCTCGAGGACGCGGCGCTGCTGGGGCGTGTAGCGATCCACGTAGCGAGAGACTTCGGGGCGGGGACCAACGAGGCTCATGTCCCCGCGCAGCACGTTGATCAGCTGTGGAAGCTCGTCGAGCTTCGTGCGGCGGAGCCACGCACCGACCGCGGTGACGCGCGGGTCCCCATGCGAGGTGATCTGAGGACCGAGCCGCTCCGCCCCGACGACCATCGTCCGGAATTTCAGGATCTGGAAGGGGCGGCCACCTCGGCCGATGCGCGTCTGGCGGAAAAGCGCCGGTCCGCCGTCGAGCTTCACGAGGAGCGCGATGACGACGAGCGCCGGCCAGAGCATCAGGAGGCCGGCGCCGCTTCCGACGATGTCGAAGATCCGCTTCGACAGCTTCATCTCGTGTGCGTACGCACCACGTCGAGCACCGCCTCGATCACGTCGGCCGCGTCCTGGTCGCTCATGCGCGGATTGAGTGGGAGACTGATCATCCGCTGGAACGCGTCGAGGGTGACGGGAAAGGCCTCGGGCGCGAGACCGTACTTGTCACGGTAGAACGGGTGCATGTGGACCGGGATGAAGTGCACCGACGTACCGATGTTGCGATTCGTGAGCTCGTCGATGAACCGGTCGCGGCCGATGGTGAGCGTCTCCGGGCGCAGACGGAGCACGTAGAGATGCCATGCGTGCTCGATCTCGCGCCGTTCCGCCGGGAGCTCGAGCGCCGGGGACTCGGCGAACGCCTCATTGTACCGGCGGACGATCTCGCGACGCCGGCGCTGGAAGCCGTCCAGCTTCGCGAGCTGGCAGAGCCCGATCGCCGCCTGGATGTCGCTCATGTTGTACTTGAAGCCGGGAAGCAGCACGTCGTAGCGCCAGCTGCCGCCCTTGTCATAACGGCGCCAGGCGTCGCGGCTCATGCCGTGGAGGCTGACCACGCGCGCGCGATCGAGAAACTCGACGCCACCCGTCAGCATCCCCCCCTCGCCCGTCGTGAGGTTCTTGGTCGCGTAGAAGCTGAAGGCGACGGGATTCTCCCCGGCGCCGATGGCCAGTCCCTTGTAGCGAGCGGGTAGCGCGTGCGCCGCGTCCTCGACGAGCGCCAGGCCGCGCGCGCGAGCGATCGCGCGCAGCTGGTCGAGCTCCGCGGGGTGACCCGCGTAGTGCACGGCGATGATCGCGCGTGTGCGCGGGGTGATCGCTCGCTCCACCGCGGCTGGATCGATGTTCAGGGTATCCGGCTCGACGTCGACCATCACCGGCCGTGCGCCGACATGCTCGACGACGTTCACCGAGGCCGAGAAGGTCATCGGAGTCGTGATGACCTCATCACCCGGTCCGACGCCAAGGGCCACGAGCGCGGTGTGCAGTCCGGCGGTGCACGAGTTGAGCGCGAGGGCGTCGGGCGCGCCGACGTAGCGCGCGAAGTCGATCGCGAAGCGACGCGTCTTCGGCCCGGTGCTGATCCAGTCCGAGCGGAGAGTGTCGACGACCTCGTCGATCTCCTCCTCGCCGATGAGCGGGGGGGAGAAGGCGAGAAAGGTCGGCCGTCGCGCGGGGGCGAGGGGCCGCAGGTCGAATCCCGTCGTGCCGCCGAGGCTGACGGGATCGATGCCGAGGGGGGTCGTCAAGGCATCCTCCAGGATGCGGGCGAAACCGGGGGGCGAATCGCGAGCCCTTGCTCGCGAAGGGCGGGAATGCAGCGGGCGCGCCATGCGGCGCACATGTCCCTGCGTGCCCCAAACCATCCCGCGGCAACGGCTTATGCGCTCGGCGCGCCGAGATCGGAATGGGCGCGTGGGCGCTGCTGTCGAGGCGCGCTTACAGGTCTGTCGCCCGCGCGAACGCCGCCGCGCGGTCAGCGCGAAACGGGGATCGGCGCGTCGGCGCGCCTCGCCGCGTGCGACCGGCGGGCGAGATCGAGCGCGCCGCGCAGGAAGCCCGCGCCATAGGCGAAGTGCATGATCGGGAAAGCCGCGACGAGTGGCGCCAGGAGCGAGACGCCGGAGCGGAGGGCGACACGCAGCGACGCCGCGAGGATGACGGCGAGATAGAGCGCGACGGCGCCCATCAGCACAGTCGCCGCCACACGACTGAAGGGCGCGGCGAGGAGACCGAGCGCGAGCGAGAGCACGAGCGCCGGCGGCGCGAGCTGCCGGAGCGTCGCGACGCGGCCGAGCTTGCGCGCGACGAGCGGCTTGAAGTAGCCGTACTGGTAGTACATGAGCGCGAGCTTGCCGAGCGACGCGCGCGCGAAGTAGTCCGAGGTGACGTCGGGGACGATGAGGATCCGGCCGCCATGGCCGATGAGGCGGTGATTGAGCTCGTCGTCCTGATTGCGCACGAGCTCCTCGTCGAAGAGACCGATGCGCTCGAAGACCTCACGCCGGTAGCACCCGAAGGGGACGGTATCGACCCAGCGGGGCTCGCTCACTCCCACGCGAAAGAGCGCGTTACCGACGCCGAGCGGATGCGAGAGGGCCACGGCGATGGCGCGCGCCGTCGGGGTATCGTTGGCGGGAAGCGTCCGGCATGCGCCACCGACGTTGTCGGCTCCCGAGCGCTCGAGCCAGCCGACGAGCGTGCGGATGTAATGCGCCGGATAGCGGCAGTGCACGTCCATGCGAACGATGACGGATCCGCTCGACGCGCGGATGCCGATGTTCAGAGCGGCCGGCGTCGTCCGCGCGGGATTCGGGAGCCAGCGCAGCGCCGGCACGGCGCACGAGCGCGCGGCGAGGATCTCGCGCGTTCCGTCGTCGCTCTCGCCGTCGACGATGATGATCTCGAGGCGATCGCGCGGATAATCGTTGGCGAGGATCGAGTCGATGCAGCCGCCGATGTGGTCGCGCTCGTTGCGGCAGGGGACGACGACGGAGACGAGCGGTGTGGCCGCGCGATCGCTCATCGCGCGCTCATTCGTCTGCGCTCCTCGGGCGCGAGGTTGCAGACGACCGCGCGGAACTTGCCGTTCGCCGTGCGCGGGATCGCATCCACCGGCTCGAGGACGACGGCGATCGCGCCCATGCGGTCGCGGATGCGCGCGGCGACCGAGTCTCCGTCGGCCGCCGTGAAGCCCGCGTCGGGGACATAGCGCACGCGCACGCGGTCGAGCGTCTCCTGGACGATCTGTGCCTCGCGGATGGGAAGGCGCGACTTGAAGACGGGATCGAGCCGACCGACGCTGCGTCCGTCGCGCGTGAAGAGCATGTCGTCGCTCCGGCCCTCGACATGTGAGAGGATCGGAAGGGTGCGACCACACGTGCAGACGCTGCCCGCCGGCGCGCGCGCCCCGCGATCACCGATCCGATACCGGACGAGGGGCATGTCGGCGTTGAGCAGTCCGGTGCTCACCAGATCCCCGGTCACGCCATCGCGGACGGGAGCGCTGCCGTCGAGCACCTCGAGAACCCCGGCCTCGGGCCACAGGTGCATCGTGCCGTGATCGCACTCGCTCGCGGCGGCGACGATCTCCGACATGCCGTACGTCTCGCGCACCGCGCAGCCGAAGGCTTCGGCGATGTCCTCGCGCTGGTGATCCAGGAGGGGCTCGGCATTGAGCAGCGCGACACGCAGCCGAGGCGCGTCGATCCCGCGCGTGAGGATCTCGCGCGCGAGGGCGAACAACGCCGACGGATAGCCGAGCACGTACGTGACGCGATAGCGACGCAGCGCGGCGACGTAGTCGGGGACGGTGGCGGGCGAGATGTGATACGCGGAAAGATAGAGCTGGCTGAGCGCCGCGTTCCACACCCAGAACGGGGGGCGTCGCTGCGCGATGGGCGCGACGAGCTGGCCGCCGAGGATCGCCCAGCGATCGGCGCGCGAGACACCGTTCCAGGCGCGGGTACGCGCCTCGTGCAGCGCGTACCACTCGCGCACAGTCTGGCGCGAGAGCCAGATGTCGAGGGACTTGCCGGTAGTGCCGCTGGTGTGATCGTGGAACATGCGCCGCGGGTCGCGATCGTCGGCGACGAAGGCGGTTGGGTCGCGACGCAGCGATTCCTTCTCGAGCACGGGCCAGTTCTCGAGATACTCGAACGACGCGCGATCGCCGCGACTGCGCCGCGCGCTCCACATCTCCCTGTAGAAAGGGACGCGGGTCGCGGCCCGCCAGAGCACGAAGGCGAGACGGTCCTCGCGCCAGCGCGTCCACTCGGTGGAGCTCCAGTGTTCGCGGGCGAGGGCCTCGTCACGGAGGCGATCGCTCTCGGGGCCGTAGCGGCAAGCGCGCAAGTGGACACCGCGCAGGGATGCGGCAACCGAGCGGAGCACCGTGGGAAGCGCATGATATCCCCGGAGCAGAGTCTCACGCATGTGACAGACGCGCCTCCGCAGCGAGGCGGCGGAGAAGCCGTTCCCAGCGCGGAAGGACATCCGCCCATCCGAACCGCTCCGCTTTCGCTCGCGCTCCGCCCGAGAGCCAAGCGGCGAGCGGCGGATCCGTCAGCAGTCTATGAACGGCATTCGCCATTGCATCGGGATCATTCGGGGGAACGAGCAACGCGTCGGTCTCGTGCTCGAGAAGGAAAGGGAGCCCGCCGACGTTCGTGCTCGCGATGCAGAGGCCGCAGGCCATTGCCTCGATGACGCTCACCGGCGAGTTGTCGACATTCGTCGTGTTGAGGAAGATGTCGGCGTCGGCGATCGCCCGCGGAACGTCGCGCTTGGCGATGGCGCCGGGGAGCGTCAGACGGGAGGCGACCCCGAGGCGCGCCGCCTCGGCACGTACACGCCCTTCGCTGCCATCCTTGTCGGCGCCGAACATCGTCAGCGCGACGTCGGGGTGGCGCTCGACGAGCGCAGCAAGGACTCGTGGCGCGAGCGTGGGGTTGTACTGCTGGTGAAAGGCGCGGAGCCAGACGAGCCGTGGCGCGGGGTTCGAGCGCAGGCGGAAGGGATACGCCGACGGCTCGATCGGGTTGGGAAGGAGAATCGCGTCGGGGCGGACGCGGTTAGCCAGCTCGAGGAGATAACGCGACGGGGTCGTAACAGCGGCAGCGCGCGCGACGAAACGGCGGAAGCGCCGAGGCGCGCGGGCGGCGAAGGCAGGCAGGCCGCCGCCGTGCAGCGTCACGACATACGGCTTCCCGGCGCCACGCAGCAGCCGAGCGGTCATCTCGGCCCAATGAAAGGCCGCGCCGCTGTAGACGTCGATGACGGCGACATCAAAACGGTGCCTCGCACGAGCGATCGTAGACGCCATGTCGACCGGACGCCACCAGCGCGACGAACTGCGCGAGGTGAGGGTCGTCGACCAGCCATTGGCGGCGAGATGCTCGGCGAGGTCTTCGCTGATCGCGCGACTCCCCAGGCCCGCGGGCACGAAGCTGCCGATGAAGAGGACGCGCGGGGGAGGGGCATCCGCGCGACCGGCGCCTCGATCGAGGACGGAGATGGACGAGCGAAGTGGTGCTGTGACCGGGGGCGTCGCAGGGTGTAGCACGTCGTCGACAGTGTGCTGCCGTTAGGGTGCCGGATCGGGGGGCTAATGCTCTGGCGTGCGACGTGTCGTGCAAGGAGGCTGCCCGAAGTGGGTAGCGGGCGCCGCTATGAAAAAAGTTTCGCAACTGTGATGCCGCGCACTTCTTCCCTGCGGAGCGCGTGGTTAGCCTTCCGGCGCACTCCGTTCGACGTTACGCGGGTCCGACAGGACTAGTCGCACAGGGGAGGACGGAGACCTACCTCGGCAGGATCGCAGAGCCAGTCTGGCCGCGACAAAGGCATACCCGGCGAAAGCCGGCGACGCAAAGCCACGAGGCTACAGTCGGCGCGAGTGCGCCGGCCACGCCAGTCGAGCCGCCGAAATCCGACGCATGGCGTCGGAGGTGCCAGATGAAAAATGGAATGCTCGCGCTCATCGTCGTCGCTGCCACCCTCGCGTGCTCGAAGGGTGAAGTCGTCGCCCCGAGTCGGTTCGCCCAGGTTCCGGAGGAGGTTCCGGGAGGCTCGCCGCCGAACGGCCACTTCGTGTCGCCCAGCGGTACCTCCGCCGGCGACGGTAGCTATCAGCATCCGTGGAATCTCGCCACCGCGCTCGCGCAGCCGTCGAGCGTCGTGCCCGGGGACACTATCTGGATGATGGGGGGGCGGTATGCCGGACCGTTCGTCAGCAAGCTGACGGGGACCTCGACGAAGCCCGTGGTGCTGCGCCAGCTTCCCGGCCAGCGCGCGACGGTGGACGGTCGCTTCGAGATCGACGGATCCTACACGTACTACTGGGGCTTCGAGGTGATGGACTCGGATCCGAAGCGGGTAACCGCGATCTCCGGTTCCGATCCCTCGGATCTGCCGCGCCAGAACGTGACCGTGTTCGTGATCGGTCCGTTCAACAAG
>DASVXU010000029.1:0-3904 GCA_036392515.1 Gemmatimonadaceae bacterium | reverse complement strand
AGCAGGATGATGGCGAGCGTCCAGAGCATTGGTCTATCTCCTCGAGTTACTCGGGGTGAAGTGCAGCGGTTGTGCTCACCCCATCGGCAACAGTCGTACCGTTTGCGGACGGGTCCGCCCTCAGCTCGCGTCCGCGATGAGTGTCAACTGTTCGCCACCTTCCGGTGGATAGGTCACCTGCCCACCGCTGACGACGGCGAACTTCGTGAGCGTGTGCCGCGTGACGCCGGAGTCCCCGATGTGCAGCACCTCGTCGCCGAGCGCGACGAGCGCGTCGGAGATGAGGTTCCGATGACAGCGCCAGTGGACCGCCTCCGCGCACATCACCGTCGTGCGCTTTTCCGCGGCGGCGTCACGGAGTCCGGCGATGGCGGCGCGGAACTCGTCGGTGCGCATGTAGGCCGCGTAGCCGCGGAAGCCCGCGTTGCGCCAGGCGGTGGCCGGCGCGCCCTTCGGCACGGCGCGGCGCCCGCCGAGCTGCGGCGCGTGCACGTACTCGATTCCGGCGGCGGGGAGGGTGACCGCGAGCGCCTCGCGATTGAAGTGCGGATACCGTCGCGACATCGGGAAAGCGCGCACGTCCCACAATCGCTCGATGCGCTCGCGGAGCAGGAGGGCGACGAAGGCGTCGCTCTCCCGCGTCGAGTGGCCGACCGTCCAGACGGTCACACCGTCTTCTGATCGCCTCCGCCGGCCGCGCCGCGCGCCTCGCGGCGACGCTCGCCGTGATGCTCCTGCAGATGGTGCGCGGCCTGGCGACCGAGGAGGATGCGCGCCGCGCGCACGTCGTGGCCGACGTCGATGAGGAGGATCGCGAGGTCGCCGATCCCCCAGAGCAGGCCGGCGAGGACGATGAGGCGGCTGGCCTCACCGAGCAGCCGCGGGAGCGCGACGGTGCCGAGCTGCACGAAGCCCGTGATGATCTCGGCGACGAGCACGAGCACGAGGATGATCGCCATCAGCCGGAAGAGCTTCGACAGATAGCGCAGGCCGATGTAGGGCTCGATGTCGGACGCGCGCACGGTGAAGAGACCTTCGGGCATCGACCGGCGCGCCGTGCCGGCGGGTGGCGGCGCTTCCGCTCCCTCGACGGCCGGGGATCCGCAGTGCGGGCACGGCTTCGAGAGGTCCGCGCGCGGCGACTGGCAGACGGGGCAGAGCCCACGCTCGACGGCCGTTTCCACTGATTGTCGGTGTTCGCTCATTGCTCAATCGTCTCCAGTGCCTACCCAGCGCGCACGAAAGCCGCGCGTGTCGATGTGGATGAAAGGTCCGTGCCCGCCGCCCGCGACGTACACGCCCGCGCCCCCGACCAGCTCGGGATGATCGCGCTCGACGCGATCGACCGCGGCAAGGATGACCTGCGCGTCGCGGATGTTGATGCGACGGTCGTGATTGAGGTCATCCATCTGACCATCGTGGTCGTCGTCGATGAAGATATCGGAAGCGTCGCCGTACATGTGGCGGCTGAGCGCCGCGCGACCGCGCGGATCGCCCCCGCTGACGTTGTACTGCGGCGTGCGGAAGCCGCTCATGACGTGCACTCCGCTCACGTCGTAGCCGCGCGACTCGAGGTCGGCGAGCACCAGCTCCAGCTTGTCCACGAGCTTCATCTCGAGCACGAGATACTTCGGCCACACGTTCTGCTGGTCGTGCGTGAGGAAGTCGCGCAGGCGGAAGTGCTCGGAGACCTGGACGTCCTGATTCTCGGGGGTCACCTCGATGAAGCCGGAGGGATGTGCGTAGCCCGCGCGCGGGTTGCGGTTCTTCTCCCCCGGCCAGCTCCCGATGAAGTACCCGCCGATGCGCCCGCGCTGCTTCTCGTCGAAGGGGTGGAGGGTGATGAGGTTGAAGTCGGTGACCGGCCGGAGCGCGGCTCCGACCTTCACGAGGACGTTCCAGATCCCCGGGCGAGTGGGCGCGACGGCGGTGCCGGTGTCGGCGCCCGACGCGACGCGGATGTCGGCGCCGTCGGCACGCGCCGTGTCGACGGGAGCGCCCGGCTGCTCGACGGTCGCGCGCAGCTTGCCGCTCGTGCCGCGCAGCGGCGTGAGCGCGTTGAGCATCGCGTCGGTCATGAACGCCGCGGTGGGCGCATCGGGATCGGTCAGCGACGCGCCGATCGACGCGGTCGCCTCGGTGACGTCGCCGCTTCCCTCGCCGCTGCGCGCCATCGCGATCGACCACGACCAGCCGGCGACGAAGAGCAGGAGCACGATCCCGGAGAGGACGTCGAAGATGCGCTCGCCGCGCGGACCGACTCCCGCGCGATGCCACCGGCTCGGCGCTGGCTCGGGGAGCGCGAACGCGATCTCGGCGGTATGGAGGATGACATGGCCGGCGCGGGCGACCGCCTCCTCCACCGCCTCGATCGCGCCGGTCTGGTGCGCTGCCGGCGCACCGTGGTCGTGCGTGCTCACTCGCGTCCGGCGAGCTCGCGGACGCGCGCGACGCGGCGGTGCCGGTTGACCCCGTGCTCCCCGCCGTCGAAGTTCAGAGGCTTTCTGGTCGGACGCTGCATTCTCCTCACTTTCGTCGCATGGATTCCCTGATCGACCTGCTGCATCGCCTTCGTGACCTGCGTGGACTCGTCCAATGGGCCGGGTACGTGGGGCTCACCGGGATCGTCTTCGCGGAGACCGGACTGCTGGTCGGCTTCTTCCTGCCCGGGGACTCGCTGCTGGTCACCGCGGGGCTGCTCGCCTCACAGCCCGGATTCGGGCTGAACGTCTATCTGCTCGGCCTGATTCTCTCCGTCGCGGCGATCGTCGGCGACAGCGTGGGCTACGCGATCGGGCGGGCCACGGGCCCGCGCATCTTCACCCGTGACGACTCGCTGCTCTTCAACCGGAAACATCTCCTCCGGGCGCACGCGTTCTACGAGCGGCACGGCGGCAAGACGATCATCCTTGCGCGTTTCATGCCGATCATCCGGACCTTCGCCCCGGTGGTGGCCGGAGTCGCCGACATGGAGTACCGCAGCTTCCTGGCCTTCAACGTGATCGGCGGGCTGCTCTGGGTATGGAGCATGCTGTTCACAGGCTACTTCCTCGGCCGCTACGTACCCGGTATCGACCGGCACATCGAGGCGGTGATCCTCATCGTGATCTTCCTCTCGATCCTGCCGGGGATCATCGGGTGGTGGCGCGAAAGACAGCGATCGGGGGTCGGGGGTCCGGGGTCGGGCACCGCCACGCCCGAACCCTGAACGTTGCGCGGTACACGCCGGCCCCCGACCCCCGACGCCCGACCCCATAACAAGACACGGAGCACGACCATGGCATTCACCCTCCCTCCCCTTCCCTACGACTTCGCCGCGCTCGAGCCGCACATCGACGCGAAGACGATGGAGATTCACCACGGGAAGCACCATCAGGCCTACGTCAACAACCTGAACGCGGCGATCGAGAAGGCGCCGGAGCTTCAGAACAAGTCGCTCGAGGATCTGCTCAAGAACGTCAACACGGCGCCGGAGTCGGTGCGCACCGCGGTTCGCAACAACGGCGGCGGGCACTGGAACCACAGCTTCTTCTGGCAGATCATGGGCCCGAAGGCGGGGGGCGAGCCGTCCGGCGCGTTAGGCGACGCGATCAGGTCCTCGTTCGGCGGGTTCGACAAGCTCAAGGAGCAGTTCGCGGCGGCCGCCACGGGCCGCTTCGGCTCCGGGTGGGCCTGGCTGCTCAACGACGGCGGCAAGCTCTCGATCACCAGCACGCCGAACCAGGACAACCCGCTGATGGAGGGCAAGAAGGCCATCCTCGGCGTGGACGTCTGGGAGCACGCCTACTACCTCAAGTACCAGAACCGCCGCCCGGACTACATCGGCGCGTGGTGGAACTTGGTGAACTGGGGCGAGGTGGCGATGCGGTACGGCGCGCGCTGAGCACGCGCGAGTCGGACCGCG
>DASVXU010000028.1:0-5015 GCA_036392515.1 Gemmatimonadaceae bacterium | reverse complement strand
GGGGGCAAGAGCGCGAGCGTGTTTCTCTTCGTCGCGATCGGACCCGTCGACCTCCTCACGCTCACGCCGGGCAAGGCGTCGCTCATCGCCGGGCAGTCGCTGCCGCTGCACGCCTACGCCTTCGACGCGGCCGGCTCGCGTATCCGCGACGCGGTCGTCGCCTACACGAGCAGCAACCCCGACGTGGCGCGAGTGGACGCGAACGGAGTGGTGACCGCGGTGTCGGCGGGAAGCACCGTCATCACGGGAACGAGCGGGGGAAAGAGCACGGCGGTCGCAGTCCGCGTTCTCGCGGCCACCACTCGGAGCTGGGTGCGATTCGACAGCGACCCGGGCGACTGGGTCGGCCAGGGCTACACGTACAGCTACACGTCGGAGAGCAGCAGCATCATCGCGCAGGCGAAGGGCGTGAAGCTGAACGTGTACGTCGCCGGCGGCGAGGGGTGGATCGGAAACATGGCCATCCCCGATTCGCTGGGCAGGCTGACGCCCGGGACGTACCAGTGGCTGTCGCGCATCGACTTCAGCGATCCCGCAAAGGGCGGCATCTACTGGAGCTCGGACTCGCGCGGCTGCAACGAAGACCTCGGCTCCATCACGATCGACAGCGTGCACTACACGGGGGACACGCTCGACGCGATCGACCTCCGTTTCGTGAACTACTGCGACGGAGGCCCGGCGCTCCGCGGGATCATCCACTGGCGGGCGGAGCCGTCCACCTAGTCGGCGCCGTCCTGCCGACTCCCATGAATCGAGCGCAGCTCGGCGATCAGCCGCCTGCGCTCCCGTTCCACGCGCGCGATCGCGTCTGCGATCGCCATCGCGGCACCGCGCCGCGCGAGGAGCTCGAGCTCCAGCGCCGCCGCGGCCAGGGTCGTGCCGGCCATGCTGCCCGCGCTCCCCTTCAGCGTGTGCGCCGCTTCCTCGACGCGGCGCATGTCGCCCGCGCTCGCGCCGGCGCGGAGCTCGGCGATCAGCCGTGGACATTCCTCCGCGAACAGCTCCACGAGCTCGGCGAGCAGCGCCGCGTCCCCGCCGACGTTGCGGTGCAGCGCCTCGCGATCGACGACGGATGACTCCGCGCTCGCGGCCGGCTCCCGTGTCGCCGGCGGAGTCGCGTCTTCGTCGCTCGCCGCCATCGCCTCGTCGATCGCGCGGAAGAGCGCGTCGGGGTTGATCGGCTTGGCGACGTAGCCGTCCATCCCCGCGGCGAGGCAGCGCTCGCGGTCGCCGCTCATCGCGTGCGCGGTCATGGCGACGATCGGCAGCCGCTCGCTTCCCCCCGACTCCGCGGCGCGGATCGCGGCGGTCGCCTCGAAGCCTCCCATCTCGGGCATCTGCACGTCCATCAGCACGAGGTCGAAGCGCTCGCGCGCCACCGCGGCGACCGCCTCGCGACCGTTCGTCGCGATCGTCGCGCGATGGCCGCGCCGCTTCAGCAGGCTCACCGCGAGGCGCTGGTTCACGACGTTGTCCTCGGCGACGAGGACGCGCAGCGGCCCGGATCGTGTCGGCGCGACGACGCTCACCGGACGCGAGGCGCGGCGGCGCACCGAGGCGGTGTCCACCGCGGTCATCAGCATGTTGAAGAGCTGCGACTGGCGCACCGGCTTCGCGAGATGGAGCGTGATCCCCAGCTCGCGGCAGCGCGCGATGTCGGCGGCGTGGTCGCCGGAGCCGAGCATCATGACGATCGCCCCGCGCCAGGCGGGATCGGCGCGCAGCTTCTCCGCGACGGCGAAGCCGTCCACCCCCGGCATCTGCGAGTCGAGAAGCACGACGCGGAAGGGCTGCTCGCGGCGCGTCGCCTCCTCGAGCGCGGCCAGCGCCACCTCCCCGCTCTCGACGATCGTCGGGCGCATCTCCCAGCTCCGCAGGATGCGCTCGAGGATGAGCCGGTTGGTGGCATTGTCGTCGGCGACGAGGAGCGGCATCCCGCGCAGGTCGGGCGCGACCGGCTCACCGGGGATCGCCGGCGCCGGATCCGCGAGGATCTCCGGCTCCGCGGTCGTGGCGCGCGTCATCCGCGCGGTGAAGTGGAAGGTGCTCCCCATGCCTGACGCGCTCTCGACCCAGATCCGCCCGCCCATCGCCGCGACGAGGCGCGCCGAGATGGCGAGGCCGAGGCCGGTGCCGCCGTAGAGGCGCGTCGTCGAGCTGTCCGCCTGCGCGAACGCCTCGAAGACGTGGCGCTGCTTCTCCGGCGCGATGCCGATGCCGGTGTCGCGCACGGCGACGTGCAGCTCGATGTCGTCCTCGCATGCCTCGACGAGGCCGACCTCGACCGAGACCTCGCCGCGCTCGGTGAACTTCACCGCGTTGCCGACGAGGTTGACGAGCACCTGCCGCAGCCGACCGGAGTCGCCGACGATCGCGTTAGGCACCTCGGGGGCGACCTCGATCGTCAGCTCGAGCCCCTTGCGGTGCGCGCGCAGGGCGAGGGGGCGCACGGTCTCCTCGAGGGTGTCGCCGAGGTAGAAGGGGTGCGGGTCGAGCTCGAGGCGGCCGGCCTCGATCTTCGAGAAGTCGAGGATGTCGTTGATGATCGTGAGCAGCGCCTCGGCCGAGGACTTCGCGATCGCGACGTGGTCGCGCTGGTCCTCGTCGAGCTCCGTGTCGAGCACGAGGTCGAGCATGCCGAGCACGCCGTTCATCGGCGTGCGGATCTCGTGGCTCATGTTGGCGAGGAACTCGCTCTTGGCGCGGCTCGCGTCCTCCGCCGCCTGGCGCGCCGTCCGCTCGGTCTCGGCGGCGCGCACGCGGTCGGTGACGTCGACGACCGAGGAGACCGCGGCGTACGGCGCCCTGGTCCCGCGCATGAACAGCGGAACCGCGGTCACCGAGATCCAGCGCAGCGGGTTGGTGCCGTCCTCGATCCCCATCATGCGCGCCGAGGGACGCCCGGTGCGCAGCGCGACGATCGAGGGATGCTCGCGCATGTCGAAGCGCGAGCGGTGCTCGTCGACCGCGAGCCAGCCGTCGGGACGGGGGGCGCGGCCCGTCATCTGGTCGCCGGTGAGTCCGGTGATGCGGACGGCGGCGGCGTTGCAGCTGGCGATCGTCCCGTCGGCAAGCTGCAGGACGACGCCGTCGGCGAGCGAGTCGACGAGGGTGCGGAAACGCTCCTCGTTCTCGCGCAGCGCATCCTGGGTGCGCTTCCGGTCGGTGACGTCGCGAACCACCGTGTGGATGCAGGCGCGCCCGTCGATCGTGAAAGGCGCCGACGCGGCCTCGACCTCGCGCACCGTCCCGTCGAGCGCGATGAAGCGGAGCGCGGCGGTAGGGACGGGAGTGCCGGTCGCGAGGAGGGAATCGAGCCGCCGCTGCACCAGCGCGCGCGAGTCGGGGTGGATGAACTCCATCGGGCTGCGGCCGATCAGCTCTTCCGTCGTCGCCGCGCCGACCATGCGCGCCACCGCCGGGTTGCAGTACAGGACGCACCCGTCCTCGTGCACCATGATGCCGTCGGGAGAGAGCTCGACGAGCTGGCGGTAGCGCGCCTCGCTCTCGCGCAACGCCTGCTCCGCCTGGCGTTGCGCGCTGACGTCGCGGCAGTGGATGACGAGCCCGTTCACCGCGGGGTCGCGGCGCAGGTCGCGCGCGGTGAAGATGATGTAGAGCAGCGCCCCGTTCGCGCGCAGCCAGCGCAGCTCGAAGCTCTGCGGGCGGTCGGGGCACTCCATGAGCTCCTGCAGCTTCGACTCGACGCGGGCGCGGTCGTCGGCGTGGATGCGCTCGTAGATGCTCGTCCCCACCGCGGCCTCGGGGCGAAGGCCGGCTACGCGCGCATACGCCGGCGTCGCGTACTGGATGGTGCCGTCGGGGTCGACGATGAGCTTAGGATCGAGCGAGCTCTCGACGAGGGAGCGGAAGCGCCGCTCCTCCGGAGTTGCGAAGCGCGCGCCGCCGAGCCGCGGGCCGGTCA
Source organism: Gemmatimonadaceae bacterium (assembly GCA_036392515.1). Lineage (GTDB taxonomy): Bacteria > Gemmatimonadota > Gemmatimonadetes > Gemmatimonadales > Gemmatimonadaceae > JABFXC01. The sequence goes on along the minus strand of DASVXU010000028.1, from coordinate 1,090 downwards.
CGCGGGCTCGCTCCCCGAGAGGTCGATCATCCGCTTCCCGTCGAGGTACTCGACGGAGCTCGGGTTCTCGAGGGTGGACATCGAGCGGATGAGCGTGCCGATGCGCTTGAGCTGCTCCTTCGCCACGCCGAGGTGCTCGCGTGCCTCGGCGATGGTCTCGGACTCCCCGGCGAGGCCGAGGTGCGCGACGGCGGCGAAGAGGGGATTGTTGATCTGGTGCTGCACCGCGGTCACGGTCTCGCCGATCCCGGCGAGCCAGCGCGTGTGGACGAGCGCCTCCTCGGCGCGCCGGTGCGCGGCCGAGATCGCGATGCGCCGCTCGGCGATGCGGACGCGCGCGCGCAGCTCCGCCTGGGAGAGCGGCTTGATCGCGTAGTCGTCGACGCCGACGTCGAGCGCGGTGGCGAGGTCGTCGTCCGCGTCGCGTCCGGTGATCATGAGGATGTAGGTCTCCGCGCTCGCGGCCGACGCGCGGATCCGCCGGCAGACCTCGAGCCCGTCGAGGACGGGCATGCGCCAGTCGAGGATGACGAGGGGGGCGGGCTCCTGCTCGAAGGCCCGCCACGCGCTCTCGCCGTCCGGAGCCGCCGCGACCGTATGCCCCAGGCCGACGAGCGCCGCCTCGAGGAGGCGGCGCGCGGGGGCACTGTCTTCGGCAAGCACTACTCTCATTAGAAACGCCTAACGCTGCGCGGGGCCCTTGGCTCACGGGCGGGACGAGCGGGGGAAGGTTGGGGTCACGACGCGTGCGCTCGGCGGGGTGACATCGGATCGTGCCGGGCTGGCATCACCGGTCCAACTGCGATCGTCGCGGATCTCCACGGATACTGCATTCGTCGACACGCCAGGCGCCGTGTGCGTGTATATCCGTGGAGATCCGTGGAGGCGGAGATGGACATTTCTCCCCGCGCCCATATGATCGATTCATGAAGAAGTCGATAGGCGACAACATGATCCCGCGGGACTGGGGGTTCGAGCGCGGGCTCGAGCTGATGAAGCGCGCCGGGTACGATGGCGTCGAGCTCTGGCTCGGGGACGTGCCCTGGTTTTCGATGAGCACCACCGACGCCGAGGTGCGGGAGCTCAGGCG
>DASVXU010000027.1:0-38996 GCA_036392515.1 Gemmatimonadaceae bacterium | reverse complement strand
GGACTGGCCGAGCGCGGGCCGCCTGCGGCGCCGCGCTCGGCCCCGTCCCGCATCAGGTAGTTCTCGCATCCGCGCATCGCGTATCGCGGTATCGCGGCCGCGCCGAAGGCGCGCCGCCACCCCGCATCGCTGGTTCCCGAGTTCCCGCATCGCCCGTTCGGCGAATCCGGCATCCCTTATCTTCCGGACATGCCGAACAGACTCGCCGCCGAGACAAGTCCGTACCTCCTCCAGCACGCGGAGAATCCCGTCGATTGGTATCCGTGGGGCGAGGAAGCGCTGGAGCGGGCCCGCGCCGAGAACAGACCGATCCTGCTGAGCATCGGCTACGCGGCGTGCCATTGGTGCCACGTGATGGCGCACGAGTCGTTCGAGAACGAGACGACCGCGCGGATCATGAACGAGCACTTCGTCAACGTGAAGGTCGACCGCGAGGAGCGGCCGGATGTCGACGGGATCTACATGCAGGCGGTGCAGGCGATGACGGGACACGGCGGGTGGCCGATGACCGTCTTTCTCACGCCGGAGCTCGTCCCCTTCTACGGCGGGACGTACTTCCCGCCGGCCGATCGCCACGGGATGCCGTCGTTCACGCGTGTCCTGCTCGCGATCGCCGACGCGTGGAAGACGAAGCAGGACCAGGTCGCGCGTACCGTGGCGTCGATGCGCGAGCTGTACTCGGTGGCGAGCGAGAGCGCGTACTCGCACGGGCCGCTCTCACCTGCTCTCCTCGAAAGGGCGTATCGCGGATTGGCGCGAGTGTACGACGAGACGCACGGCGGCTTCGGCGGCGCGCCGAAGTTCCCGCAGGCGATGGCGCTCGATTTCCTGCTGCGCTACTGGAGCCGCACGGGAACGGAGTACGCGCTCCAGGTGGCGCGCGACAGCTTCCTGCACATGGCGCGCGGCGGGATCCACGACCAGATCGGCGGCGGCTTCCACCGCTACACGGTGGACGCGATCTGGCTGGTGCCGCACTTCGAGAAGATGCTCTACGACAACGCGCTCCTCGCGCGGCTCGGGCTTCATCTCTGGCAGGCGACGGGAGACGCGGAGATCCGCGGCGTGGTCGAGGACACGATCGCGTGGTCGCTCCGCGAGATGCGCGCACCGGAGGGCGGCTTCTACTCCTCGCTCGACGCGGACAGCGAGGGCGAGGAGGGAAAGTTCTACGTGTGGAGCGAGCAGGAGCTGCGCACGGTCGCCGGCCAGGACGCCGACGCGGCGGTCGCGTACTGGGGGGTCACGGCCGGCGGAAACTTCGAGGGCCACAACATCCTCCACCTTCCGGCGCCGCTCTCCGTCGTCGCGCGGCGCGCGCACGTGGACGAGGCGACGATGCGCGAGTCGATCGAGCGGGCACGCCGCGCGCTGTACGACGCGCGCGCGAAGCGCGTCTGGCCGGGGCGCGACGAGAAGATCCTCGCCGGGTGGAACGGGTTGATGCTGCGCGCGCTCGCCGACGCGGCGCGCGTCTTCCGCCGCGACGATTGGCGCGCGAAGGCGATCGAGACCGGCGAGTTCATCTTCCGCGAGATGGTGCGCGACGGGCGAGTCTCGCGCACCCACACCGCCGGGCAGACGCGGCTCGCCGGCTACCTCGAGGACCACGCCGCGGTCGCACTGGCGTCGCTCTCTCTATATGCGCTCACCTTCGACCGCGTGTGGCTCGAGCGCGCGCGCGCGATCGCCGACGTCATCCTGGAGCTCTTCTGGAGCGCCGAGACCGAAACCTTCTTCGACACGGCGAGCGATCACGAGACGCTCGTCACGCGCCCGCGCGACGTCACCGACAACGCGGTCCCCTCGGGCACGTCGCTCACCGCGGAGCTGCTGCTCGCGCTCGGCGAGATCCTGCACGGCGCGGAGCTGACGCGGCGCGGAACGTGGATCGTCGAGACGCTGGCCGAGCCGATGGCGCAGCACCCGCAGGCGTTCGGCAACCTCCTCGGCGCCGCCGACGCGGCGGTGCACGGCTTCGTCGAGGTCGCGATCGTCGGCGAGCCGGGGGACGCGCGCTTCGCCGCGCTCGCGGCCGAGGTCGCCACGCGATACGTTCCAGCGCTGGCGATGGCCGGCGGCCCGGCGTCGAGTGCGCAGGGAATCGGTCTGCTCGCCGACCGCGAGGCACGAGGCGGCGCGCCGACGGCGTATCTCTGCCGCGGCTACACGTGCGAGGCGCCGGCGACCGACCCGCGCGCCTTCGCCGAGCAGCTGGAAGGAGTGTCACGCAGCGCAGTGTGAACCTTCAGCCTTTCCCCCCATGGCTCGTCCACATCTCTTCGCGCAGATCTACGGCTACGCGGTGTGCCTGACGGCGGTGATCGTCGGGCTCGTCTCGATCAACAATGCGACCGAGGCGGCGTTCGACCTCGGCAACCCGACGCACACGCGCAATCAGTATGGGACGGACGTCCCCGCGACATTCGAGGAGTTCCTCGCGCAGGAGCGCGGGCAGATCGACAACACCAACACGCCGCCCGAGGTCTCGAAGGACAGCGTGCGCGCCGCGACGCCGCTCAGCGACGCGCAGCTGAAGCGGATCTACGAGAGCCGCCGCGACGACCTCGTGGCCGTGCGCAGCTTCCAGGCGACGAAGAGCCTCGTGGCCAGCCTCCTGCTGCTGGTCGTCTCGATCGCGCTCTTCGCCTGGCACTGGCGCTGGCTTCGCCGCCTCCCCGACGTACCGACCACGACGTGACCGACACCGAGACACAGCCCGCATCCTTCACCCGCGGCCTCTTCGCGCGGGCGATCAACGACGATCTCGTCTTCCCCTTCCCCGCCCCGCTCGACGAGCGCTCGCCGGACGAGGCGAAGGTCATCCGCCGCATCGAGCGCGACCTGAAGGAGATGGCCGCGTCGGGTCTCATCGACCCTGCGCGCGCGGACGAGGAGGAGACGGTGCGCGAGGAGACGATCCGCGCGCTCGCCGAGCGTGGGATCCTCGCGCTGACGATCCCGAAGGAATACGGCGGGCTGGGGCTCTCGGCGACGGGCTACGCGCACGTGCTCGGCCTCGTCGCGACGATCGACGCGTCGCTCGGCGTGCTCGTCGGCGTGCACTGCGGCCTCGGCTCGAAGGCGATCGTGCTCTTCGGGAACGCGGAGCAGAAGGCGCGCTACCTGCCGATGCTCGCGCGCGGTGAGACGCTCGCCGCCTACGCGCTCACCGAGCCGGAGACCGGCTCGGACGCGCAGAACATCAGGACGACCGCGGAGCGCGAGAGTGACGGCTCGTGGCGGCTGAACGGGCGGAAGATCTGGATCGGGAACGGTCAGCGCGCGGGAGTGATCGCGACCTTCGCGCAGACGATGGTGGAGCGGCGCGGGGAGATGGTGCGTCGCCCGACGGCGTTCATCATCCGTCCCGACATGCCCGGCTTCAGGGTGCTCGGCACCTTCCGCAAGATGGGGATCCGCGGCTCGACGCAGGCGGAGCTGGAGTACAAGGATCTCCGGGTGCCGGCGGACCACACGTTAGGCGATGTCGGTCGCGGCTTCACCGTGGCGGTGAACGTGCTGAACGGCGGGCGCCACTCCCTCGCCGCGGGGTGCACGAACGCGACGAAGCACCTCCTCGACGAGATGACGCGCTACGCGGAGGGTCGCGTCCAGTTCGGACAGCCGATCGCCAACTTCGAGATCACGCAGCGCAAGCTCGCGACGATCGCCGCCGACGCCTATGCCGCCGACGCGATGCTCGGCGTGCTGGGACGGCTCGCCGACACTCCGGATGCCGACCAGTCGCTGGAGGCGGCGTGCTGCAAGGTGTTCGCGAGCGACCTGCTCTGGCGCGCCGCGGACGAGACGGTGCAGATCGCGGGCGGGCGCGGCTTCGTGAAGCCGTACCCGTACGAGCGACACCTGCGCGACGCGCGCATCAACCGGATCTTCGAGGGGACGAACGAGATCCTGCGGCTGTTCATCGCGCTGAACGGGATCGCCGAGCCCGCGGAGCGTCTCGCCGGGATCGGCTCGGCACTGAAGAGCCCACTGCGGAACGTGGGACTGCTCGGCAGCTTCGCCGCCGAGCGGCTGATGCAGCGGTTCGGGGCGACGGCGACGCTCGACGTCGCGCTGGATGGGCGGCTGGCGAAGCACAAGGAGAAGCTGGAGAAGCACGTCGGCGAGCTGGCGACGGCGACGGAGGCGGCGATCACGAAGCACCGCAAGGCGATCGTCGAGAAGCAGATGGTGCTCGAGCGGCTGGCGAACATGGCGATCGACCTGTTCGCGACGGCGTGCACGATCTCGCGGACGCAGCGGATCATCGAGACGGGGAGCGAGGCGGAGGTCGAGAAGGCGCTCGCGCTGTGCGATCTCTTCTGCGTGACGGCCGGGCGACGCTTCCGGGCGGTGAGGCTGTCGCTGGAGGAGGAAGCCGACGACGACCGGCGGCGAGCGGTGGCGGCTCGGGTGCGCGCCGATCGTGGGTACGGAGTGCCGAGCGCAGTGCTGCCTGGGGAGTGAGGCTCGGCGAAGGGCGTAACGCGGATCGGCGCGGATGAGCGCGGATTTTCGCGGATACCGCTGCTGAGCGTCTTTTCGGGGCGCTGGGTGAGATGGTCTCGCTCAGCGGACCCCAAAGTCATTCGTGGCCGTCGCCGGGTGCAACAGGAGCCATGGAGGGCATTGTTGGGAGCTGTTACTCCTCGCCAAAGCACCTCGCGTAGCTCCAAGGCTCCTGTCATATCGCCGAGCCGCAGTTGCCGAGCACGACCGCGCGGCACATCGTCTGCTGGTCGAATCTTAACCCAACGGGAGGTCGGTCATGGATCTGCTCACCTGGCTCATCGTCGGACTCGTCGCGGGGGTGCTGGCGTCGTTCGTGATGGGGGGCGGCTACGGAATCATCGGCGACATCATCATCGGGATCATCGGCGCCTTCCTCGGCGGATGGATCTTCAGGACGTTAGGCATCCACTCGCCGCTGGCCGGGCTGGCAGGGACGATTCTCATCGCCTTCATCGGCGCGGTGGTGCTGCTGTTCCTCCTGCGGCTGATTCGGCGCGGGACGCGGCGGGTGTAGCGGCCGCTCACCCGCCGTGCTGGCACCAGCGCAGGACGACGGTGCCGGCGACGGTTCCCTCGGCGCGCTCGATGAGCGTCGGCGCGAAGTCGGGGTTGAGCGAGAGGAGCTCGATCGACGCCGGCCCCACGCGGCCGACGCGCTTCACGACATAGCCGTCGTCGGGGCGGCGCGCGACGACGATCGAGTCGCGCGCCACCTCGCTCCCGATCTTCACGAGCACGACGTCCTCCGAGTGAAGGAGCGGCAGCATGCTGTCGCCCTTCACCGTCAGCGCGACGTAGCGGCCGCGCGGCAGGTCGTCGGGGATCGCGAGCCAGCTGTCGCACGGCTCGTCCCAGAGGACGCGTCCAGCGCCGGCGGCGATCCCGAGCTCGAGGCGCGGCGCGCATCCCGCGTCGGTCGCGGGCGCGATCACGCGCGAGAGCGTTCCCGACATCGGCGCCGGCTGCGCGACCGGCGCATCGGCGACGCAGCGAACGCCGAAGCGGGCGCCGAGCGCGGCGGCGCCCAGACGGCGTGCCCGCTCGTCGGCGCGCGCCTCCGCGGCGAGCGTCGGGCGGCGGCGAGCCCGCAGCTCCGCGGCCTGCCACTCGAGAAAGCGCGGGTCGGGATCGATGGTGCGCTCGGCGAGCGCGGCGGCGAGTGCGACGAGAGTGTCGGTCTCGTGCTCCCGCGCGTCGTCGCGCGGAGAGCGGGAGGAAGAGGACGGTGCGTGATCAATCATCGGTCCGTTCCGGTGGAGGGCCCTCGGCGACCGCCGCGGCCGAGGAGACGCGTGCCGCGCGTGGCGGCGGATGGATCGTCAGTCGGGAGCTCGGGGGTCCGGCGCGGGTGAGCAACGCCTCGAGCGCGGCGCGGTCCGCGTCGCCGAGCGACGCGAGGTGAACGTCGGCCTTCGCGCGGAGCCTGGCGCGCAGGCGCTCGACGCGCTTGCCGACGGCGGCGTAGCCGAGCCCGAGCCACTGCGCGATCTCGCGATACGGGACGTGATGGCTCACCCAGACGAGCAGGACGCGATCGTCGTCGGAGAGATCGTCGAAGAGCGCGGCCGCGAGCGCGGCGACGGCGCGAGAGGGGCGAGGCGGCTCCCACGCCGGACCTGCTCCGGCGCGGAGCGTCGATTCCGAGCACAGCCCCTCGTCCACCGCGCCCGCGCGATCGGCGGTGCGTGGCAGCGACTCCCGAACGCGCGCGGCGCCACGCGCACCACGACGCGTGTTGAGGAGGCGGTTGCGCAGCGCGGTGACGAGGTACGCCGGGAGCGAGCGCGGAATCATCGCTGCCGGCGCGACGAGAGCGAGCGCCGCGTCCTCGAGAGTCTCGCCGACGAGGTCGTCGCGCTCGCCTCCGCTCGCGCCGAGCCGATGCGCGTGGTACTCGAGAAGCGGCTCGAAGCGAAGCAGGAACTCCCGCAGCGCACCGGGCTCGCCGCGGCGCATCGCCTCGACGAGCGCGACATCGCCGAGTGCCCGCGCGGCGCTCGGCTGCCGCTCGTCGCTCGTGCGGCGCGAGAGGCTCACGCGCCCTCCGGCGGGGAGGCGTCGGCGGCCGGCACCGCTTCGGTCACGAACGGCGAGGTGATCACGAGCTCGGGCATCGGGGCATCCGGTTCAGGGGGTCCATTCTATACCGAAGAAAGACCGAATACAAGAGCGAAAAAAGGGGGTCAGTGGGTCCGGCCGGAGGGACGCGCTACGCCCGGATCGCCGTGGGAGGCGAGCGCCGCGAGCGCCGAGTCGAGGGTGTCGCGACGCTCGCGCTCGCGCGCGACCTCGCCCTCCAGCGCCGCGACTCGAGCGCCGAGCATGTCGACGGTGGCGGCGACCTGCATCACCCATCGCACGGGCTGATGGAGCGCGTAGATGAGCGAGACGATGGTCGCGAGCGTGGTGAGGGCTCGCGGCGTGACGAGCCAGCCGTGGTCGTCGCCGCTTCGGATTGAATCGTGAGGCATGCTGAGTCTCGTGTTCGGGTCCACGTATAAGACACGACCCGATGACATGCGCGCCGACGGTGTTCCGGCACGCCCTCTGCCCGTGAGAGCGGTCTCACCAACAGGAGGACCGATGACGAACTACGGACCCAACGATCGCGACCCGCGCGACGAGCCGCGCGGCGGCGAGACCCTCGAGGGGAAGACGGCGCGCGAGACGGCCGAGGGTCGCGAGCGCACCGGCGCGACCGGCGCCTCCGACTCGCAGGGCGTGCGGGGCGACTCCCGCGAGGCGAGCCGCCAGGGCGACGGCGCCAACGACGGCGACACGTCGCGCGGCGACGACGCGTTAGGCGAGCCGGTGCATTCCCGCGAAGCCGGCTTCGCCCAGCACGCGCGCCAGGGGCAGGCGCAGAGCCCGAAGCAGACGAACCACTTCGAGCCGCCTAAAGAGCAGGAAGGACATCGCGGCCGCCACCATTGAGGCCTCAGGCTGGAAGCCGCAGGCAGGAGGCTGTGAGCGACGGCGTCCACTACAGTTGACTGCGGTCGACGCCGTCGCCTCCAGCTTACAGCCTCCTGCTTCCAGCCCGCGCCTTACGGCTCGAAATCCAGCGCCAGATCGAGCGCCGGCGCCGAGTGGGTGAGGGCGCCGACGGAGATCCAGTCCACGCCCGTCTCGGCGATGGCGCGGACGCGGTCGCGGGTGACGCCGCCTGACGCTTCGATCTTCGCGCGGCCGCCGACGAGGTTGACGCAGGCGCGCATGTCCTCGAGCGACATGTTGTCGAGCATGATGATGTCGGCGCCGGCGGCGAGGGCGCGCTCGACCTGCTCGATGCGGTCGCACTCCACCTCGACCTTCACGCCGGGCGCGGCGTGCTCGCGCGAGCGCTGGATCGCGACGGCGACGTCGCCTTCGACCGCGGCGAGGTGGTTGTCCTTGATCAGGACGCAGCTCGAGAGGTTCATGCGGTGGTTCGTCCCGCCGCCGGCGCGCACGGCGTATTTCTCGAGGCGGCGCCAGCCGGGCGTCGTCTTCCGCGTGTCGAGGATCTTCGCGCGCGTGCCGGCGATCGCGTCCACATACTGGCGGGTCAGCGACGCGATGCCGGAGAGGCGCTGCATGAAGTTGAGCGCGACGCGCTCGGCACTGAGCAGCCCGCGCGCCTTTCCCGTGAGGAAGAGCACCGGCGCGGCGGAGCCGACGCGCACGCCGTCCTCGGCGTCGACGCGGACGTTCACGTTCTCGTCGAGCTGGCGGAACGCCTCGATCGCGAGCATCACCCCGCAGATCACCCCCGGCTGGCGCGCGACGAGCGTCGCCCGCGCGCGGCGGTCGGAGCGCACGGTGGCGATCGTCGTCACGTCGTCGAAGGCGCCGTCCTCGTCGAGCGCGTCACGGACGAGACGCGTGGTCTCATCGTAGCTCAGGGGGAAGAGGAGGTGCTCCTCGTGCTGGAGCGCGCGCAGGGAGCGCGGGGTGACGACGTGCCGGTAGGGGTTGTCCTGCTCTTCGCGCGGGCTCGCCATCGGTTCACTCTCCTGGATCGATCATCTCGGGGACCGGCGAGAGCGCGGGCCCGCCCTTCCCGCCGATCGCGATCATCCGCTCGATCGCGCGCCGCGCCTTGTTCGCGGTCTCCTCGGGCACGGTGATGCGGTGCTGGAGCCGCTCGAGCGCGTGCAGCACCTTCGGCAGCGTCGTGACCTTCATGTAGGCGCACGCCGCGCGGTCGTTCGCGGCGAAGAAGCGCTTCGAGGGATTCTCGCGGCGCAGGCGATGGAGGATCCCGATCTCGGTCGCGACGATGAACTCGCTCGCCGGCGACTCGGCGGGACGCTTGATCATCCCCTCGGTCGAGAGGACCTTCACCCCCTCCGCGTCCACCGCGCCCGAGGACACCGCGTCGAGGACGCTCGTCGAGCAGCCGCACTCCGGGTGGATGAGGAACTCCGCCTCCGGATGATGCCGCCGCTGGAGGTTGATGTGCTCGGGGTCGATCCCGGCGTGCACGTGGCACTCCCCCATCCAGACGATGATGTTGTCGCGCCCCGACGTGCGCCGCACGTGCGCGCCGAGGAACATGTCGGGGCAGAAGAGGATGGTCTTGTCGGCGGGGATCGCGTTCACGACCTCGACCGCGTTCCCCGAAGTGCAGCAGTAGTCGCTCTCCGCCTTCACGTCGGCGGTGGTGTTGACGTACGAGACGACGACCGAGCCGGGGTGCTCCTCCTTCCATTCGCGCAGCTGCTCGGCATTGATCGTCGACGCGAGCGAGCAGCCGGCGGCCATGTCGGGGAGAAGCACCGTCTTGTTCGGCGAGAGGATCGCCGCGGTCTCGGCCATGAAGTGCACGCCGCAGAAGACGATGACGTCGGCGTCGGTCTTCGCGGCCTCGCGCGAGAGACCGAGCGAGTCACCGACGTAGTCGGCGACGTCCTGGACCTCGGGGCGCTCGTAGTTGTGGGCGAGGATGACCGCATTGCGCTCGCGAGCAAGGCGACGGATCTCCTCGTGCAGCTCGGCGAACTGTGGCTGTGGCTCGAAGGGCATTCGTTTCGGAAGAGTCGATTGCAGTATACTCGCCGGGTCAGCCCGCCGCACCGAGCTCGGCGGCGACCCACTCGACGCGCGATCCACGCGGGAAACGCGAGAAGTCCGGGCCATCGCCGAAGCGGCGGATCTCGCCGCAGCTCGCGGCGCCCGCGGTGGCGGAAACCGCGATGCGGACGACGAGCCCCGGGCGCGAGTCGAAGGCGGCGTCGACGGTGCATTGATTGCGCCGCCAGGTCGGCGCGCCGTACGCGCGCTGCACCTCGGCGAGCGAGGAGCCGGCGCCGATCCCCTCGGCGGTGCGCGCGCCCTCGACGGCGATGACGCGCGAGACCACGTCGTCGGCGGTCATCCCTCCCAGCTCGGCGACGACGAGCGCGTTGCCGAGTCGCACGGCGAGGGCGGGGAGATAGGAGCCGTCATCCCACTGCCAGTAGCGGAGCGCGTTCCGGCAGGCGCCGAGGACGATGGGGAGGGGCTGGCCGGGGTAGAGGGGGCCGATCGAGTCGCGGGCGACGACGGGGGTCGCGCTCCCGCAGGAGGGGACCTTCGCGCGGAGGGCGGCGGAGAGGCGCCCCGTGCGGTCGCTGGCGAACGCCGAGGTCTCGGCGGGCCAGGCGCCGATCTCGCTGACGTAGGGCGAGGGCGCGCGGCTGCCGGTGGTCGCCGTGTCGGTCACCGCCTTCTCGCGGGGGCCGCAGCCGGCGGCGGCGATCGCGAGAAGGAGCACGCCGCCGTTAGGCCTGACGGCGCGCCACGCGCTCACCACTCGATGTGACGTCCTCGCCATGCGCTCCTCGCTCGCGGGAAGTCGCTTCTATAATGGCCGCCGCGCGACTCCTTGCGAAGGAGGGCCCCCTCGGCGATGAGCCGCGCCGTCTGGACCATGTTCCGCTCCTCGGTCGCGCCCTCGGGGAGGCGGTCCTCGATCTGGTCGAGGCGGGCGATGCAGGTGCGCATGCCGCGCGCGGTGCGCGCGATCCCCGCGTACTCCCACATCACGGCGCGGATCTGGTCGGCGGCGACCTGCGCGGCGCCGCGGTCGCTGAGCACGGGGACGCGCCAGTGACCGCGCGCCGGCTCCGCCGGGAGCGGCGTCATCTGCTGCATGTCGCGGGCGACGCGCTCGGCGAAGACGAGCCCCTCGAGGAGGGAGTTGGACGCGAGCCGGTTGGCGCCGTGGACGCCGGTGCGCGCGACCTCGCCGCAGGCGTAGAGGCGCGGGATGCTCGAGCGTCCGGCGAGGTCGGTGACGACGCCGCCCATCATGTAGTGCGCGGCGGGGGTCACGGGGATGAGCTGCTTCCGCGGATCGATCCCGCGCGCCTCGCAGATGGAGAAGATCCCGGGGAAGCGGTCGGGCCACGCCTTGCCGATCTTCCGCGCGTCGAGGAAGACGGTGCCGTTCTTCTGTTCCGCGAAGATCGCTCGGGCGACGACGTCGCGCGGGGCGAGCTCGGCGAGCTTGTGGCGCTTCGGCATGAAGCGATCGCCGGCCGCGTTGAGAAGCAGCGCCCCTTCCCCGCGCACCGCCTCGGAGATGAGCTGGAGTGGATTCTCCGGGGTGTCGAGCGCGGTGGGGTGGAACTGGACGAACTCCATGTCGGCGAGCGTCGCGTCGGCGCGGTGCGCGATCGCGAAGCCGTCGCCGGTCGCGACGACGGGGTTCGTCGTGTAGCGGTAGAGCTGCCCGCAGCCCCCGGTGGCGAGCACGGTCGCGTCGGCGATGATCTCGGTGGCGCGCCCGGCGACGCTCGCCCGCGCGCCGACGCAGCGTCCGTCCTCGATGATGAGGTCGAGGACGCGGGTGCGCTCGAGGACGGTGACGCGCTCGCTCTCCTGCACCTTCGCGATGAGGGTGCGCGCGACCTCGGCGCCGGTCTGGTCGCCGTGCGCGTGGACGATGCGGTTGGTGGAGTGCGCGGCCTCGCGCCCGAGCTTGAAGTCGCCCCCGGGCGCGAGGTCGAAGTCGGCCCCCGCGGTGTGGAGCTCCTTCACCCGCGCCGGTCCCTCGGTGACGAGGACCGTGACCGCCTCGGAGTCGGCGAGCGCGGCGCCGGCGGCGAGGGTGTCGCGCCTGTGCAGCTCGGGCGAGTCGCCGGCGCCGAGCGCCGCGGCGATCCCACCCTGTGCGTACGCGGTCGCGCTGTCGAAGAGGGAGCGCTTGGTGGTGACGAGGACGTCGGCGTGCTCGGAGGCACGCCACGCCGTATGCAGGCCGGCGACGCCGCTACCGACGACGAGGAACCGGGTTCGGATGCGTTCCGGCATTGCTCGAAATCAATCCCTTCGGTGCGAGTCGCGAAAGTGGAAGGACATCCGCCGCAGGCTGAAGGCGGGAAGCTGAAGGCTGTCGGCGACTGCGTCACCGCAGTGCGGCTCGGGGTCGCCTCCAGCCAATGGCCTCCTGCCTCCAGCCGTCGAGTGGCGCGGCCGCTTGCCCCCGCGACGCCCGGCCGCGAGCTTTCCGCGGTGCGGAAACCGCTCATTCTCGCAGCGATCCTCCTCCTCGCGCATCTCGCGCTGCTCGCGGTGCATCCGAGCGGCGCGGCGCAGCCTCCCTCGAGCGAGGGACTCGACGTCGGGATCGTGTTCGACGTCGGCGGACGCGGGGACAAGTCGTTCAACGACGGCGCCTACCTCGGCGGTGAACGCGCCGAGAAGGATCTCGGTGCCCGGGTGCGCTTCATCGAGCCGGGCGAGGGCTCGGACCGTGAGGCGGGGCTGCGGCTCCTCGCCGCCGAGCACATGGACCTCGTCATCGGCGTCGGGTTCATCTTCACCGACGACCTCACCGCGCTGGCGAAGGAGTACCCGAACGTCCACTTCGCGGGCGTCGACTACGCGGTCGCGACGGATTCGACGGGCAAGGTCCTCCCGCCTCCGCCGAACCTCGCGGCGCTGAAGTTCCGCGAGGAGGAAGGCTCCTTTCTCGTCGGCGCGCTCGCCGCTCTCGTCGGCAACTCGAAGAAGGTGGGCTTCGTCGGCGGGATGGACATCCCGCTCATCCACAAGTTCGAGGCGGGCTACAAGGCGGGGGTGCACCAGGTCTGCGCCGACTGCACCGTGATCGCGCAGTACGCCGGCGTCACCCCGGAAGCGTTCCGCAACCCGGGACGGGGGAAGGAGCTCGCGCTCTCGCAGTATCAGAGCGGGGTCAACGTGATCTTCCACGCCTCGGGCTCGACGGGCCTCGGCGTCTTCGAGGCGGCGCGGCAGACCGGGAAGCTCGCGATCGGGGTGGACGCCGATCAGTACCAGGAGGCGCCCGGCTTCATCCTCACCTCGATGGTGAAGGGGGTGGACGCCGCCGTCTTCGACGCGATCGAGCGCGTGAAGAACGGAACCTTTCAGGGCGGGATCTACCAGTTCGGGCTGAAGGAGCAGGGAGTCGGCTACGTGTACGACGAGAACAACCGGAAGCTGATCCCCGACAGCGTGCGCGCGCGCGTCGAGCAGCTGCGCGAGCAGATCATCGCCGGGAAGATCCAGGTGCCGAGCACGCGATGACGACGCCAGCGCTCGCCATCCGGATGCGGGACATCGTGAAGACCTTCGGCAGCGTCGTCGCCAACCGTGGCGCGTCGCTCGAGGTCGCGCGCGGCGAGATCCACGCGCTCGTGGGCGAGAACGGCGCCGGCAAGTCCACGCTGATGCGGGTACTCAGCGGGATGTACGCGCCGGATGCGGGCACGGTCGAGGTATCCGGGAGTCCGGGAGTACGGGAGTCCGGTACTGCCGGCCTGCGCGACGTCACCGACTGGAGCACGGCGGAAGCGATCGATGCCGGCGTCGGGATGGTACACCAGCACTTCATGCTCGTACCGCCGCTCACCGTCGCGGAGAACGTGGTGCTCGGACGCGAGCCGAAGGCGGGAGTGCAGCTCGATCGGCGCGCCGCCGAGCGCGCGGTTCAGGAGCTCGCCGCGAAGAGCGGGCTCGCCGTTCACGCCGACCGGCGCGTCGCCGAGCTCTCGGTGGGCGAGGCGCAGCGCGTCGAGATCCTCAAGGCGCTCTACCGCGGGGCGCGCATCCTCGTGCTCGACGAGCCGACGGCGGTGCTCTCGCCGCCGGAGGTGCAGCAGCTCTGGGAGGTGCTGCGGCGGCTGCGCGACGACGGCGGCACGATCGTGCTCATCACGCACAAGCTCGACGAGGTGATGGAGGTCTCCGACTCGATCACCGTGATGCGCGCCGGGGAGACGGTCGCGCGGCTGCGCACGAGCGACACGACGCCGCGCGACATCGCGCGAGCGATGGTAGGCCGCGACGTCGCGCTCGCGCTCGACGCGGCGCGCGGGCCCGCGCGGGCATCCGCGACACCGAACGGCCCGGCGCTGCTCGAGCTGCGCAACGTGCGCGTCGACAGCCCGCGCCGCGCCGGCATCGTGGACGATGTCACGCTCTCCGTCGCCGCGGGCGAGATCCTCGGCATCGCCGGTGTCGAGGGGAACGGGCAGACGGAGCTCGTCGAGGCGATCGCGGGGCTGACACCGCTCGCCGCCGGCTCGATCCACATCGAGGGACACGACGTCGCCGACCTGAGCGTGCGCGAGCGCGGAGACGCGGGGCTCTCGCACATTCCCGAGGACCGTCATCGGCGCGGGCTCGTGCTCGACTACAGCATCGCCGACAACCTCGTGCTCGGCCGGCAGCATCACTTCTCGCGCGGCACGCGGCTCGACGGCGCGCGCATCGCGGAGCACGCACGGGCGCGCATCGCCGAGTTCGACATCCGTCCCGCCGACGCGGAGCTCCCGGCGCGCGCGCTCTCGGGCGGCAACCAGCAGAAGATCGTCGTCGCGCGCGAGATGGGCGCGGGGCGCGACTTCAAGGTGCTGCTCGCCGCGCAGCCGACGCGCGGGGTGGACGTCGGCGCGATCGAGTTCATCCACGAGCGGCTGCGCCGCGCACGGAGCGAGGGGAAGGCGATCGTGCTCGTCTCCGCGGACCTCGCCGAGGTGCTCGCGCTCTCCGATCGCGTCGCGGTGATGTACGGCGGGCGGATCGTCGCGCTGCTGCCGCGGAGCGAGGCGAGCGCGGAGACGCTCGGCCCCTACATGACCGGCGCCTCGGGAGGAACGTCGCGTGTCGCCTGAGGAGATCCGCCGCGAGGACAACCGCTGGGCGGAGGCGCTGCTGCCGCCGATCGTCGCGCTCCTCGTCGCGATCGTGGTCGGCGACCTGCTGATCCTCACCTTCGGGCAGTCGCCGGCGGCGGTGTACCGGCTGCTGCTCGAGGGCACCTGGGGGAACGCGTACGGGATCGGGCAGGTGCTCTACAAGGCGACGACGCTGACCTTCACCGGGCTCGCGGTCGCGTTAGGCATCCGCGCCGGGCTGTTCAACATCGGCGCCGAGAGCCAGCTCGCGGCGGGCGGCTTCGTCGCGGCGGCGATCGGGCTGCTCGTGCCGGCGGCGACGCCGGCGATCCTGGCGGCCCTGCTCTGCGCGATCGGCGCGGCGGCGGGGGGCGGAGTGGTCGGCGCGGTACCGGGGTGGCTGCGCGCGCGCTTCGGGGCGCACGAGGTGATCACGACGATCATGCTCAACTTCGTCGTGCTCGCGCTGCTCGGCTGGATCATCTCGGCGCACATGGCGGTGCCGGAGTCGCTGCACACGGCGGAGATCCACTCCGGCGCGGCGACGCGGCTCGCCGACATCATGCCCGTCTTCCATGGCTCGGCGGCGAACCTGACGATCGTCGTCGCGCTGCTCGCCGCGGCGACGACGAGCTTCTACCTGTTCCGGACGCGCGGCGGCTACGAGCTGCGCGCGGTGGGGCTGCAGCCCGACGCGGCGGAGTACGGCGGGGTGGACGTGGCGCGCGTGCGCTTCCGCGCGTTGACCATCTCCGGCGCGATCGCGGGGCTCGGCGGGATCAACTTCGTGCTCGGCTACAAGCACTACTACGAGGAAGGGTTCGCGACGGGCTCCGGGTTCCTCGGCATCGCGGTGGCGCTCGTGGGGCGGAACAACCCGTGGGGCGTGGTGATCGCGGCGCTGCTCTTCGCGACGCTGTCGCAGGGCGGACTCGCCGTGAACGCGCTCGTGCCGAAGCAGATGGTGGACGTGCTGCAGGCGGTGGTGATCCTCGCGGTGGCGACGGCGGTACCGACGGTGCGCCACAGCATCCGCGAGAGCGCGAGGGCTGCGGTGCGGTCCATCTCCGCGGCGCGGAAGAGGGCCGCATGATCGCGCTCGCCTTCATCGTCCAGGCGCTGCGCATCGCGATCCCCTACCTGCTCGCGGCGGCGGGGGGCGTGATGTCGGAGCGCGCGGGACTGATCGCGCTGACGCTCGAGGGCTACATGCTCGGCGGCGCCTTCGGCGCCGCGGTGGGCGCGTTGACGACCGGGAGCCCGACGGTCGGCGCGATCTGCGGGATGCTCGCCGGCGCGCTGCTCGCGCTGCTCTATGCGGCGGCGTCGATGAAGTTCCGCGCGAACCAGGTGGTGACGGGCGTCGCGATCAACCTGCTGGTGGTCGGGCTGACGCGCTTCTTCCTCCGCCTGCTCTACGACAGCTCGTCGAACTCGCCGCGCCTCCCCGGCTTCACGAGCGCGACGGGGAGCGGCTTCGCCGCGCTGGTGACGAACCCGCTGGTGTGGGTCGGGGTCGTCGCCTTCGTGCTCGTCGGCTGGCTGCTGGCGCGCACCGCGTTCGGGCTGCGGGTGCGGGCGATCGGGGAGCACCCGGAGGCGGCGGCCTCGGTCGGGGTGAACGTCGAGCGGACGCGCTACGTCGCGGTGGCGCTGAGCGGGGTGCTCGCCGCGTTGGGCGGGGTCTACCTCGCGCTCGACCAGCACCAGTTCACCGACCAGATGACCGCCGGACGCGGCTTCATCGCGCTGGCGGCGACGATCTTCGGGCGGTGGGAGCCGAAGCGCGTCGCGGTGGCGTGCCTGCTCTTCGCCGCGGCGGAGACGCTGCAGATCCAGCTCCAGGGGACGCAGCACATCCCCTCGCAGTTCGTCGAGATGATCCCCTACGTGCTGACGATCGTCGCGCTGGCGGGCGTCGTCGGCCGCGCGGTGCCGCCGGCGGCGCTCGGGCGCGAGGAGCAGGTCTAGCGACACGTGGGGAAGCTTCTCGTCCTGATCGTCACGGCGTTCGTGGACATGATCGGCGTCCTGATCGTCGTGCCGCTGCTTCCCTTCTACGCGACGCGGCTCGGCGCGTCGCCGCTGACGTACACGGTGCTCGTGTCGGCCTTCAACGTCGCCGCGCTCGCCAGCGCGCCGATGTGGGGACGCTTCTCCGATCGCTACGGCCGGCGCCCCGCGCTGCTCGTCGCGCTCTCGGCGAGCGCGATCGCGTACGTCATCTTCGCGTACGCGGGGTCGATTCTGATGCTCTTCCTCTCGCGCCTCGTGCAGGGCGCGGGCGGGGGGACGGTGGGCGTCGTGCAGGCGTACGTCTCCGACACCACCGAGCCGAAGAACCGCGCGCGCAGCCTCGGCTGGCTCTCGGCGGCGACGAACCTCGGCGTGACGATCGGCCCGCTGCTCGGGAGCCTCGCGCTGCGCTGGGGACGCCACCCGCTGAACCTCGGCGGGCACTCGATCGTGCTGGCGGAGAAGGCGCCCGGGCTGCTCGCGGCGGTGCTCTGCCTGGCGAACATGGCGTTCGCGTACTTCTACCTCCGCGAGTCGCGCGTGGTGAGCGGCTCGGCGGCGGACCGGCCGCGGATGCCGGGTCGCTCGCTCGCGGCGGTGCTCAGCATCGTGCGCCATCCGGAGACGCCGGCCTCGCGGCTGATCACGATCTACGCGATCGGGATCGGCGCATTCATGGGGATGAACGCGGTACTCGCGCTCTACCTCGCGCGCGCCTTCGGGGTGACGGCGGAGAACATCGGCTACTTCTTCACCTTCACCGGCGCCATCTCGGTGGTGACGCGCGCCCTCCTGCTCGGGCCGGCGGTGGACCGTTATGGCGAGGCGCGTCTCTCGCGCATCGGGATCGTGCTGCTCGCCGCGGGGCTGACCGCGATTCCCTTCGCGCACAACATCCCCGTGCTCGCGGCGGCGGTGGCGCTCATCCCGTTAGGCACCGCCTTCACCTTCCCCTGCGTGACGGCGCTTCTCTCGCGCGTGATCCCACCCTACGAGCGCGGGCTCTACATGGGGACGCAGCAGACCTGGGGCGGGATCACGCGCGTCGTCTTCCCGCTCATCGCCGGCTGGGCGTTCCAGTCGCTGGGCCCGCAGTTTCCGTTCTGGATCTCGGCGGTGTGCGTCGCGGGGACGCTGCTGCTGGGGCGGGGGATGGAACACTACGCCTCCGAGGCGGAGGCGAGTCGTGCTTCGTGACTCGTGAAACGACCCTGCGAGGCGTGAGGTGTGTGGGTGAGTGTCACGTGCCTCGTGACTGGCGTTGACTGCCGGTAACGCCAGTCACGAGGCACTCCCCACCCATCCTCACACCTCACCCATCGTAGGGCTGTTTCCTCACCGCCCGCAGGGCAGTTTCACCCAGCCCGCGCCGATCTCTCGTTTGTCTCTCCGGTAAACTGCTCCGCCACGCGCTTCACGAGCACATCCGGCGTGAACGGCTTCTGCAGGAGGCCGACTGCGTCCATGTCGCGCTGCACGACGCCGAAGTCGCGGTCGGTGTAGCCGGACATCAGGAGAACCTTGAGCGACGGGCGGCGCGCGCGGAGGCGCTGGGCGAGCTCGATCCCGCCGAGTCCGGGGAGGACCATGT
Source organism: Gemmatimonadaceae bacterium (assembly GCA_036392515.1). Taxonomy (GTDB): domain Bacteria; phylum Gemmatimonadota; class Gemmatimonadetes; order Gemmatimonadales; family Gemmatimonadaceae; genus JABFXC01. The sequence continues at coordinate 20,762 of DASVXU010000027.1, read as the reverse complement.
CGGTGACGAGGAGGGCGATCTCGGACTCGTGCGCGGCGAAGATGCGTTCCGCGTCGTCGCCGCGCGGCGCGGAGTGGACGACGTAGCCCTCGCGCGTCAGGACGCGCGTCGCCAGTGAGCGCACCGCCTCCTCGTCCTCGACGAGCAGGATCGTCCCCGACGTGCGGCCGCTCGTGCCGCGTGGGGGACTCAGCGGTCGCGCGGTGACCGCTTCGCGGTAGCGCGGCAGCACGACGCGGAATGTCGCGCCGAATCCCGGCATCGTCTCGACCTCGACGTCGCCGCCGCTCTGCTTCACGATGCCGTACACCGTCGAGAGTCCGAGCCCCGTGCCCTTCCCCTGCTCCTTCGTCGTGTAGAAGGGCTCGAAGATGTGCGGGAGCGCTTCATCCGCGATGCCGACGCCCTCGTCCTTCACCTCGAGGGCGACGAGCGCGTCGCCGTTCGGGCGCGGGATGTTGCGCGTGCGGAGCACGATCCGTCCGCCGCGCGGCATCGCGTCGCGCGCGTTGACGACGAGGTTCATCAGCACCTGCTCGATCTGTCCCGGGTCGGCCCTGACGAAGCCGAGGTCGGGGTCGAGCGCGGTCTCGAGCACGATGTCCTCGCCGAGCACGCGACGCAGCATGCGCTCCATGTCGCTGACGACCGCGTTGAGGTCCACCATCGTCGGCTGGAGGATCTGCTTGCGGCTGAAGGCGAGGAGCTGCCTGGTGAGCGAGGCGGCGCGCTGCGCGGCGCGGCGGATCTCCTCGACGTCGTTGCGGCGGCGGTCCTCCTTGTCGAGCTCGCGGAGCAGCAGCTCGCTGCAGCTCGACATCACCGTCAGGAGGTTGTTGAAGTCGTGCGCGATCCCGCCGGCGAGGCGGCCGACGGCCTCCATCTTCTGCGCCTGGCGGAACTGCTCCTCGAGGCTCTTCCGCTCGCTCACCTCGAGCATCAGCGCGCCGACGCCGAGCACTCCGCCGCGCGCGGTACGCACGGGATAGAAGCTGGCGATCCAGTGCCGCTGCGTCTGGCCCTGCGGCTCGAGCCGCGGCCCGCTCTGCGGCGCCGACAGCTCGACGTCGCGCAGCGGACGGTCCTCGTTGAGGACGCGCTGCAGCGGCGGTACCAGTGCCCGGGCGATCGCCGGCGCCACCTCGTCGAGCGTCGCGCCGATGTGATCGAGCACCGGCTGCCCGCTCACCTCCGCGAAGGCGCGGTTGATCCTGATGAAGCGGAGCCCGCGATCGTAGAGCGCGAAGGCGACGGGGGAGCTGTCGAGCACCGTGTCGAGGATCGCGAGCACCTCCTCCTTGCGGCGCACCGCGGCCTCGGCGCTGGCACGTGCATGGTGCGCCTCCGCGTTCGCCTCCACCAGCTCGATGTTCGAGAGCTCGAGCTCGGCGCGCAGCGCCTCCGACTCCTCGACGCGGCGGCGCAGCTCGTCGGCCTGCACCGCGAGCTGGCGCCCGAGCGCCTCGCTCTCGGCGAGGGACGCGGCGGCGCGACGCCAGGCGCGACGCAGCGATGCGATGAAGAAACCCGTCGCGATCGCGAGCGCCCCGCCGATGATGACGAGGGCGGTCCAGCGGCTCACGTGCCGATCCTTACTTCCGCGGCGGCGTGCTGGGGGCGTTAGGCTCGCTGTCGAGCACCGCCTTCGCGATCTCCACCATCGGCACCGAGCGGTCCTGGCTCGTGCGCTGGAGGATGCGATACGCCTCCTGCTCCGAGGAGCCGGTGCGCCGCATCAGGATCCCCTTCGCCCGCTCGATGGTCTTCCGGTTCTCGAGCTGCTGCTTCGCGTCCTCGGCGTCCCTGCGCGCGCTGAGCAGCTCGCGCGCCCGCTGCGCGGCGAGGCGGATGGTGGAGTCGAGCATCTTCGGCGGAGTCGGCTTCGGGAGGAAGGCGATCGCCGAGGTGGCGGTGATGTCGTGATCGGAGAGGCTCACCGTCTGGTCGCCGCTGAAGAGCACGACCGCCGCGGTGGGGACGGCCTGCCGGATCTCCTCGGCGGCCTCGATCCCCGAGCCGCCGGGCATGTGCACGTCGAGGAGGACGACGTCCGGCACCACCTCGCGCGCCTTCTCGATCGCCTCGCGCCCGCCGCTGACGTGGCCGACCACGGAGTGGCCGAGGGCGGCGAGCAGGTCGACGAGCACGGAGCGCGCGTTGTCGTCGTCTTCCGCAAGCAGGACGCGGATCGGTGCTACGGTGTCGGTCATCGTTTCGGCGATCGTGGTGCCTGACAGTCCCGCGCGGGCTCGTCCCCGCGCGCGGTTGAGATTTATTCCGCCGCGACCACGAGCGACAGGAGCTCGTGGGCGCCGACGGGTTTCCGTAGTGTAAAATTCGCGCTCGACCCGTTGGCCGTGCGCACTTCCCATCCGGTGACGACCCCGATGCGGAGCTCGGGGTGCGCGGTCCGCGCCGACTCGACGAGATCCCAGCCGTTGCCGTCCGGGAGCCCGATGTCGGTCACCAGCACGTCGTAGCGGAGCCCGAGCGTGCCGAGCCGCGTCAGCGCCTCGTGCATCGTGCTCACCGCGTCCACCGTGTGGCCGTCCGACTCGAGGAGCGCGCGCATGAAGTCGCGGCCGTCGTCGTTGTCCTCGACGACGAGGACACGCTTCGGCGACTTCGGTCGCGTCCTCGCCGAGACCTTCGGGGCACGCTCGGCCGCCGTGGCGACGGGGAAACAGAGCCGCACCGTGGTCCCCTTCCCGAGCTCCGACTCGATCTCGGCCGAGCCGCGATGACGCTTCGCGATGCCGTATACCTCGGAGAGCCCGAGCCCGGTGCCGCGCCGTCCCTTCGTGGTGAAGAAGGGCTCGAAGGCGCGCTCGCGGACTTCGGCGGTCATGCCGGTGCCCGTGTCGCTGACCTCGACGCACGCCATCCCGTCGCGGATGCTCGTCGTGATGCCGAGGGTGCCGCCGCCGGCCATCGCGTCGAGGGCGTTCTGGACGAGGTTGAGCAGCGCCTCGCGGATCTCGCCCCCGATGCCGCGGATGACGACGTCGGGGGCGAGCCGCCGCTCGAGGGCGATGTGCCCGCCGCGCGCGCGCTCCGCCCAGAGGGGACGGGTGATCGCGACCACTTCGTCGGCGAGGGTGGAGAGATCGACCGGCTCCTCGCGCTCGCCCTGGAGCGGCTCCTGGCGGATGAAGCGGCCGACGCGGGCCGCGGTCGCGGCGCCGGTCTCGGCGGCCTTGGCGATGCGCTGCGCGTAGTCGCGCACCGCGTCGGGGTTGTTCGCGTTGGCCTCGAGCAGGTACGCCGCGGCCATGATCGGGTTGAGCGCGTTGTTGACGTCGTGCATGACGCCGGCGGCGAGCTGGCCGACCGCGGTGAGGCGCCGCTCGCGCGAGCGCTCCTCCTGGAGGTCGAGCAGCTCCTGGGTGCGCTCCTTGACCATCAGCTCGAGGCGCTCGGCTTCGGTCGAGACGACGTCGTAGAGCTCCGCGGTGAGGCGGAGCTGGTCCTCGAGCTTGCGCGAGAGGCGCGTGCGCTCGGTGACGTCGCGCTCGACGGTGACGGCGCCGCGGATCTTGCCCGACTCGTCGCGCAGCGGGTTGGAGTTCACCTCGACGACCGCCTCGCTGTTCTCCCCGCCTCCGTCGCGGCGGACGGTGAGGCTCATCCCGCGGACGCGCTGCCCGCCTAACGCGCGCGCGGTCGGGTGCTCGTGGACGAAGAGGCTCACCCCGTCGAGGGTGCGGGGGCGGTCGAGACGCCAGAGGTCCTCGAGCGCCTCCGGCTTCGCGGGGCCGTGCTCGAGCGCCGCCTGGGCGTTGGAGCGGGCGATCTTCCCGTCGGCGTCGAAGACGCGCACCGAGTCGGGGATGACGTCGAAGATCGTCTCGAGCTGCGCGATGCTGCGCGCGAGGTCGGCGCGCAGCTGCTCGCGGTCGGTGACGTCGGTGCCCATGAAGAGCAGCCCGCCCCCGGTGCCGGCGCCGTTGATCTGCGCGATCGGGGTGAAGGTCACCTCGAGCACGCGCTCGGAGGCGTTGCGCGGGCGGAAGGCGACGCGCTGCGGATCGACCTCCTCGCCGCGCATCACGCGGTCGATGAGATCGTCGAGATCGGCGAGCGCGTTGGGGAAGGCGTCGTAGATCGAGCGCCCCTGCACGCTGTTCCCGTCGGTGCCGGTGAGCTCGTGATAGCGGCGGCTGGCGCGGATGAGGCGCAGCTCCTCGTCGAAGAGCGCGATGACGAGGGGGACCTGATCGAGCACGGCGTCGAGGCGCGCGAGCTGGGCGAGCATGCGCGGATCGACCCCGGTGGCGGTCGCGGCCTGGAGCGCGTTCTTCACACCTGCCATACGCTGCCTGCTACGCTCGAGGTCGCCTCACGGTGCGCCGGCCGTGAAGTGAAGGGTCGTCGTCGTCGACGAAGCCGTCCCGGTGGGTTCGGCAACAATAGAGCGCATTGAATGACGCGTCAATGATAGCAGGTGTTACGCTGTTGGAGAAATTGACGCAGAGGCGAGGAGCGGACGTTTTGGGAGCAGAGAGGACGGCGAAACGGCGGCCGCGAGCGAGAACCTCGAAACTTCGACGGCGGGGCTGAAGAACTTCGACAGCAGTCACGGAGGACCTAGAGGACCACGGAGGTCACGGAGAACGCCCGTGGCACTTCTCCGTGGCCTCCGTGGTCCTCTCCGTCCTCTGTGATATGCTGTTGCCGTTCCGCGGTCGCAGTTGCTGCTCACGCGTTGATCGCCGTCGACTCCGTCTCTCGTCGCCCCTCTCCCATCCGCGCGAGCAGGGTGATGCCGAGGACGAGGAGGATGAGCAGCACGCTGTACGCGGCGGCGGTGCCGAAGGCGAAGCCGCGGAGCTGGGCGAGGATCTCGACCGAGATCGGGCGGTTCGCGTGCGTGTAGAGCACCACGCTCGCGACGAACTCGCCGATCGCGGTGACCGCGGCGAGCATCGCGCCGGCGACGAGTCCGGGGCGCGCCGCGGGGAGGATCACGCGGCGGAGCGTGAGCAGCCAGGACGCGCCGAGTCCGCGCGCCGCCTCCTCGGTGGAGGGATCCATCTGGCGCAGCGATCCCTCCACCGCGCTCGCGACGAGCGGAACCCCGCGCACGAAGTACGCGAGCGGGAGGATCCAGAAGGTCCCGACGAGGAGCAGGCGGAGCGTCGCGGGATCGTTGCGGTCGAACGTCGAGGCGAGGCCGATCGCGATCGCGGTCGCCGGGATCGCCCACGGGATCACGAGCAGCAGCTCGAGCAGCCGGCGTCCGCGGAAGCGGCGCAGCACGACGAGATACGCCGCGACGACGCAGACGATCACGTTGGCGAGCGTCGCGACGAGCGACATCAGCACGCTGGCCCGGATCGGCGTCCAGAGCTGCGGGTCGGTGGCGAGGTTGCGGAAGTTGTCGAGGGTGTACTCCGGCGGGAGGAGCTGCGTCGTCCACGCGCCGTCGCGGGCGAAGGAGACGAGCACCACCATCGCGTGCGGGAGGACGAGGACGATCACGAGCAACGCGGCGAGCGCGGGGAGCAGCGTACGCATCACCCGCGAGCGAGGAGCGCGGCGCCGCGTCGCCTGGCTCTTTCCGCTCAGCTGATAGGCGCGGCGCCGCTCCATCCAGCGCAGCAGCGCCAGCGCCGCCACCGCGCTCACCGCGAGCACCGTCGTCTCGACGTAGGCGAGGCCGACCGCGCCGTTCAGCTTGGACGCGACGATCTGCGTCGAGAGCACGCGGATCCCGCCCCCGAACACGTAGGGCGCGCTGAAGCTGCCTAACGCGCTCATGAAGACGAGGAGCATCGCGCCGGCGATCGCCGGCATCAGCATCGGCAGCGTCACCCGCCGCAGGCGGCGCAGCGACCCCGCGCCCAGCCCCGCCGCCGCCTCGTCGAGCGAGGTGTCGTAGCGCTCGAGCCCCGCCGCGACGAAGAGGAAGACGTACACGTACATCGTGTACGCGTGCACGAAGATGATCGCCTTGATCCCCGTCAGGCTCCACGGCGCGTGGTCGAGACGCAGAAGCAGCTGCACCCCGCGCGTGACGACACCGCTCTCCCCGTAGAGGAACAGGAACGCGACGACGCCGACGAGCGGTGGGAGCGCGGCGGGGAGGGTCGCCACCGCGGCGAGAGTGCGCCGTCCCCGGAACTCGGTGCGCGAGAGGAGGAACGCGAGGGGAACGCCGATCGCCGTCGCGGCGATCACGCTCCCCACCGCGACGACCAGCGTGGACCAGAGCGCCTCACGGTCGGCGGGGCTGGCGAAGAAGGCACGCCAGTTGGCGAGTCCGCCCTGGAAGCTCCCGGTGATGACCGAGATGTTCGGGTAGACGACCGTCCAGAGGAGGATCGCCAGCACCGGCGCCGCGAACGCCCACGTCGCCAGCGCCGAGCCCGCGCCGCGGCGCGGGGCGGTCTCCTCGATCTCGTCCGCCATCAGGTCCCGACGAGGGGCACCGGCTCGCGCGCGATCCCGACGCCGACGCGGTCGCCCTCGTGCATCCCGCGGTCGAGCGAGGACACCTCGACGAGCTGCTCGCTCTCGAGCAGCACGTCGTAGTGCATCGCGTCGCCGGTGAAGCGACGGCCGACGATCGTTCCGGGGAACGCGCCCTCGGCGCCCACCGACGTGAACGCCAATGCCTCCGGACGCAGCACCGCGAGCGCATCCGTGAACGGCTTCCCCCCCGGGCCGCGCTCGGCGACGATCCCGATCCGCCGCTCGACGCTCGCGACACGAATGATGGCGTGCGTCCCGCAGTCCACCGCGGGGAAGAGCGTCGCCCGCCCGATGAACTCCGCGACCTCGCGCGACACGGGACGGTCGTAGAGCTCCTCCGGTGTCCCGACCTGCAGCACCTTTCCGCGGCGCATGATCGCGACGCGGTCGGCGATCGCGAAGGCGTCCTCCTGGTCGTGCGTGACGAAGAGCGCGGTCATGCGCAGCCGCCGCAGCGTGTCGCGCAGCTCCGTGCGCGTCGACCGGCGCAGCGTCGGGTCGAGGTTCGAGAGCGGCTCGTCGAGGAGCAGGGCGCGCGGCTCGATCACCAGCGCGCGTGCGAGCGCGACGCGCTGCTGCTCGCCGCCGGAGAGGCTCTGCACCGCGCGCTTTCCCGAGCCCTCGAGCCCGACGCTGGTGAGGAGGTTCCGCGCCCGCTCGAGCCGTGCGTTGCGGTCGATCCCGCGCGCCTCGAGCCCGAAGGCGACGTTCTCCTCGACGCTCATGTGCGGAAAGAGCGCATAGTGCTGGAACACCATCCCGAAGTTCCGCTTCTGCGGTGGAAGCCGGGTGATGTCCTTCCCGTCGAGGGTGATCGTCCCCGCGTCGGGAGTGTCGTAGCCGGCGACCATGCGCAGCGTCGTCGTCTTCCCCGACCCCGAGGCGCCGATCAGCGCCAGCAGCTCCCCCGCCGCGACCTCGAGATCTATCCCGTCCACCGCGCGCGTCGCACCGAAGACGCGCGTCACGCCGGAGAGGACGAGGGTACCCGCGCTCATTTCGCCTTCCCCCGGTTGCGGATGTTCGAGTCCCAGTACGTCATCCACTCGTCGAGGTGCGCCGCGAGCATCGCGCGGTCCATCGGCATCGGCTTGATCTGGTCGAGCGCACGCGCGATCTCGGGCGGCAGCGAGTCGTGCGGCACGTCGCCCCGCGCCGGGATGCGCAGGAACTTCCGCGCCGCCTCGACCATCGCCTGCTTCGTCGTCACGAACTCGTAGAACTTCTTCGCCTCCGCTTCGTGCTTCGTCCCGCGGACGATCGCGATGCCGTCCACGAGCAGCGGCGTCCCGCTCTTCGGGAACGCGTAGGCGACGGGGATCCCGACGCGCTGCGTCAGTGTGGCGATGTCCGGCATGTTGTAGAGCGTGATCGCCCCCTCCTGCCGGCCGAGCTTCTGATAGAGGATCGTCGGGTTGAGGACGTACTCCTTCGTGTTCGCGTCGAGGCGCCGCAGCCATTCGTAGCCCGCGTCCGGCTTCCCGGTCTCCCGTATGGAACGCAGGATCTGCGCACCGAAGATCGCGCGCATCGACCCGCTCGCCACGGGATCGCGGATGACGACGCGCCCCTTCCACCTGGGATCGAGGACGTCGTCCCAGTCCCGCGGCGCGCTCGCCGAGTCCACGGCCTGGGTGTTCCAGGCGATGACCTCGGGGGTGAGATACGTGCCGTACCAGCGGTCCCGCGCGTCGCGCGCCACGGTGTCCACGGCGCTCTTCCACGTCGGCGCGTAGGCGACGAGCAGGCTCTCCTTCGCCGCGCGGTCGAAGATCTCCGCGGTCGCGCCGAACCACACGTCGGCCTGCGGGTTCGCCTTCTCGGCGCGCAGCCGGTCGAGCACCTCCTGCGCGCCCATGTCCACCCACTGCACGTCGATCGTCGGGTTCGCCTTCTCGAACTCGCCCTCGAAGTACGAGAGGAGCTCCTTGCCGTGCGGAGAGTAGACGGTGAGCACGGTGCGCCCGTCGCTCTTCACGCAGGCGGCCAGCGCGGACAGCGCAACGACAACGAGCAACGAGCGAAGGCGTCTCATCGAATGGCGTCGCGAATCAGGGGACCTGCGTGGTTCGTGGCGCGGCGTCGGCGGCGAGGATGTTGAGCATCAGCCGCGCGGCGCCGGGCACCCCGGCGGGAAGCTGCCGGAAGAGCGAGAGCGTGGTGTAGACGTAGGTGCCGCGCCCGTACGGCGCGACGAGGATCGCCCCGCGGTTAGGCGTCTCCCCGGGATCGTTCATCTCGAGGGCGGCGCCGTAATGTGGGTCGAAGGTACGGGGCATGTACAGCGCCCGCTCCTGCACCCAGCCGGCGAAGTCCTGCGCCGAGATGCGATTCGGGGAGGTGAGGACGCTCCCGCCGATCATCCGGACCGGCGCGCTCTCGTCGGTCACGCGGTCGGCGGGGCGCGCGAGGGTGATCGGGTACGGCATGATCCCCGGCTGCGTCATGATGTTCTGCTCGTACTGCGCGACGAGCCGCCCACCCTGCTTCACGTAGTCGAGCAGCTTCCCGTTCGCCGCGACGAGCGCCGGACTCGACTCGTAGGCGCGCGGTCCGACGACGACGGTGTTGAACCGCGCGAGGTTCTCCCCGGCGAGCTTCGCCGGGTCGATGACGGTGAGGTCGACGCCGAGCTGCGCCAGCGTCGGCGCGACGTTGTCGCCGACGCCGGGGATGTAGGCGACGCTGACCTTCGGCGCGACGATGTCCACCGCCTGCAGCGTGGTGACCGCGTCGCGATAGAGGTAGCGCGGGTTGATGTGCGGATAGTCGATGCGCGTGTACCCGGTGGTGTAGCGCTGGCCGTTGGCCGTGGCGGTGACGCGGACGGGGTGTGCGCCGGGCGCGAGCGTGCCGCGCAGCTCGATGTCCACGACCGCGGTGCCCCACGCGGGGAGATTCACGTCGGCGATCGGCGCGGCGCGGAGCCCGGCCGGCGCGGCGACCTCGATCCTCACGGTCTGATCCTTCGCGCTCCCCGATCGCAGCTCGGCGTGCAGCACGCGCTGGACGGGCGCGTTGGCGCGGACGTACTCGGCGCTCGTGCCTAACGTGATGGAGACCGGCGGGACGACGGCGACGGGATGCTGGATCTCGCCGCGCAGGGGGTCGGCGTAGCGGTAGACGATCGGCGCCGTCGCGTAGACGCCCTCGTCCGTGCCGATGTTCAGGGCGAGGATGACCCTGTTGGGTTGCACCGGCTCCTCGCCCGCCCCGGTGGCGAACATGTCGCCGATGCGCGGGGACGCGAGCCATGCCGGTCGAGTGAGCGAGGTCGCGCGCACCGGGTACCGGTACGTCTGGGTGCCACCCGGGGCGATCGGTCCCTGCGGGACGAAGGCCGGGTCCATCTCGGTGTCGCGCGGCCCCGCGAGGTCGGAGGCGGCGACGAACAGGTGCCGGACGTGCAGCGTGTCCACGCCACGATTGTACACCGTGACGTTGACGGTCACGTCATCGCCGAGGGTCAGCTGCTCGCGCTCCGTCGTCGCCTCGATCGCGACGCCGGCGGCAAGGAGTGCCGCGTCGGTGGCCCGATGGAGCAGGCGCAGCATCGACGCGGTGCGATCGGGCGGTCCCCCTGGCGAGCGATCGATCGACGCGAGCTCGCTCAGGGTGCGGGCCGCGGCGTGATAGTCCTCGGCGCGCACCGCGGCCCGCGCGACCGGCAGCAGCTCCGTGATCCGCTGCACCGCCACCGGGTCCTCGGACCGCAGCCGCGCCCATGTGGTGTCGATCCCGTCGAAGAGCGACTTCTCGCCGGCGCCGGAGAAGCCCGCGATGTGCGTTGCCTCCAGCCGAACCCCGTCCTGGATCGGCCCCTTTCGCTGCAGCGACCCGAACGCCTGCGACTTGTGCTGCGAGCGGCTCTGCGCCGCGATCTCGCCGTAGCTCTCGCCGAGCAGCGGACTGTACTCGCCGACGTCCATCGTCAGCGTCGGCTCGGCGAGGTTGAAGCGCGCGCTGCGATAGAACTTGAGCACACGCCAGCCCCGCGCGTTCGCGGTGAGCGACCGCGGCACTCGCACCGTGTCGTCCGCGAGGTCGAACGCCTCGCGTGCGAGGATCCCCGCCACCTGGTGCTGCCCATGCCCGTCGCGCGGCGTGCCGGAGAAGACGCTGACGATCACGTGCGGCCTGAAGCGGCGCACGACCGTCAGCACGTCGCTGAGCAGCGTGTCGTGCGGCCAGTGCGCGAACGCCTCGTCGGCGTTCTTCGAGAAGCCGAAGTCGTACGCGCGCCCGAAGTACTGCGCCGCTCCGTCGATCCGCCGCGCGGCGAGCAGCTCCTCGGTGCGGATCGCGCCGAGCGCCTCTCCCAGCTCGTTGCCGAGGAGGTTCTGCCCCCCGTCGCCGCGCGTCAGCGAGAGATACGCGGTCTCGACGCGGTGTCCGCGCGCGAGCCAGGTGATGAGCTGCGTGTCCTCGTCGTCGGGATGGGCCCCGATCACGAGGACACGCACGGTGGAGGAGAGGCCGTCGGTCAGCTCCCGCAATGCGGTCGCGCCGCGCTCCTGACCTGGCAGGAGACGCGGCGCGACGAGAGCGAGCAGCGACAGCGCGGCGATCAGCGATCGGCGCATCACGCTCAGGCGCGAGTGGTGTGGATGCTCAGGAACGCGAGGCGACCCCGCGGCGCTTCGACGCCGAAGGCTGCGGCGCGCTCAGCGCCTCGCTGACGATCCGCGCCTGCTCCGTCTTGTGCGCCGACTCGTATCCCTCGGCGGGGCTCGCCCGCTCCGGACGCCCGACGTAGCGCATGTCCTGCACGTTGCCGACGAGCGCGCGCAGCCGCGGCGCGACGTACGTCCACGCGCCCATGTTCTTCGGCTCCTCCTGCGCCCAGACGACGTCCTCCACCGCCGGGTAGAGATCGACGACGCGTCCGATCTCCTCGTGCGGCCAGGGATACAGCTCGTCGACGCGGATCAGCGCGACCGCGTTGTCCTTCCGCGCGGCGGCGAGGTCGTAATACATCTTCGCCGTGCAGAAGACGAGGCGGCGCACCTGCTCCCGCTGCTGCGACGCCACCGGATCGTCGATCACGGGACGGAAGCCGCCCGTCGCGAGATCCTCCGCCTTCGCCGCTGCCTCGGGGAGCCGGAGCAGCGACTTCGGCTGCATCAGCACCAGCGGGCGGCGCGGGGTGCGCTTCGCCTGACGGCGCAGGATGTGGAAGTACTGCGCGGGCGTCGACGGATAGGCGACGATCATGTTGTTCTCGGCGCATGCCTGCAGGAAGCGCTCGAGGCGCGCGCTCGAGTGCTCGGGCCCGCCCCCCTCGTAGCCGTGCGGGAGGAGCAGCACGAGCCCGGAGTCCTGTCCCCACTTCGCGCGGTCGCTGAACACGAACTGGTCCATGATCGGCTGCGCGACGTTCACGAAGTCGCCGTACTGCGCTTCCCAGAGGGTGAGCGTGTCGGGCGCCGCGGTGCTGAAGCCGTACTCGAAGCCCATCACCGCGGTCTCGGCGAGGGGACTGTTGTAGACCTCGAAGCTTCCCTTCGCGTCGGGCAGGTGCTGGAGCGCGGTGAAGGTCTTCCCCGTCTCCATGTCGTGCAGCACCGCCTGCCGGTGCGAGAAGGTGCCGCGCTCGGCGTCCTGTCCGGTGATGCGCACCGAGGTGCCGTCGGCGACGAGCGACGCGAAGGCGAGCGCCTCGGCGTGTCCCCAGTCGATCGCGGGCGCGCCGCCTAACGCCTCGCGGCGGCGGCCGAGCGTGCGCGCGATGTTGCGGTGCGGCTGGAATCCGGCTGGCCAGGCGAGCAGCGCCTCGTTGAGCGCGGTCAGTCGCGCCATCGGCACCGCGGTCTCGAGCGCGCCGTCCGTCGCCGGCTTCGCGGCGCCCTTCCCGGGATCGCCCTCGGCCTGACCGCCCTTCGCGCGCATCTCGTCGAGGATCTTCCCGAGCTTGTCGGCGAAGGCCTTGTCCGCCGCCTCGACGTCGGCGGCGCTCATCACACCCTCGCGCACGAGCCGGTCCGCCCACACCTGCCGCGGGGTCGGGTGTGCGCGCACGAGCTTGTAGAGCTCCGGCTGCGTGAACATCGGCTCGTCGGTCTCGTTGTGGCCATGACGACGATAGCCGACGAGATCGATGAGGACGTCCTTGCCGAAGCGCTCGCGATAGGCGATCGCCATCGAGACCGCGGCGACGCAGGCCTCCGCGTCGTCGCCGTTCACGTGCAGCACGGGGATCTCGTAGCCCTTCGCGAGATCGCTCGCGTAGTGCGTCGAGCGCGCGTCTACGGGATCGGTGGTGAAGCCGACCTGGTTGTTGGTGATGATGTGCAGCGTCCCGCCGACGTCGTAGCCACGGAGCCGCGCCAGGTTCAGCGACTCGGCGACCACACCCTCGCCGATGAAGGCGGAGTCGCCGTGGACGAGGACGGGGAGCACCTTCTGGCCGCGCTTCTCCTCGCGCGCGTCGCGCTCGATGGCGCGCGCCACGCCGGCGACGACCGGGTTCACCACCTCGAGGTGGCTCGGGTTCGGGACGAGCTGCACCTCGACGCGCACGCCGTCCACGTCGCGGCCGCCGCGATAGCCCATGTGATACTTCACGTCCCCCGTCTCGCTCTCCGGCTGCGAGCCGACGCGCCGTCCCTCGAACTCGGTGAAGAGCGCGACGTACGGCTTCCCCATCACGTGCGCGAGCACGTTGAGGCGGCCACGGTGCGCCATCCCGATCACGACCTTCGTCGCGCCGCGTCGGGCGACGGTGTCGATCGCGGTGTCGAGCATCGGGACGAGCGCGTCGGTCCCCTCGATCGAGAAGCGCTTCTTCCCCTGGAAGGCGAAGCCGAGGAAGCGCTCGAGCCCATCGACCTCGGTGAGGCGGAGGAGCAGCCGCTTCTTCGCTTCGGTGTCGAGCGGCTTCGTGAACTGCCGCGACTCGATCGCCTCGCGCAGCCAGAGGCGCTCTCCCTCCTCGGCGATGTGCTCGAACTCGTAGCCGATCGTGCCGGAGTACTCCTCGCGCAGCGTGCGCACGACGTCGGCCGCGGTGGCGAGATCGTCGAAGCCGAGCGCCGCCGCGGGGACGCGGGCGAGGTCGCCCTCGGTGATCCCGTGGAACTCGGGCGTCAGCTCCGCGGCGCCCGGGGGCGCGCTGCCGAGGGGATCGATCTGCACGGCGAGGTGGCCGTACTGTCGGATCGACGCGACCAGAGAAGCGGCGCCGGCGACGGCGCGCAGGGTTGCGGCATCGGCCGCGGGAGCGCCCCCTCCGCCGAGCTGCTCGGCGAGGCGGAAGAACTGGCGCCAGGACTCATCCACCGACGACGGATCGCGCCGGTATGCCTCGAGCTGTTCGGCGACGTAGCCGTCGTTGAAGACGCTCGTGATCGCAGGGATACCCATGGTTCCTAAATGTAACCCTGGGTTTCGTCACTACAATGAGTGAGGTGTGAGGTTTCGTGGTGAGTGACTCGTGACTGGCGTTACCGGCAGTCAACGCCAGTCACGAAGCACCAGACACTCATCCTCACACCTCACGCCCCGCTGTGTCGAAGCCCGGGAGGCGGCTGGATCCGAGGGGGAGGCTGGCGGGGGCGCGGACCACGGAGCGCGCGGCGGCGGTGAGGACCTGCAGCGCGCCCTCGGCGCCGATCTCGGGGAGGTAGAGGTGACCCGCGATCGCGTTCTTGTCGAGCGCGTTCCACTCACCGGAGCGGCGCGTTAGGCTGACCGCGATCACCGGCCGGCGCGCGAGCACGTCCTCGCGCTCCCAGCTCCCCGCGGGGAGGGTGGCGAGGAGGTCATACTCGGCGGCGATGACGTCGGGGCAGCAGTCCGCGGCGACGCGCGCCGCCTCGGCGAGGCCCACCGCGGCGCGTGTCGCCGCGCCTGCCTGGCCGAGCACTCGCGCCAGGTGCTGGGCGAGATACAGATGGCGCGCGACGCAGAGAACGACCATGGTGCACCGTCGAGATCGGGGGGAGGCGGCTGCACTCGCAATGTAGTGCGTCCCCGCCGTGTCGCAACGCGGCGCGGGTCACGAACGTCTACCCGTGACCGAAGGATGGTTCCCCTGCGAGCGCGAGCGTTCGCGGACGCCGCGCGGGGCGAGTCAGGCCGCGCCGGCCCCCGCGGGCTCCGGCTCCGGATGCGGCGCGCGCTGGTCGAGCGTCTGCGGGAGCACGAGGTGGAAGCGGCTCCCCTTCCCGAGCTCCGACTCCACGAGCAGCTCGCCGTGCAGCAGCACCGCGAGACGCTTCGAGATCGGGAGGCCGAGCCCGGTACCCTCCTGCTGCTGCGCTCCCTTCCCGATCTGCACGAACTCGTCGAAGATGCGCGTGAGGTCGTCGGGGGCGATCCCGATTCCCTGGTCGGCGACCTCGACCTCGAACATCCCGTCGGGACGGATGAGGGCGCGCACGGTGATCGGCTTCCCCTGCCCGAACTTGATCGCGTTCGAGAGGAGGTTGAGCAGGATCTGCCGCACCCGGCGTGGGTCGCTCTGGATCGTCGTCTTCTCCCCCTGATGCTCCAGCGAGAGGGTGCTCCCCCGCTCGTCCGCGAGGGGGCGGACGGTGACGAAGAGATCCTCGATCAGCTCGGGGAAGTTCACCGGCTGCAGCTTGATGTCGATCTTGCCCGCCTCGATCTTCGAGAGGTCGAGGACGTCGTTCACCAGCTCGAGCAGGTGCTTCGCCGCCTTGTGCGTGCGCTGGATGCCCTCGGCCTGCTTCTCGGAGAGCGGACCGTAGATGTTCTCGAGGAGCAGGGTGCTGTAGCCGAGGATCGCGTTGATCGGCGTGCGCAGCTCGTGCGACATCGAAGCGTAGAAGCGGCTGCGCGCGGTCATCGCGCGCTCGAGCTCCGCCTGTCCCCGCTGCAGCTCGTCGTTCGCCCGGCGGAGGTCCTCCGTCGTCCGTGCCAGCGACTCCGCCTGTTCCTTGAGCTCGCGCTCCGCCCGCACGCGCTCGGTGACGTCGCGCCCGATGAGCGTGTAGACGATCCGGCTCCCCTCGACGAGGCGCGACACCGACGCCTCGAGGGGGAACTCCTCCTTCGTGCCGCGGGCCGCGATGAAGCTCGAGACCTGGCGCGGGATGGGCTGCACGCTCGCGCAGGTCTCGTCCGGCTGGTGCTGCCCCGCCGCGAGGATGTGCGCCATCTGGCGCTCGCGCACCGACTCCGGGAACAGCCGGCCGACGCTCGTGCCGACCATATCGCGCGCGACGGCGCAGAACATCCGCTCCGCGGCCTCGTTGAAGAGCGTGATGCGCTGCTTCTCGTCGAACATCACGATCGCGTCCAGGGCGCCGTCCACCACCTCGGCGAGCCGCGCCTGCGTCTCGCGCAGCTCGGCGCGGTGGCGCAGCTCGAGCTCGCGCTTCTCGCTCTCGCGCAGCAGGTCGTCCTGGTGCTTGATCTGCTCCTGCTTCCGGTAGAGATCGACGAAGACGGCGACCTTCGAGCGGAGGATGTCGGGCTGGAAGGGCTTGAACATGTAGTCCACCGCCCCCACCGAGTATCCCTCGAAGACGTACGCCTCCTCCTTGCTGATCGCGGTGAGGAAGATGATCGGGATGTGGCGCGACCGCTCGCGGGCCTTGATCAGGCGCGCGGTGTCGAACCCGTTCATCCCCGGCATCTGCACGTCGAGCAGGATGACGGCGAACTCCATGGTGAGGAGGCGCTTCAGTGCCTCCTCGCCCGAGCTCGCGCGCACGAGGTTCTGGTGCAGCGGCTCGAGGATCGCCTCGAGCGCAAGCAGGTTCTCCGGGCGGTCGTCGACCAGGAGGATGTTGACGCGATCCTCGCTCATCGCGTCTCTCGCGGCGGCTTGCCCTCGCCGGCGGCCGCGGGCTTCGTGCGCGGGGGCTCGCTCGACAGGATGGGACGCTTCGCCGTCTTCTGACGCGCCTGCAGCTTCGCGATGAACTTTCCCATCTCCTCGATGGGCGCGACGTGCGCCTCCGGCACGAGACGGAGCGCCGCGTTCGGCATGATCGGGCTCTCCGCCGTCGTCGGGTCCTGCACGATCGCGGCACCCCCACGGTCGGCGATCCGGCGGAGCCCGCGCGCGCCGTCGTCGTTCGCCCCCGTCATGACGATCCCGATCGTGCGCGCGCCGTACGCATCCGCCGCGGACTCGAAGGTCACGTCGATCGAGGGACGGCTGAAGCGCACCGGCTCCTCCGTGCTCAGCGCGAGATGCCCGGGCTCGACGAGGACGTGGTACTCCGCGGGCGCGACGTAGACGTCGCCGGGGGCGAGCTCGCTCTTGTCCTCCACCTCGCAAACGCGGAGCGGGGTGTGCTCCTGGAGCAGCGACACGAGCAGGTGGTCCGAGTCGCGATGGCGGTGCTGGACGATGACTACCGGCAGGTCGAAGCCGGCCGGCAGTCCGCCGAGCACCTTGCGAAGCGCATGCAGGCCGCCCCAGGAAGTTCCGATCACGACGAGCTCGTAAGCCACGGGTTCAACGCACCTTCCGGTAGATCTTCTCCGACGCGATCTGCTCGTAGCAGTCCTCGTACTGGGAGAAGCGCAGGGACTCCTTCGAGCCGAGTCCGAGGATGCCGAAGTTCACCAGCGAATCATAGAACAAACGATGTACTCGCGTCTGCAACGATCGGTCGAAATAGATGAGGACGTTGCGACAGAGGATGACGTTGAACTCGCTGAAGGACCGGTCGGTGACGAGGTTGTGCTGCGAGAAGACGACGTGCTCGGTGAGCGAGGGGTTGAACAGCGCGCCGTCGTACTTCGCGACGTAGTACTCGGAGAACGCCCGCTTTCCCCCCGCCTTGATGTAGTTCTCGGTGTACTCCTGCATCCGCTCGAGAGGAAAGATGCCGGCCCGAGCTTGCTGCAGGACTACTTCGTTGATGTCGGTCGCGTACAACCGCGACCGCTGGAGGAGCCCCTCCTCCTCCAGCAGGATCGCCATCGAGTACACCTCCTCCCCCGTCGAACAGCCCGCGTGCCAGACGCGGATGAAGGGGTAGGTGCGCAGGAGCGGGATCACCTGCTCGCGGAACGCCCGGTAGAACCCCGGGTCCCGGAACATCGCGGTGACGTTGATGGAGAGGTCGAGCAGCAGCCGCTCCATCACCTGCGGGTCGTGCAGCACCCGCTCCTGCAGCGCCGTCACGTTCGGCAGCCCCTCCGCATTGATCCGCTTCCAGATGCGGCGGCGGATCGACGAGAAGGCGTACGACCGGAAATCGAACCCGTAATGCCGGAAGATGGCCTCCAGCAGCAGCTCGATCTCGAGCTGCTCGAGCTGCGTGTCGTACGCCAGCGGCGGCTGCGCGACCTTGTGCACGGAATCAGCGATACAGCCACACCCGCATCAGGGAGAGCAGCTGCTCCGTGTCCACGGGCTTCGTGATGTAGTCCGAGGCGCCGGCCGCGATCGTCTTCTCGCGATCGCCCTTCATCGCCTTCGCGGTGAGGGCGATGATCGGCAGCGACCGGAACTTCGGGTTCCGCCGGATCTCGCGCGTCGTGTCGTAGCCGTCCATCTCGGGCATCATGATGTCCATCAGCACCAGGTCGACGTTCGGATCCTTCTCCAGCTCCGCGATCGCGTCCTTCCCGTTTTCCGCGAAGCGCACCTGCATACCGTGGTCCTCGAGCACGCTGGTCAGGGAGAAGATGTTCCGGACGTCGTCGTCCACCACCATGATCCGCTTGCCGGCGAAGACGCTGTCGGCGTTGTGGAGCTGCTCGAGCATCCGTCGCTTCTGCTCGGGCAGCTTCGCCTCCACGCGGTGCAGGAAGAGCGCCGTCTCGTCGAGGAGCCGCTCCGGCGACTTCACGTCCTTGACGATGATCGTCTCGGCGTACTTGCGGAGCTGCGTGTCCTCCGCCTGCGTGAGCTCCTTGCCGGTGTACACGATCACCGGCATCTCCTGCATCGCCGGGTCGCTCTTCACCGTCTCGAGCAGCTCGAAGCCGCTCATGTCGGCGAGGCCGAGGTCGATCACCATGCAGTCGAACTTCTGGTTGCGCAGCGTCTCGATCGCCTCGCCCGCGGACGCGACCGCCGTGATCTCGACGTCGTCGGCCGCGATCAGCTCGACGATCGCCTGGCGCTGGTTCGCGTCGTCCTCGACGACGAGCAGCCGCTTCACCCGCTCGTCGATGAACTGCACCATCCGCGAGAAGGCGTCGTCGAGCGTCTCCTTGCTCACCGGCTTCTCGAGATAGGCGAAGGCGCCGGCGCGCAGTCCCTGCTGGCGGTTCTGATCGCCGGAGACGATGTGCACCGGGATGTGGCGCGTGTCCGGATGATGCTTGAGGCGGTCGAGCACCTCCCACCCGTCCATGTCCGCCATCCCGATGTCGAGGGTGATCGCGTCGGGCTTGTACTCGTGCGCGAGGGTCAGGGCGTCGCGGCCGCGCAACGCGATGATTCCCTTGAACTCGCGGCCGCGCGCCATCTCGAGCAGCACGCGCGCGAAGTTCTCGTCGTCCTCGACGACGAGGAGCACGCGATCGCCCGGCTGGATGTTGTCGCGGTCGTCCTCGTACGCCGTCGGCTTGAGGACGTCGGCGAGCGCGGTCGGCGGCGCGTCGTCCATCGTCGCGACGCCGGTGTCTGCCTCCTCCTCGCCGAAGGTGAAGTCGGGGAGCGCCATCGGCGATCCCGCGGCAGGCGTGGCTCGCGGCGCGGGCGTCGCCTCCACCGCACCGCCGCCGAAGCTCGCGTCAGGCTGCGAGCCGCCGTTCGCGGTGACCGTCCCGCCGCGCGGCGAGACGTCCGCCGTGGGCAGGCTCGCGCTCCGCCCGCTGCTCGGCGACGTCGAGCCGCTGAACATCGAGCTGCGCGGCGTGCCGCCCGCGCCTCCCGTGCGAGCGGGGAGGCGACTCAGCGCGCTCCCGGCGCGCGACGGTGCACCCCCGCCGGTCGTCGCGCTGCGGGCGGGACGTCCGCCCTGCGGGGCCTCCGGATCGACGTACGTCGCCGGGAGGAACAGGGTGAAGGTGCTCCCCGTCCCCGGCGTGCTCTCGACGCGGATCTCGCCGCCGAGCAGGTGCGCGATCTGGCGGCTGATGGTCAGGCCGAGCCCCGTGCCGCCGAACTTCCGGCTCGTGGTGCCGTCCGCCTGCTGGAACGCCTCCAAGCTCAGCTGCTGCTTGTCCTTCGGGATCCCGATGCCGGTGTCGGTCACCGCGAAGGCGACGACCTCCGGCGCCTTGTCGAGCACCGGGTTCTGGAAGCGCTTGGCTCCCGTCTTCTCGGCGCGGCGCACGGTGAGCGCGACCTCGCCGTGCTCGGTGAACTTGATCGCGTTCGAGATCAGGTTCTTCAGCACCTGCTGCAGGCGCTGCCCGTCGGTGAACAGACTCGCCGGCGCGCCCGGTGCGACCTCGACGCGGAAGTTGAGCCCCTTCTGGTCGGCGACGGGCTTGAACGTGCGATCCACGAAGTCGCGGACGTCGTTCATCGTCACGTCGGCCGGGTTCACCTCCATCTTCCCCGCCTCGACCTTGGAGAGATCGAGGATGTCGTTGATGAGGTTGAGAAGGTCGGTGCCCGAGGAGAAGATCGTCTTCGCGAACTCCACCTGCTTCGCGGAGAGCGTCCCCTCCTTGTTCTCCGAAAGGAGCCGCGCGAGGATGAGCAGCGAGTTGAGCGGCGTGCGCAGCTCGTGGCTCATGTTCGCGAGGAACTCGCTCTTGTACTTCGAGCTGAGGGCGAGCTGCGCGGCCTGCTCCTTCAGCGCCTGGCTGGCGCGCTCGACCTCGACGTTCTTCTCCTCGACCCGCCGGTTCTGCTCGGCGAGGAGGTTCGCCTTCTCCTCCAGCTCCTCGTTGACCTGCTGCAGCTCCTCCTGCTGCTCCTTGAGGAGCTCCTCGGACTGGCGGAGCGACTTGGCCTGCGCCTCGAGCTCCGAGTTCGAGCGCTTCAGCTCCTCCTGCTGCTGCTGGAGCTCCTTCGACTGCGACTGCAGCTCCTGCGTCAGCTTCTGCGACTGCTCGAGCAGCTCCTCGGTGCGCATGTTCGCGCTGATCATGTTCAGCACGACGCCGATCGATTCGGCGAGCTGGTCGAGGAAGGTGAGGTGGATCTGGCTGAAGGGGAGGAAGCTCGCCAGCTCGATCACCGCCTTCACCTCACCCTCGAAGAGGATCGGCAGGACGATGATGTTGCGCGGCGGCGCCTCGCCGAGCCCGGACATGATCTGGATGTAGTCGTCCGGGACGTTCGTGAGCAGGATCGGCTGCTTCTCGAGCGCCGCCTGTCCGATGAGTCCCTCGCCGATGAAGAACCGGTTGGCGACGTGCTTGCGCGACCGGTACGCGTAGCTCGCGATGAGCTTGAG
>DASVXU010000026.1:0-3736 GCA_036392515.1 Gemmatimonadaceae bacterium | reverse complement strand
CGCCAGCGCGGCCTGCCTAACGTCCAGCCCCCGATCTCCCAGCCGAGCAGACCACCGACGGTGGCCGCGCCGGCGATGTCGTCCAGCCGACCGGGGCGGTGCACCGCGGCGCTCGAGGGCTTCCGGCTGTTGTGGATGATCGCGCCGGCGATCGCGCCGAGGAGAGCGCCGCCCACGACCGACGCGGGACCCACACGCCTGGACCAGCGCGGGAGGGCACGGACTTCGATGGAGCGATACGCATGCAGCGCGGTGAAGCTCACGTGAAGCGTCGAGTCGCCGGGCGTCGCGAGGAGCTCGAGCGTGCTGTCACCGAGCGAGACCACCTGGCGCTCGATACGCTCACCATCCGTCGACGTGAAGCGGAGCCGCGCTCCGGGGAGCAGTCGCTCGAGGGGGAAGTCGCCCCAGGGAGTCTCGCGAAGGAGCGGCTCGGGGAGACGCGGCGGCAGGGGCGCCTGTGCGGGGAGCGCCGGAGCGCCGAGCAGGGCGAGGGCGACGGTCAGCGCGATGCGCACGGCGGGATTCATCTTCATGGACCGGAGACCTTCATCGCCTCGCCCGGCCCGCCGAGTGCGAAGATCAGCTCCGCGTGGTCGAAGTCGTTCATGAACGACTTCTTGAATCCCTCCATGCTCACCATCCAGCGGCCCTCGCGACGCCAGAGCTGCACGCGGCCGATGTCCGTGACCTTGTCGCGGTCGATCGGGAGGCTCACGGTGGAGTCGACGCGGAAGCGCTGCGCGGTGCTGTCCGCGGCACCGATGGGCTCCAGCCACTGCACGTACACGTAGGGACGATTCACCTTGTAGTTCTTCCTGTAACCTTTCACGTGAACCGGCTGCGCGGTCAACAGCAGCCGATAGAGCCCTCGTCGGCCCGTGCCCGTGCTGTCCCCCCACCGGCCGCCCACGACGACGTTCTGCCTGCGCTGGTCGTTGCAGCTCGCGTGTGCGCTCCCTTCCGCGCGCATGATGGTGCAGGAGAGTGAAGCGGGCTGCGCGCTCGCCTGGAGCGAGCCGATGCCGCTGTAGATGTGCCGGACGGAGTCGCCGACGACGGCGCAGAGGTCGAACCCCGGCGCGCCGACGTCGAGGTTCGGCACGACCCAGAAGACGGAGTGATGCTCCGTCGTCGCTTCCAGCGCGAACGCGCCGGCGCTGTCGGTCGTCGTTCGCAGCGCGACCTTGCCGCAGGGGGTGCGGGCCCACCCCGTCGCGAGAAGGATCGGGATCTCCCGCGCCGGCGTGCCGTCGTCCCAAAGGATCCGCCCGTTGACCGGCGCCGACGTCGCCGTGTCGTACGACGCCGGGACGGGACAGCCGGCGAGCAGGACCGTGGCCCCGACGAGGAGGAAGGAGCTGCCGAATCGCGAGCGTCGATGAGCCATCACCTGTTCTCCCGGCGTCACACTCCAGGGCGGGATGGGCGAGAGGCATTCCCTCACCGCGGTGGTGCCCCGCGCATTCGTGTCATGGACGCCGGCACCGCGTTGTCTTGCACACCGAGGACGTTCGCGGTGGTGGACCAGCTCGACGACTACGATCTCGTGCCGCTCACTGCCCCCGCCTCGCCTCCGTCCTGAACACGCGCACCGAGTCCGCGCCCTTCACGACATAGTGCGCGATCGTCGTCCCGACGAGCCGGTCCCCCTCGAGGACGTGCATCGCGGTCGTCCGTACCGTCACGCCTGGCCGCCTCACGCTCGAGTAGGGATCCGACTCCGTGACGATGGTGTCGCCGCGCACGCTCACGTGCAGCGGCACGGTCTGCCCGCCGAGCACCATCGTCCAGCCGGTGGTGTCGCCGGTGGCGTTGAGGTGCACGCGGGTCGGCGTGCTGTCGCGGCCGGTGGTCGGACGGGCGAGCATCTCCCAGGGGCCGGCGACGCTGCGCAGGACGGCGTTAGGCGCCATCGCGTTCGCCGTCACGGAGTGGCTGGTGTCGACCGCGCCCGGTGCCGAGTCGGCGCGTCGATCGCCGCGCGAGCTGCACGCGGCGAGGATGGAGAGGCAGAGCGCGGAGAGGCAGGCCGTGCGCATCGTGAGCTCCCTGTGGGCGATATCGAGACGATACCGCCCGGGGAGACGGTGTCAATCGCGACGCGCGTCCCCCTCTCCCTGCACGATCACGAACCGCTGCCCATCCGCCGACACGTCGTACTGCGTGCTCACGCCCACCTGATACGGCGCACGGAAGAGCACGCGCGACGTCTCCACCGCCGGCGCTTCGCGTCCCGACGCCCCGCCGAGCGTGACCGCGACGAGCGAGTCGCCATGCCAGTAGTAGAGCTCCCGTCCGTCGCCGCGCCAGACAGGATCGACGCCGCCGTCGGGCGAGATGGTCACGCGATGGCCCGGCCGCGGATACGAGTCGAGATACACCACGTCCTGTCCGCTCTCGTTCGAGGTGTACGCGACCCAGTCGCCGTCCGGCGAGAGGCGCGCGCCGCGCTCGTCGGCGCGCGTCGCGGCGTATGGGCGCGCGCTCAGGCCGCCGACCGGCTGCACGATGATGTCGTGTCCGCCGGGGCCGTCGTCGGTCACGAGCAGCGTGTTCCCGTCGCGCGACCAGTCGCTCGGGAACTGCGTCCCCGGTCTCGACGCGACGACGCGCACGGGGCCGCCGTCGAAGCGGCGCCGGACGATGTCCTTGCCGCCGGGGGCGCCCACCGACCAGGCGAGCGTCGTCCCGTCCGCGCTCCACTGCGGGTCGTTGCTGTCCGCGTCGTCGTCGGTGAGGCGCGTCGTCGTGCCGGCGGCGAGCTCGGTGATCCAGAGGTCGCTCGTGCGCCGTCCGTCGCCGAAGGCACCGTACGCCAGGCGCCGGCCGTCGGGCGAGAAGCGCGGCGTCCACGCACGCTCGGCGGCGATGCGCTGCAGCGGACGTCCGGCGCGATCGACGATCGCCAGCCCCGGCGCGCCGGCGGGGACCTCGGCGGCGACGGCCGCGGGACGCGTCCAGCTCGAGACGAGATCCGAGCGGTCGACGATCACTCCCGTCGCGAGACCGAGGACGACGCCGGCGATCGCGAGGCCGAGCGCGAAGCGTGGCGAGACCATGCGCGGCGGGAGGGAAGCCGTCGCCGGAGCGACGATGCCTAACGCCTCGACGGCGGGATGCTCCAGGAAGCTCCGCGGCGCGGCGTCGTGCGCGGCGAGGAGGGATACGACCTCGCGGCGGAGGGGCTCGTCGGCGCCGCAGGCCTCGCGCACCCAGGCGTCGCGACGCTCCGGCTCGCGCTCGAGCGCGCGCTGGAGGATCGTGTCGATCTCGCGCCAGCGCTCGGGCGTCATCGGAGCGCTCATCCGGCGAGCTCGCGGCGCAGCCACATGCGCGCCACCGCCCACTCGCGGCCGACGGTCGCCTGCGACATGCCTAACGCGTCGGCGGTCTCGGGGATGCTCATCCCCGCGAAGTAGCGGAGCTCGACGAGCTGCGCCTTGCGCGGGTCGAGCGCGGCGAGGCGCCGCAAGGCATCGTCGAGGGCGATCAGGTCCACGAGGTCGAGCGCCGAGTCGCCGTCACGCACGGCCTCGACGGCTTCGAGGGTGACCCGCTCGGGAGCACCGCCGCGCTTGGCCGCGGCGCGGCCGCGCGCGTGGTCGACGAGGACGCGCCGCATCATCTGCGCGGCGACGGCGAAGAACTGGTTGCGGTTCTCCCAGCTCGCGTCGTGCTGGCCGTCGAGGCGCAGCCAGGCTTCGTGGACGAGCGCCGTGGTCTGCAGGGTGTG
>DASVXU010000025.1:0-29975 GCA_036392515.1 Gemmatimonadaceae bacterium | reverse complement strand
CGACGACCGCTCGATTACGAATCGAGTGCTCTACCACTGAGCTACGGTGGCGTCTCATGCCCTGGCGCGGACTCGAACCGCGACGCCTTGCGGCACCACCCCCTCAAGATGGCGTGTCTACCAATTTCACCACCAGGGCATTGCATGACGCGCTGTTTCGTACTGCCCCCGCGCGTCGCGGGGTCCTGCTATGGTCACGGGGCCGACGGGGCTCGAACCCGCGACCTCTCGAGTGACAGTCGAGTGCTCTAACCAAACTGAGCTACGGCCCCTTGCGCCGGCCGTCGAGACGGCCCGCGGTGCTGCACCTGCTCCCGTCCGCCGCAACCGGCGCGGCGTCTTCACAGTAGCCCGTAGGGGAATCGAACCCCTCTCTGCACCGTGAAAGGGTGCCGTCCTAACCGATAGACGAACGGGCCCCGGACGATCTCCGGTGACCGCGCCACCGGTGGAATAGCGGTAACGGGATTCGAACCCGTGTTTGAGCCTTGAGAGGGCTCCGTCCTAGTCCCCTAGACGATACCGCCGTGGGCTTTGCGCCGCGGGCGCAAAGCCCACGGCGGGTGTTCCATGAGAAGTCGCAACGCCGACGGCGTTGCTCCTCGCTCCACTCGCCGCGGGCGCAAAGCCCACGGCGGGTGTTCCATCTCTTCCTGCGATCAGCTCCTTCACCTGTCAAACAACGCGCGCCGTCAGGCACTTCCCCTTGCACCGCACAGGCCCGGAGGGAATCGAACCCCCAACCGCCGGTTTTGGAGACCGGTGCTCTACCAATTGAGCTACGGACCTACGTCAGGTCGCGAGCCTCACGGCCCGCTTCGCCTCGCTTGCCAAGGGTGACCGAGGGGAATTGAACCCCCAACCCCCGGAGCCACAGTCCGGTGCTCTGACCAATTGAGCTACGGTCACCATGTGGCCGACTCGTACCCGCTTCGCCGGCCAGCCGTGCCGTCCCCCGCGATGTTCGGCGGAGACATGCATTCTAACGGGACACCGGGGCGTTTTCAACTGCTTCGCCCGCTCCCGCGGGGCTTACTTCGCGCGATCCAGATACTCGCCCGTCGTCGGGTTGACGCGAATCTTCTCGCCGGTGCTCAGGAACTCGGGCACGTTCACCACCACCCCGTTCTCGAGCTTCGCCGGCTTGCTCGACGCGTTCTTCGTCGCCGTCTTCATCACCGGCGCCGTCTCGACGATCTCCAGCGTCAGCGTGTTCGGGAGGCGGATGCCGATCGGCTTCCCCTCGTAGAACTCCGCCTGGATCTTCATCCCCGGCTGCATCCACTGCGCGTTGTCGCCGAGCGCCTCGTCGTCCATCTCGAGCTGGTCGTAGTTCTCCGTGTTCATGAAGTGGTACGTGTCACCACCCTGATACAGGAACTCGAGATCGTGCGTCTCCATCGACGCGGGCTCCACCGAGTCGGCGGCGCGGAAGCGATGCTCGAAGCTCGACCCGCTCTTCAGGTCCTTGAGCTTCGCCTGCACCATCGCGCGCAGGTTGCCCGGCGTGTGGTGACGGAACTCGACGACACGGCACGGCTTCCCCTCGAACACGAGGACCATGCCGCGACGAATCTGCGTGGCGGGAATCGCCATAGGAAAACGCTGACGTTGAAGGAGACGGGATCGGCGCGGAGACGCGCGCACCAGCGCTCGTAACTCGCTGGCAGCCATGAATTTTAGCGGATTCGCCCCCCGCCACGCAACACCCCCGCGCCCCAGCCCTCTCTCGTCGCTCGTCGCCGTGTCGGACCTGGACCAGGCGGTACGAACTACAGGTACCGTTCGCGGACGACCTCCCGATGGTGCACCTCGTGCCCCGCGATGATCCACGCCAGCGCCCGCACCCCCACCGGATTGTCGCTTGCCGTCCCCATCCGGTCCCACGCCTCGAGCGGGAGACCCGCGAACAGCTCGACCGTCGCCTCGCGGACCGCGAGCAGCTCCGTCAGCAGCCCGTCCATCGAGCGCGCGTTCGCTCCCGCCGTCGCCGCGTACGGCTTCTCGTCGAAGCTCGCGAGCGGCGTCGCGTCGCCGCGGCCGATCCGCAGCGCCCGGTAGGCGAAGACGCGCTCCGCGTCCGCGACGTGGAGCACGATGTCGCGCACGCTCCACTTCCCCGGCGCGTAGCCGGTCGTCGTCTTCTCCGCCGGGATCGAGCGGAGGAAATCCACGGTCTCGATCATCTGCGACGCGAGCGTCGCGACGATGTCCCCCGGCGCGACACGCGCGACGTAGCGGCCGTAGTACTCGGCGAACTCCCCGGGCTTCGGCGCGATCGCGCGGCGCTCGATCACGGCGGCGCTCGGCGCGCGATAGGGCTCGTTCTTCTCGGTGCGTTGCGGCATGGCCTCTCCGATCGCTCAGTCGCTGGTGACGACGAGCGGCTTGCGGACGAGCGCCCGGAAGACGGTGCGCGCCGCGATGCGCGCGCCGTTCACGTTCGGGTGAATCCCGTCCGGCTGGTTCAACGAAGGATCGCCCGCGACCCCCTCGAGCAGGAAGGGCACGAGCTCGACACCGTTCTTCCGCGCCAGCTCGGGGAACATCTCGTGAAAGTCGCGCGTGTAGCGCGCACCCAGGTTGGGAGGCGCCTCCATCTGCACGAGCAGCACTCGCGCGTGCGGCCTCTTCGCGCGAATCCTGTCGATGATCGCCTGGATGTTGTCGCGCGCCGCATCGACCGACAGCCCGCGCAATCCATCGTTCGCCCCCGTCTCGACGACGACGACGTCGGCGGGATTTCGCAGCACCCAGTCGATCCGCGCCCGCGCGCCAGCCGATGTCTCCCCGCTGACGCCGAGGTTGAGCACGTGAACCCGGGTGCCCGCGGAGTCGAGCATCCTCCCCACCACCGCCGGGTACGCATCCTCGGGATCGTCCAGCCCGTAGCCCGCGGTGAGGCTGGTGCCGAGGAAGAGCACGGTGGGCTCGCGCGTCGCGTCGGTGGACTCAGCTCCGTTGCGGTCCGCCGGTTCGGTCGCGAGACTCCTCCCGGTCGCCGCGACGGCGGCGCGCGGCGTGTCGGTCGCGTCGTCGCCAGGGGGCGCGCTCTCGCCACGCGTGCACGCGAGCGCGACGACCAGCGCGGCCATGCACGGCAGCCGCCGCGCGTTCGCTGACACCTTTCGAGCCGCGCCGCCGTTCAGCGGCTGAACTCTCTTCGCTCGCTCCATCATGCTCGAGGCCCGTTCCCTCACCAAGGAATATCCCAGCGGCGACCAGCGCCTCACGGTGCTGCGCGACGTGTCGTTCGTCATCCCCGACGGCGCGCGCGTCGCGATCGTCGGCCCCTCGGGAAGCGGGAAGACCACGCTGCTCGGCCTCCTCGCCGGACTCGATACACCGAGTGCCGGCACCGTGGTCCTCGACGGCGCCGATCTCGGCCGGCTCGACGAGGACGCGCGTGCGCGCGTGCGGGGAGAGAAAGTTGGATTCGTCTTCCAGAGCTTTCAACTCATCCCCTCGCTGAGCGCGCTCGAGAACGTACAGGTTCCCCTCGAGCTGCGTGGCGAGCGCGACGCCGCCGGCCGTGCGCGCGATCTCCTCGCGCGCGTCGGGCTCGCCGAGCGCGCGCACCACCTCCCGGCGCAGCTCTCCGGTGGCGAGCAGCAGCGCGTCGCCATCGCGCGCGCCTTCGTCAACCGGCCGAAGCTGCTCTTCGCCGACGAGCCCACCGGCAACCTCGACGCGGGTACCGGCCAGCGCATCATCGACCTGCTCGAGACGCTGAACCGCGAGGCGGGCACCACGATCGTGCTCGTCACCCACGACCTCGGCCTCGCGGGACGCATGGAGCGCGTGATCAGGCTGCGCGACGGCGCGGTCGTCGAGGACACGGCGCGGGCCGCGTGAGGATCCGATGAGCCGTGTCGCCTCCCTCGTCGGTCTCGCCTGGCGCGAAGGACGTCACGCGCGCCGACGGCTGCTGCTCTACATGTCGTCGATCTCGCTCGGCGTCGCCGCGCTCGTCGCGATCGACTCCTTCGGCGGGAACGTCGCGCAGAGCGTGCGCGAGCAGTCGCGCGAGCTGCTCGGCGGCGACGTCGCGCTCACCTCGCGCGAGGCCGCCATCCCCTTCGATTCCCTCGCCGACTCGCTGCGGGCCGCGGGACACGGGGTCGCGCGGGTGACCTCGCTCGCGTCGATGGCGGCGGTGCCGCGTACCTCTCGCACCCGGCTCGTCCAGGTGCGCGGCGTGAGCGCCGAATGGCCCCTCTACGGCGCGATCGCCACCGAGCCGGCGGGCGTCCTGGCGCAGCTCCAGCGGCGGCACGTCGCGCTCGTCGACCGCTCGCTGCTCGTGTCGCTCGGCGCGGTGGTGGGCGACACGATGACCGTCGGCAGCGCCACCTTCACGATCGCCGGGGTCATCGAGCGCGTCCCCGGCGACATCGGCGTCAGCGCGGCGGTCGCGCCGCGCGTGATCGTCGGCGGGCGGTATCTCGCCGAGACGCGGCTGCTCGTCTTCGGAAGCCGCAGTGAGAGGCAGATCCTGCTTCGCGCGAATCCCGAGCTCGGCGCGACGCGGCTCGCGGCGCGACTGCGCGGCAGGTTCAAGGACGGAAAGGTCCGCGTCTCCACGGCGACGCAGACGCAGGAGAACCTCAGCGACGCCTTCGAGAAGCTGACTTCCTTCCTCGGCATCGTCGGGCTCGTGGCGCTGCTGCTCGGCGGCGTGGGCGTCGCGAGCGGCGTGCATGCATTCGTGACTTCGAAGATCGACGTGGCCGCGGTGCTGCGCTGCGTCGGCGCGACGAGCCGGCAGGTGCTCGCCATCTACTCGCTGCAGGCCGCGGCGATGGGGCTCATCGGCGCCCTCGGCGGGACGCTGCTCGGCGTCGCGGTGCAGCTCGTGCTCCCGCACGTGGCGGCGGGACTGCTTCCGGTCCAGGTGCACGTCTCGCTGCAGCCGCGCGCCGTGCTGCTCGGGCTCGCCGTCGGCGTCTGGGTCGCGCTCGTCTTCGCGCTCTGGCCGCTGGTCTCGCTGCGGCGCGTCTCACCGCTGCAGACGCTTCGTCGCGAGTCGGACGCGGACGCGCTGCAGCTCGGCCGCTTCGACATCGCGCGCGTGCTCGTCGCGGTCGCGCTGATCGCGAGCGTCGGCGCCATCGTCCTCGGCCGCGCCGAGGGCCCGCGCGAGGGCGTCGGATTCGGCGTCGCGATCGCGGTCGCGGTCGGCGTGCTCACCGCGTCGGCGGCGCTGGTGTCGCGCGGCGCGCGCGCCCTGCTGCGCGCACGCTGGCCCTTCGCCGTCCGTCACGGGATCTCGAGCCTTTACCGTCCGGGCAACCAGACGCGCGCGGTGATGCTCGCGTTAGGCTTCGGCGTCTTTCTCGTCTCGACGCTCTATCAGGTCGGCTCGATGCTCGTGCACCGCTTCGACCTCGCCGCCGACACGGCCACCGCGAACGTGCTCTTCTTCGACGTCCAGCCGGCACAGGCGACGCCCCTCGACTCGACGGTGCGCGCCGGCGGGTGGCGGGTCGTGCAGAAGGTGCCGATCGTGACGATGCGGATCGCGGCGCTCAACGGCGTCCCGATCGACACCCTGCTCCAGCGCGCGGACCGCCGGGGGACGCCGGGGTGGGTGTGGCGCCGCGAGTACCGCTCGACCTGGCGCGACACGGTGGTCTCGACGGAGCGCATCGTGTCCGGGAGCTGGTTCCGCGCGGCGCGCGGCGGCGGGGCGGACAGTCTTCCCGAGGTGTCGATGGATCGCGACGTCGCGCGCGACATGCGGCTCGAGCTCGGCGACGTGCTGACCTGGGACATCCAGGGAGTGAAGGTCCCGACGCGCGTGACGAGCTTCCGCGAGGTGAACTGGGGGCAGTTCACCCCGAACTTCTTCGCCGTCTTCGAGCCGGAGGCGATCCGCGACGCACCCGCGCAGTTCGTGCTGCTCGCGCGGGTTCCTGGCGACACGGCTGTTGCGCGGCTGCAGAGCGACGTCGTGGCGCACTGGCCGAACATCTCGAGCATCGATCTCTCCCTCGTCCAGCGGACGATCGAGGGGATCGTCAGGCAGATGGCGACCGCGGTCCGCTTCCTCGCCCTGTTCAGCGTGGCGATGGGACTGCCGGTGCTCTTCAGCGCGGTGGCGGCGACACGCCGCGCGCGGATGCGGGAGGGGGTGCTGCTGAAGACGTTGGGCGCCACGCGCGCGCAGGTTCGCGCGATCCTCGCCGCGGAATACGCGGCCCTGGGCCTGATGTCGGCGCTCACCGGGCTGGTGCTCTCGCTCGGCGGCTCGTGGGCACTCGCCCGCTGGACGCTGAAGGTCCCCTTCGCCCCCGCGGTGGTACCGCTGTTGTCGATCCTGCTCGGGATGCTCGCCCTCGCGCTCGCCGTCGGCCTCCTCGCGGGGCGCGACGTCTTCACCGGCACGGCGATGGAGGCGCTGCGGGAGAGCTAGAAAGGGGTCGGGGGGCGGGGGTCAGCCGTCTGCGCTGACCCCGACCCCCGACCCCCGGCGGCCGACCCCTTACTTGCTGACCGGCTTCCCGTTCTCGTCCACCACGACGACCGGGCCGAGGCCCGCGGCGCGGAGCCCCGCTTCGATCTCCTTGCGGTCGCCGACGACGACGATCGTCTCGTGCGCCGGATCGACGTACTTCCTCGCCGCGGCGTTCGCCTGCGCGGCGGTCACCTTGCGGTAGTTCGCGCTCAGCGTGTTGTAGTAGTTGAGCGGCAGCCCGTCGCGGAGCACGTTCACCCCCGCCGCGGCGATCTGCTCGACCGTCTCGAAGTTCAGCGGCAGCGACTTCACCGCGCTCGACCGGGCGAAGGTGACCTCGTCGGCGCTCAGCGGGCGCTTGCCGCGGATCTCGCGCAGCTCGCGCATCATCTCGACGAGCGCGCTGTCGGTCTGCGCCGTCTTCACCTGCGTGATCGCGTAGAACTCGCCCGGCTGCGGGGTGAGCCGATAGTTGAACGCGGTGCCCGCGCCGTACGTGTAGCTGTGCGTCTCGCGCAGGTTGAGGTTCAGCCGGCTGCTGAACGCGCCGCCGAGGGCGGTGTTCATCACGTCGATCGCGTAGTAGTCCGGGGTGTTGCGCGCCGGACCGACGCCGCCGACGAGGAGCACGCTCTGCGGCGAGCTCGGACGATCGTACAGATAGATCGTGCCCGGCGCGGCGCTCTTCGCCGGCGGGATCACGTAGCGCGCCTTGAAGCCGCCCGCGGGCCACTTCCCGAACGCCTTCTCGATCATCGCGACCGCGGCGGCAGGCGTCACGTCGCCGGAGACGACGAACTTCACGTTCTGCGGCCGGTAGTAGCGGCCGTGAAAGGCGACGAGATCGTCCCGCGTGATGGCGTTCAACGAGGCCTCGGTGACCGTCCGCTCGTACGGGTGTCCGGTGCCCCAGACGGTGTTCGAGAAGACGCGGCGAGCCAGGTAGCCCGGCTGATCCATCTGCCGCTTCAGCGTCGCCAGGTTGTTCTGACGGATCCGCTCGAGCGACGCCGCCGGGAACGCGGGGTGCAGGAGCATGTCGGCCAGCAGCGCCATCGACGAGTCGACGTTAGGCACGACGGTCGTGAAGCCGCTCGGCGTGACGCGGTTGCCGAGGTCGGCGAAAGCCTCCGCGAGCTGGTCGGCGGTGCGGGTGGTCGTTCCCTCCGAGAGCATCGCCGCGGTGAGCGACGAGACCCCTTCCTTGCCGGCCGGGTCGAGCGTCGGCGCGGCGTCGACGACGACGCGCACCGCGACGAGCGGCAGCTCGTGCTGCTCGAGCACCGCGACCTTGATCCCGTTCTTCAGCGTCCGCATCTGGATCGCCGGGATGCGCAGGGTGACGGGCGCCCCGCTCGCCGGCTTCTTCGACCGGTCGATCTCCTGCCCGTGCGACACGCGCGCCGCGCAGGAGAGGAAGAGCCCGACCGTGAACGCCAGGAAGGCGCGCTGCCAGAATTCCGTTGAGAGCTTCTTCATGGCTTACTTGGTCGAGGGAGCCGCGGCCCCCGGGGTGACGTTCGTGTAGGAGAGCTGCGGGTTCGCGATCAGGTCGAGCTTCCCGGCCGGCACCATGCTCAGCACGATGTGGCCGCCGCTCAGGTACTTCTGCGCGACGCGATGGATGTCCTCCGGCGTCAGCGCGCGGATCTCGTCGAGGTCCTTCGCGAAGTGCCGCGGATCGTTGAAGTAGGTCTGGCCCTCGTTGATCTCCTCGGCCTTGTCGAGCACCGACTGCAGCCCGGAGATCACGCCGACGTTGACGAAGTTCTTCGTCCGCTGGAGCTCGCGTGCGTCCGGCGCGCCGGCGATCATCGACGCCACCACGCTGTCCACCAGCGTCTCGATCTGCGTCAGCGACGCGTTGGGCCGCGGGCTGACC
This sequence comes from Gemmatimonadaceae bacterium, assembly GCA_036392515.1. Classification (GTDB taxonomy): domain Bacteria; phylum Gemmatimonadota; class Gemmatimonadetes; order Gemmatimonadales; family Gemmatimonadaceae; genus JABFXC01. The sequence continues at coordinate 21,636 of DASVXU010000025.1, read as the reverse complement.
GAGATGTAGAACTCTCCCGCGCTCTCGTCGGAGCCGGAGTAGGCGTTCACGTTCGTGGCGAGCTGCCGGTCGTACACGAGCAGCTTGCTCAGCCGCGCCGTGCGATCGCGCGTCAGCACCGACGCCAGCCCCTGGAGCGCGGTCGCGTCGGGGCTGTCCGTGCCGACCGTCGGCCAGACGAAGGTGATCTGCGGGAGACGCGCCTTCGTGTCCTCGAGCACCAGCCGCTTGTTCGCGGTGAGCGTCGTCGCGGGCACCGTCGGCCGCGTGATGGCCGGCCCCGCGGCGAGGGAACCGAAGTACTTCTGAACCCACGCCTTCGCCTGCGCGCTGTCGAAGTCGCCGACGATCGCCAGCGTCGCGTTGTTCGGCGCGTAGTACGTGCGGAAGAACTCCTTCACGTCGTCGAGCGACGCCGCCGAGAGGTCGGTCATCGAGCCGATCACCGGCCAGGAGTACGGATGCGTGCTCGGATAGAGCGCCGCCGAGATCACCTCGAACTGCGAGCCGAAGGGCTGGTTGTCCACGCGCTGGCGCCGCTCGTTCTTCACGACGTCGCGCTGCGTGTCGAGCTTCTTCTGCGTGAGCACCGGGAGCAGGTAGCCCATCCGGTCCGACTCGAGCCAGAGCGCGGTCTCGAGCTCGCTGCTCGGCAGCACTTCCCAGTAGTTCGTACGATCGTTCGTCGTCGAGCCGTTGATGTTGCCGCCCGCTTCCTCGACGATCTTCAGGTGCTGGCCGTCGGCGATGTGCTCCGACCCCTCGAACATCACGTGCTCGAAGAGGTGCGCGAACCCGGTGCGTCCGGGCTTCTCGTTCTTCGAGCCGACGTGATACCAGAGGTCCACGGCGACGACCGGAGCCGACTTGTCCGGCGAAAGGAGAACGGTGAGACCGTTCGGGAGGCTATAGCGCTCGACGTCGATCTTCGGCGCCGCTACCGCCGACTGCGCGCGGGCCGCGAGCGGCGCGAGCGCGAAGATGGCGAGCGCGCCAGCGAGCAGCCGCGGGCGCGCGAGGGGGGACGTGTGCATTCCGTGCGTGCGTTGGGGGGATGTGGAAGACGCGTTCTCTCAGACCCCTAGCCGGCCGCGTCGGTTCCAGCGCGCCGGGGGCGCTCGTCAGTGGACGAGCGCCCGGGGGCCGAGGTTACCTCTTCGCGCTTCTCGAACGGTGAGCCGCGCCACAGCGGACGCGGCCTTGAACGCTACTTGAAGCGGATGCCGTTGGGAGCGACCGCCCCCGGCCGGGGCGTGAACGGCGCCGGCTGCTTCGCGGCGGGCCCCTTCCCCTTCGAACGCGGCTCGGCGCGCCCCGCGCCGGGGGCGCGCTCGGCGCCCCCGCGTGGCCCGGCCGCGTTCCCTGCGTCGCTGCGCATGCTGAGCGCGATCCGGTTCCGCTCGAGGTCGACGCTCATCACGCGGACCGTCACCCGGTCGCCCACCTTCACGACCTCTGAAGGATCCTTCACGAACTTGTCCGCGAGCTGCGAGACGTGCACGAGCCCGTCCTGATGGACGCCGACGTCCACGAACGCGCCGAACGCGACGATGTTGGTGACGACGCCCTCCAGCGTCATCCCCTCGCGCAGATCCTTCGGCTCCTGAACGTCGGCGCGGAACTTCGGCGGCTCGAAGGTCTGGCGCGGGTCGCGTCCCGGCTTCCGCAGCTCGGCGACGATGTCGCGCAGCGTCGGCAGCCCGACGTCGTCGGTCACGTAGCGCGCGAGGTCGATGGTGTCGACCAGGGCGTCGTTGGTCAGCAGCGACGCCAGCGGGACGCCGAGATCCGCCGCCATGCGCTCCACGAGCTGGTACCGTTCGGGATGCACGGCGGTCGCGTCGAGCGGATGACCGCCGTCGCGCACGCGAAGGAAGCCGGCCGCCTGCTGGAACGCCTTCGCCCCCAGCCGCGGCACCGCGGTGAGATCGCCACGCGACGCGAAGCCGCCGCGCTCGTCGCGCACCTTCACGATGCTCTGCGCGAGCGTCGGACCGACGCCGGCCACGTACGAGAGCAGCGAGGGCGACGCCGTGTTCACCTCGACGCCGACGCGGTTCACGACGCTCTCCACGGTCTCATCGAGCCGCTTCTTCAGCCGCGGCTGATTCACGTCGTGCTGGTACTGGCCGACGCCGATCGACTTGGGATCGATCTTCACCAGCTCGGCCAGCGGGTCCTGCAGGCGCCGCGCGATGGACACGGCGCCGCGCAGGGAGACGTCGAGGTCGGGAAGCTCCTCGCGCGCCACGTCGCTCGCCGAGTACACCGACGCGCCCGACTCGTTGACGACGACCACCGTCGCGCGCGCCTGCGGCGTCTCGCGCAGGATCGCGCGCACCAGCGTCTCGGTCTCGCGCGACGCGGTGCCGTTGCCGATCGCGATCAGCTCCGCCTCGGTGCGCGCGAGCAGCCGGAGGAAGCTCGCCGCGAAGCTCTCCGGGTGATGGAGCATCCACGTGTCGGTCGCGATCACCGCGCCGGTGCGCGAGACCGCGGCGACCTTCACGCCGGTGCGAAACCCCGGGTCGAGGCCGATCACCGCGCGCGAGCCCGCGGGCGGCGCGAGCAGCAGCTGCTCGAGATTCATCCCGAAGATCGCGATCGCCTCCTCGTCGGCGCGCGCCTTGAGCTCGAGGCGCAACTCCACTTCGATCGAGGGTGCGAGCAGACGCTTGTACGCGTCGCTCGCGACGAGCTTCATCTGCTCCGGCGCGCGGCGTCCGCTCGTGAGATCGCGCTCGAGCTTCCCGACGATGTCCTCGACCGGCGCGGCGACGGACCAGACGAGGAACCCCTCCGCCTCGCCGCGCCGGATCGCCAGCACGCGGTGCGACGGCAGGGTGCCCAGCTTCTCGCTGAAGTCGTAGTAGTCCTGGAACTTCGAGACCTCCTTCTCCTTCCCCATCGCTGCCCCGCAGCGAACGACGCCGCTCTTCCGCGTGGACGCGCGTACCCAGTCGCGCACCGCCGCGTCCTCGGCGACGCGCTCGGCGAGGATGTCGCGCGCCCCCTGGAGCGCATCGGCCGCCGTGGCGACTCCCTTCTCCGCGTCGACGTACGGCGCGGCAGCGCTCTCCGTCTCGCGATCGCCGACGGTGCCCGACCAGAGCGCGTCGGCGAGCGGCTCGAGCCCGCGCTCGCGGGCGATCGTCGCGCGCGTCCGGCGCTTCGGCTTGTAGGGGAGGTAGAGATCCTCGAGCGCCTGCTTCGTCGTCGCGGCGCCGATCTTCGCGGAGAGCTCCGGGGTCAGCCTGCCCTGCTCGTCGATGGACTTCACGATCGCGACGCGGCGCTCCTCGAGCTCGCGGAGATACTCGGCGCGGTCGCGGACGTCGCGGAGCTGGACTTCGTCGAGGCCTCCCGTCGCTTCCTTCCGGTAACGGGCGATGAAGGGGAGCGTGTTGCCCTCGTCGAAGAGGGCGAGGGTGCCGGCCACCTGGCGGGGGTTGAGCGAGAGCTCGGTGGCGATCTGCTGGACGAGCGAGGATGCGAGCAAGGCTGCTGTCAGGCGGGGGGTGAGCCGGGCCGCGACGACTTCGCGCGGCACCGAAGAGGGCGCGAAAGGTGCCTGTTCGCGGCGCTCCGGAAAAGGGCTTGACGACGCCCGTTTGCTTCGCTTCACGATGTCGTTGCGGGGGTGCCCTCCGAGGCGTCCTTACTGAGAATAGGGGGGCGCATGACCGACACCGGCATCGCACGGTGGGAGCAGTACAACGAGGCCGCACGCCGCTCCTTCGGACAGGGCAACCTGGCGGAGGCGGAGGAGTACTTCCAGGCGGCCATCCGCGAGGCGGAAGTCATCGGCGCCGGGAGCCCGCAGCTCGCGTCGAGCCTGAACGCGCTCGGGCAGCTTCGCCTCCAGTCGAGGGACCTCGCCGGCGCCGAGGAGTACCTCGGCCGCGCGCTCGCCATCCGCGAGAAGATCTACGGGCCGGAGCATCACGCGCTCGTCAGCTCGCTCAACAACATCGGCGCCCTTCACGATGCGAAGGGAGAGCTGGACAAGGCCGACGCCGCGCTGCGGCGCGCGCTCGCCATCTGCGAGCAGCACGTCCAGCCGTCGCACCCCGATCTCGCGCTCGCGCTGAACAACCTGTCGCGCCTGTGCTTCAAGCGGCGCGACTTCTCGCAGGCGGACCGGCTGCTTCTGCGGCTGCTCGAGATCAAGCGCGCGCTCGGCAAGGATCATCCCGAGGTCGCGACCGTGCTCGGTGCGCTCGGCCGGCTGCGCCACGCCGTGGGACGCCACGACCAGGCGGAGCAGCTCTGGCGCCAGGCGCTCGCCATCCGCGAGCGGGCGTTCTCGCCTAACGATCCGCTGATCGCGGCGACGCTCGAGAGCCTCGCCGACTGCTGCGCGCCGCAGGCCGGTCGCATCGGAGACGCGATCGCTCATCGGGAGCGCGCCCTCGCGATCCGCGTGGCCGCCGGAAGCGGTGGGGAGCCGGCGCTCGCCGCGGCGCGCAGGAAGCTTGACGAGCTGAAGGCGCGCGCGACCGGCGACGTGCTGGCCGCGCCGGCCGCTCCTCCTCCACCGCCGCGCAGCTCGCGCGAGATGCCGTCCCCGGTCACCGCGGAGGACGCCGCGAAGTTCAGCGCTCCGCGCTCGAGCGGCGGCACCGATCTCCCCTGGCTCGATATCGGCCCGGCGCCGGGTGAGCGCGTCTCGCAGCCGATCGAGCTCGCCACCGTGGAGCAGCAGTTCGCGGCGCCCCCGCAGCGTCCCTCGCCGCCGCCTCCTGCGCCGCCACCGCTGCAGATCACGCACGCCGCGCCGCCCCCCTTCGCCGCGCCGCCACCCCCGGCGCGCGAGCTGGCGATCGACGAGGGATTCGCCCCTCCACCGCCGCGCGCACCGGAGCCCGTGCGCCCCCTCGCCCCCGCACCTCCGCGGCGGAGCAGCCCGCGCCCGCCGCCGATGGACGCCACGGGGCCGCGGCCGACGATCAGGGACGAGTACTACGAGCCGCGCCCGCCCCGACGCTGGCTGCGGCGACTCGTGACGACGGTCTTCCTTGCCGCGCTGGCGACGGGAGGATGGGTCGCGTATGTCCGCGGCTACGTGCATCCGTTGGCGCTCCTCTCGGCGGCGTTCGAGACGGTGGCGCGCCACGCACCATCGCCGAGGACCGCCGATTCGGTGGCGCCCGCACCGCGGCGATCGCAGGAAGCCGTGCCTGACATCATCGTTCCCGAGTCGCTCGTCTCCGCGTCGACCGACAGCGCGTCGCGCGAAGCCGTACCGGACGATGGCCTCCACCCCAGGGTGAAGGTGGACATCGCGGGGACGTCCGCGCCCGGGGCGAGTCAGATCGATTCGCTGTCGACCGCGATCGATCAGACGACGAAGGCGAAGCTCGACAGCGCCGAACGCGCCCGCGCCGCGGCGAAGCAGCCCGCGCCCCTCAAGCCGTAGCTCGCGCGCCGCCCGCGGGCTCCCTTTCCAAAGTCGTCCCGGACCCTTAGAATCGTGCCGTCGCGCGAGCCCCCTCGTGCGACTCTGGGGCGCGCCATCAGGCGCGTTCTTCGTTCCCCCCGCGAGCGTCGGCGTGCAACGACGCTTCGTGCCACGACATTCGGAGGACGCACATGCGATTCCGTCCCGGACGGTCTCTCGCGCTGTTGACGGTCCTGGCCGCGCCGGCCGCAGTGAGCGCGCAGGGATTCGGCCTCAACGAGATCGGCTCTTGCGCCGTCTCGCGCGCCTCGTCGCTGACTGGCGCGCCCTGCGACGACGCGTCGGCGCTGTTCTGGAATCCCGCCGCCGGCACGCGCCTCGATCGCGGGATCACCGCCTACGGCGGGCTCGCGTCGATCGACGTGCGCGGCAACTTCACCCCGGATTTCACGAGCGGTGCGCGGTACTACCGCCCGAACATCCCCACGTCGTTTCCCCCGCATCTCTTCGTCAACTGGCGGGGCGCGGGCCGCTACGCGCTGGGGCTCGGCGTCTACGTGCCCTACGGCCTGACGTCGCAGTGGCGTGACGACTTCCCGGGGCGCTTCTCCGCCCTGCGCGCGTCGATCGCGACGATCTACGTCCAGCCGAACTTCTCCTTCGACGTCACGCCCAACTGGGCGATCGGCGGCGGTCCGATCATCGGGCAGTCGACGGTGCAGCTCTCGCAGTCGCTCGATCTCTCGCAGCAGAAGCTGCCCACGGGCGCGACGTTCGGCGATCTGGGCATCGCGCCGGGGACGGAGTTCGGTCGCGCCTACCTGAAGGGCAGCGCGAACGGCTACGGCTTCCACGTCGGCGTGCATGGAAAGATCGGAAGCTCGCTGCAGGTGGGCGCTCGCTTCATGTCCTCGATCGCCTTCGATTACAACGACGCCAACGCGCGCTTCATGCAGCTCTCGACGGGTGGGCTAGTGGTTCCCGACGCGACCGTCGCCGCCGCGATCGGCGTTCCGAAGGGCACGCCCTACGACTACATCCTCGCCGCGCAGTTCCGCGCCGGCGGCGCGCTCGTCGAGCAGAAGGTGAAGACGACGATCACGCATCCGGGCCAGGTGGAAGTGGGCATCGGCTACACCGCGCCCACCGGCACCCTGCTTTCGGCCGACTGGGGATACGTCCTCTGGAAGAAGTTCGACCGGCTGCCGGTGAACTTCCAGGGACCCGCCGCGGCGAGCAGCCGCAGCCTGATCGAGGACTACCACAACTCGAGCTCCTACCGCTTCAGCGCCGAACAGAAGTTCGCGCGCTACTGGAACCTCACGGGGCGGCTCGGCTTCTCCTACACGCAGACGCCGGCGCCGGACGTCACCGTCACGCCGCTGCTTCCCGACCAGGATCGCCGCAACTTCGGCGCGGGTCTCGGCATTCCGCTCGGCCCGCGCTACGCGATCGACCTCGGCTACCTGCACGTCGACACGCAGGGCCGTCGCGGCCGCACCGGCGAGCGCACGTCCGTGAGCCAGACGGCCGAGCAGCTCAACAACGGTTTCTATCGCCTGAACGCGGACATCATCTCGCTCAGCCTCAAGGCGCACTTCTAACCCGCGCCTCTTCAGGAGACCCGAATGACCTCCATGAACGTCCGTGCCGGCATCATCGGCCTCGCGGCGGTGACCATCGCGGTCGCCGCCTGCACCGACGACGCGGTAGACATCCTGCCGCCGAAGCACACGCCGGTCAGCCCGATCTTCGCGAGCTACGTGTCGCTCGGGAACAGCATCACCGCCGGATACCAGTCGAGCGGGATCAACGACTCCACGCAGCGTGAGAGCTATGCCCAGCTCCTCGCCAGGCAGATGGGGACACAGTTCAACTATCCGGCGCTCAAGGGTCCGGGCTGCCCACCCCCGATCGACACCTTCACGACGCAGCATCGCGTAGGCGGCGGGACAAGCGGAACCTGCGCGCTGCGCGACAGCACGCAGTTCGCGATCATCAACAACGTCGCCGTGCCTGGCGCGTCGTCGATCGACCTGACGGCGGCCTCCACCTACGACGCGAACATCCTCACCTCGCTCTTCCTCGGCGGGAAGTCGCAGGTCCAGAAGGCGCTCGACGCCCAGCCGACCTTCGCGACGGTGTGGATGGGGAACAACGACGTGCTCGACGCCGCGGCGAAGGGGCTCGCGTACTTCTCCAACACCGCGAACGCGGGAGAGCGCGCGCTGCTCACGCAGTTCGCGAGCCCGGGAATCACCCCGCCGGCCACGTTCATCTCGAACTACCGGACGGGCATCAACCAGCTCATGTCGCAGGGCAAGCTGAAGGGCGGCGTGCTGATCGGCGTCGTGAACGTGACTGCCATCCCGCTGCTCTTCCCGGCGGAGTCGCTCTACACGAACCCGGTCCTGAAGGCGAAGTTCGACGCGGCCGCGGGCGGCACCGTGACGCTCGTGCCGAACTGCACCGGCTCGCGCGCGCTACTCTCCTTCGCCGTCGCGGGACTCATGCGGACGGGCACCCTGCCCCGGGTCGTGAGCTGCCAGAAGGGAGTTCCCGCGGCCCCGATCGGCGACGTCTTCGTGCTCGACACCGCCGACCAGCGGATCTTCAACACGAACATCAGCGCGTACAACACGTACATCGCGGCAAAGGCCGACAGCATCGGCTTCGCGTACTTCGATCCGAATGTTGCGCTCGCGCAGCTCAAGGCGGCGGGCCAGATCCCGGTCTACCCGGACATCGCGAGCCCCAAGGCGCCGTTCGGTGCGTACATCTCGCTCGACGGGGTGCATCCGTCCGGCGCGGCTCACAAGCTCGTGGCGAGCTCGCTGATCACGCTCATCAACGCGAAGTACCAGACGAGCATCCCGGCGATTCAGTAGCGAACTTCGCCGGAGCAGCAAAAGCAAAAGGGGCGGCCGCGCGATCGCGCGGCCGCCCCTTCGTGCATCCACCACTCAGCTCAGCGCCTGCTCCAGATCGGCGATGATGTCGTCCGGGTGCTCCAGGCCGATCGACATCCGCAGCAGGTTCTCCGGTGCGCGCGTCGTCGGCCCTTCCACAGAGTGTCGGTGCTCGACCAGGCTCTCTGGTCCGCCGAGGCTCGTCGCGCGCGTGAACAGCTCGACGCGCGCCGCCACGCGCAGCGCCTCCGCCGCGCCGCCGCGTACCTGCACCGAGAGCATTCCCCCGAAGTCGCTCATCTGCCCCGCGGCAATCGCGTGTCCCGCGTGGCTCGGCAGTCCCGGGTAGTGCACCGTCTCCACGCCCGGGTGCTTCGACAGGAACTCCGCGACCGCGCGCGCGTTGGCGCAATGTCCCCGCATCCGGTACGGCAGGGTGCGGATTCCGCGCACCACCAGCCAGCACTCGAAGGGCGACGGGACCGCGCCGCCGCTCCCCTGGAGTGCGCGCACCCGCGCGAGCAGCTCGTCGTCCTCGCGCCCGACGATCGCGCCGCCAAGGATGTCGCTGTGGCCACCGAGGTACTTCGTGGTCGAGTGCATCACGAGGTCGCACCCCAGATCGAGCGGGCGCTGGAGCATCGGCGTCGCCCAGGTGTTGTCGACGATCGTGCGCGCTCCATTCTTCTTCGCGATCGCGGCGATGCGCGCGAGGTCGGTGATCGCGAGCAGCGGGTTCGACGGACTCTCGAGCCAGACAAGCCGCGTCTCCTTTCGCATCGCGCCCTCGACCGCCGCCGGGTCGCGCGTGTCGAGGAAGGTGAAGCGCAGCCCCCACGGCTCGAACACCTCGCGCGCCAGCTTGAGCGTGCCGAAGTATGCGTCCTCGGTCATCACCACGTGATCGCCCGGCGAGAGCGCCTGCAGCACCGTCATCGTCGCCGCCTGTCCGGAGCCGAACGCGGCGGCCGCGCTCCCTCCTTCCAGCGCCGCGAGCAGGCGCTCCAGCGCGTCACGGTTCGGGTTCGAGTAGCGCGAGTAGACCCAGCCGTGCGGCATCGTCCCGTCGGCGGCGCGCTCGAAGGTCGTGGAGAGCGAGATCGGCGGGGTCACGGCGCCGGTGGCGGGGTCCGGCGCGTGACCGGCATGGACGGCGAGCGTTTCGAGCTTCATCGTCAGGATTGAGTGATCCGGGTAGCGGCGTGTGCACGCTCCGCCGCACACTGGCGTCGTTGATGCAGAGAAGCTAGCACCACCGTCATCTTCCGGCATCGCCGGTGGAGGAGAGCATGACACTCGCGATCGGCGCGCTCGTCGTCGCGGCCCGACTGCTCGTGGCGCAGGCGCCCGACTCCGTCGCGCGCCCGATCTCCATCGCCGATTCGGTCGCGACGCAGAAGGCCGCGCGTCGCGCGCAGAGCGACTTCGAGCGGCGGCGGTTCAGCCTCCTCCCCACCGTACCCAGCGCGGGCAGTCGGTGCGACGTGCGCGTCGGGCGCTACTGCTACTGGCAGGACGACGACGAAGCCGCGCCCCCCGAGCCGAAGCCGATCGCGGCCCTCCGCACGAAGCTCCTCGCTCGACTCGGCGAGCTCGCGGCGCGCAGCCCGACCGACGGGTGGATCGCCGGCCAGCGCGTGCGCTACCTCGTCGAATCCGGGCGACCCGACGACGCCCTCGTGGCGGCCCGCCAGTGCCGCGCCGATGCCGCCTGGTGCGCCTCGCTCGCCGCGCTCGCGCTCTCCGCCGGCACCGACGTCGCCGCCGCCGACAGCGCGGTGACGGCGGCGCTCGACGTGATGTCGCCGGAGGAGCGCTGCGCCGCCCTCGACATCGAGCCCCTGCTCGACGGCGCGTTCCGCGAGCGCTATCACGCCGCGCGCTGCGCCGAGCGCGACTCGCTGCGCGCGCGCTGGCTCTGGCTCGCGCGCTCGAGCTACGCCGCGGCCGGGAACGAGATCCGCGTCGAGCTCTTCGCGCGCCACATGATGGCGCGCCTCGCCAGCGAGTCGAGCTCTCCCTACGGACCGATCACCGGCAAGGACCTCCGCGATCTCGTGCTTCGCTACGGATGGGCATCGGCGTGGGGCCGGACGCCCCCGGGCTTCTCGATCGGCGATGTCGGCAGCGCGGTCGGATTCGACGGCGCGCGAACCTTCGCCCTCGCCCCCACCGACGCGGACCTCGCCGATCCTTCGACCATCGGCGACGCGCCGCGGATGCGGAACGACCCCACGGCGCGGGCGCGCTTCCCGATCCGCGGGGTGAAGACGTTAGGCGGGCTCGTCGAACGCGTCGCGCTCTTCCGCCGCGGCGACTCCACCCTCGCCATCGCCGCCTTCGACGCGAGCTCCGACACGGCGATGCGCGGCGTCGACAGCGCGCGCGCGGCGATCGTGCTCGTTCGCGACGAGCGCACTCCGCCCGTCGTCGTCGCGGCCGTCCACCGCCCGCGCGGGGTGCTCATGGCGTCCGCGCCCTGGCGTCCGGCCTTCGTCGCCGTGGAGCTGCGCGACAGCGGCACGGCGCGCGGCGCGCGAGCGCGGACCGGGATCTCAGGTACCGAGACCGACTCCGGCCGCGTCGCCCTCTCCGACCTGCTCCTCTTCGCCGCCGACAGCACGCCTCCCACGGCGCTCGACAGCGTCGTCGCGCGCGCCATCGTGGACGGGCGGATCTCGACGGGGGGGCGGCTCGGGCTCTTCTGGGAGATGTACGGCCTCGCCGACAACGAGCGCGTCACCGCGACGATCGGGCTCGTCCCCGACCAGGCGGGCTTCCTGCGCCGGCTGGCCGAGCGCGCGGGGGTCGCGACTCCGCGTACGCCGGTGCATCTTCGCTGGGAGGATACTCCCGAAGTGCGCGGCTCCGTGGGCGGTCGCACCCTCGTCATCGACCTCGCCGAGGTTCCCGAGGGACGCTACACCGTCGAGCTGACGCTGGACGTCGCCGGACAGCCGACGCGACGTGCCGCGAGCACCGTGGAGATCGTCTCGAAGTGATCGTCGCAGCACCGCGCTGATCTCCACATCTGCCTGACGTCGCGCATGTTCACTCTCCGGGTCGTCCGCCATGGGCATCAGGAGCAGATCCTCGCCGAGTGCCTCGCCCCGTGCGTCCCCGCCCGCGGTGAGGTCCTCCAGCTCGATGTGACCGACGCGCAGGGAGAGCCCGCGGGTCCCAGCACGCTCTGGCGGGTCATCTCGGTGACGCTGCACGTCCCGTCGCTGCGCTCGCAGCAGCCGGCAGACGGCTCGCCGCTCAGCGTGCGGCTCGTCGAGGTCGCGGTGCTTCCCGACTCCGAGCTGCCGACGCCGATGGCGCAGCGCGAGCGCGAGGTGCTTTCGGAGATCCTATAGGCTTCCGGGCGCGATGGAGCGCCGGATGCGCAGCGCCGTGAAGATCGAGCGGACGTCGTGCCGCCACTCGGGGAGGAGGGCGGTGATCGCGAGGTTCTCGGCGTGCGACACGAGCCCGATCACCGTGGCGGGGACGATCAGCGCCCCCGTCCCCGCGACGAGCAGCACGAGCAAGGCGAGGAACAACGACAGCCCGAACAGCTTCGCGCTGAAGGAGTGGTAGCTCGCCTCGCGGCGGAATCGCAGCCACGAGACCGCATTCGTCAGCAGCTCCGTGCCGATGACCGCCGCGATCCAGGGCAGCGTCGGCCGCAATTCCTCGCGGAAGAGCAGCCATCCCGCCGCCGCGATCGCGAGGTAGAACACCGTGTCGACGCTGCTGTCGAGCCGCCGGAGTGCGGGCGTCGCGCGTCCCGTGCGGCGCGCGACCACACCGTCGAGAACGTCCGAGAGGAAGCCTGCGAGGAGCAGCCCGCCGATCACCCACCCGGGCACGCGCGCGAGCGCCGCTATCACGACCACCGGCGCCAGCGCGAGGCGCAGGAGCGTCAGCGCGAGCGCCACGCTCACGAGCCCGAGCCTCGACGCCGCGCCGTCACCCCTCCTCGCCCGCGCGCGCGACGGGGAGCGCCAGCTCCGCCTGTTCGCCCGGCTCCAGCTCGACCGCGTCGCCTAACGCTATCGTCCCGCCCTCCAGCACCTCGCCGAACGCGCCGCCGCGCCAGTGCGGCCGCATGACGCTCCGCAGCCCCGGCAGCGCTTCGTCCATCCGCTCGCAGGGGCGCGTCTCGCCGAACAGGCGGATGCGGCACTCGCCGACGCGAAGCACGCGGCCGCGCGCATTCTCCAGCGGCACGCCGCTCACCATCAGGTTGGCGCGACGCGTGCCCGGCGACAGGCTGGCGTCGAGCTCGCGCCTCATGCGCGCCCACGCTTCGCGCTCGATGATCGTCACCTGACGACGCCCGCCCTGATTCGCGTTTCCGGCGATTCCACGCCCCGTGACGAGCCGCGCCGATCGCGCCTCGTCCATCGGACCGCGCTTCATCCGCTTGATCCAGATCGCCTCGAGCTTCCCGACGCTCATTCCCGTCCGCCGACCATGGTCGCGCCGAGCTCCCGCACCATCAGCCGGTCGCGCTGCACGTCGCTTCCGAGAACGAAGTCGTGGTGGCCGACGTCGCGGAACCCCTGCTTCTCGTAGAAGCGGATGGCGCGAGGGTTCCGCTCCCAGACGCCGAGCCAGAGCAGTACCGCGCCGCGCGCGCGCACTTCGGCCGCGACCGCGTCCATGAGGCTGCGCGCGATCCCCTGCCCGTGCCAGCGCGGATCGACGTAGAAGCGCACGAGCTCGACGCTCCGCGATTCGTCCTCGAAGGCATCGACATCGAGCCGCGCGTCGCGCACGAAGGCGTAGCCCGCGAGCTCGCCTCCGTGCTCGGCGATCAGGAAGGCGTTTTCCGTCCGCTCGAGCTCCGCGCGCTGGCGCGCCTCGCCGTAGGTCGCGGCGAGATAGGCTTCCATGTCGCGCGGGTCGTTCTCGGGCCCGAACGTCGCCGCGAAGACGCGCGCGCCGAACTCCGCGAGCGCGGCGGCGTCGCCGACATCCCCTCGTCGAATGCGCGTCGGGGACTGCGCGCCCGCGCCCGTCGCGATCACGCCCGCCCGTTCCTCACTCATCCACCCGCGGAGTGTCGCGGACGGCGCGCGTATCCTCGCGGCCGAGCCGCAGCTCCTCCTCGGTCACCGGACGGAGCACGACGTCGAACGCCAGCCAGAGCGACTTCGTGACCGGATAGCACGCGACCGCCGCGAGCGCCGCGAGCACGACGCCTCCCCAGGTGAGCGCGGTCCACGGAACCCGCGGCCAGAGCGCGTAGCCGATCGCGAACATCACGGCGGTGACGATCAGCTCCACCGCGACGAGGTTGACGAGATACGCACCGAGGAAGTAGTCGCTCTCGCCACGGTCGAGAACCAGGCCGCAGTGCGGGCAGCGGTGACGGAGCGAGAACCAGCTCGCGAGGATCCCCGGTTTCCCGCAGTTCGGGCACCGCAGCCGCAGACCGCGCCAGAAGATGCGCCACGCTCGCCCCGCCGACAGCTCGTGCATCGTTCGAAGTTAGTCCGCGGACGCGGCGCGCACCATCGACATATCCGCCACGGCGTCGTGGAGCGACTTGAGCTGTCGCGCGAGCCGCTCGACCCGCGCCGCCGCGACCGGGGTGATCGCCCCCGCGTAGTAGGGCACGCTGCCGGGGAATGGGAACGCGCGCGGCTCGCGACGCGCCGCGACCGCGTCCGCGAGATCGTCCAGGACTTCCATCGCCGCGTCGGCGAACGGGGCGAGCGCGCCCGGTGCCGGATGCGTCGCGTCCTCGCCGGACAGCGCGAGCGCGCCAGTGGATACGGCGAAGCGGCGCACGTAGGTCTGCAGCGTCATCGGCGGCTTCAGCGCGAGGGCCGGCCCGCGATGCTCGCCGAGCAGCCGCTGGAAGGACTCCTCCATGTTCGCCGCGGCGGTGGCGACTTCCCGGCGCGCGTGGCCGACGGTGCGCGCCGCCTCCACGTCCCCCGTCGCCGCGAGCGCGGCGAGCCGCAGGTACTCGCGCAGCGCACGCAGCGCGGTCGCGGCGAACGCGGGAAACTCGCGCCACTCGGAGCTCGGCCAGAGGAGCCAGGAGCCCGCCAGCGCGATCCCGCCGCCGATGAGCGTGTTCATCACCCGAAGTCCCGCGAGGTGCCAGTCGCCGACGCTTGCCTCGGCGAGCAGCACGAACGCCGGGGTGAGGAAGATCGAGTACGCACCGTAGTTCACCGGCAGCAGCGCGACGCAGAGCCCGACGAAGACGAAGATCAGCAGCAGGAGCCCGTACTCGTTGTGCATCAGCCCCGCGAGCATCGCCGCCAGCATCGCCCCGATCACCGTTCCCGCCACGCGCTGCAGCGCGCGCTGCGTCGTCGCGCCGACGTAGGGCTGCAGCAGGATCACCGCGGTGATCGTCACCCAGTAGTCGTGGCGGATCCGCATCGCGTGCGCGAGCCACACGGCGACCGAGGCAACTGTCGCCACGCGCAGCGCGTGGCGAGCGATGAGCGGACCCGGGGCGAGCGCCTCGCGCAGCCGGTCGCCGATCCGCGGCGGTCGATCGAGCGCGGCGACGCGTGGGGCGGCGTCGCCGAGCACGACGGGCTCCCCGCTGTTGAGCGACTCCGACGTCGCTGCACCGACGTCGGCGTATTGCGCCGCGCGGTCGAGCAGCCGCGCCGCGTGCTCGTAGTGGATGTCGGGGCGGGCCGCGCCCGCGATCGCCTCGCGAACGCCCGCCCCGCTCCACCGGATGTCGACGTGGGGCGCGTCGCGCTCCGCCTCGATCGCGTCGGCCGTTCGCCGCGCCGCGAGGGCGACGTCGCCGAGCGTCGCCGCGAGCACGACCTCGATCGCGGGATCGCGCGCACCCTCCTCGATCGATTCGATCGACTCGGCGAGCGCGAGCAGGTGCACGAACGTCTGCTCGGCCGCTTCGTGCAGGACGAGGAGCCGCTCGCCGCGCTCGCTCTCGCCGGGTCGGCCGAGCCGCGCCGCCGCGAGGACCTCGCGCGCCTGCTCGATCGAGCCGCGCACCGCGACCATCGCCGTGCGCAGATCCCAGGCGTCGTGCGAGCCCACGCGACCTGCGCGCGCCGCGAGGTCCTCGGCGTAGCTCGCGATCGCGCGATAGCACTGTGCCACGGCGGCGCGCACGGGGCGATAGGGTCTCAGCGGCCAGAGGACGAGCGACAGCAGCATCGCCCACGCGCCGCCCACCAGTGCGAAGACGCCGCGCATCAGCGCCTCTTTCAGGCTCGGCGAGGGGATGGCGAGCGAGATGAGGAAGCTCGAGAGGATCGCGCTTCCACCGCCGGCCCCGGCGGCGCCCCACACACGCGCCGTCGCGCAGAGCAGCGCGACCACGAAGGTCACCGCGACCGCGATCGGCAGGTGGGCGTGCGCCAACCCG
Organism: Gemmatimonadaceae bacterium; assembly: GCA_036392515.1. Taxonomy (GTDB): domain Bacteria; phylum Gemmatimonadota; class Gemmatimonadetes; order Gemmatimonadales; family Gemmatimonadaceae; genus JABFXC01. Next base: position 5,966 of record DASVXU010000025.1, on the reverse strand, counting down.
CCGAGCGTCAGGCCGGCCGCGCCGATCACCGTGACGAGACCCATCGCCAGCGCGCGCGTGCGATACGATCCGCCGCGATCGTTCAGGGCGCCGTTGAACCCGGCGAGGCTCATCCACGTCGCGGCGCCGGCGGGAAGCGCCGAGCCGATGATCACGGGGATCATCGTCGCCACGGCGGCGCGGAGCCCCGCGATCCACGCGGGGCGAGCCGCGCCGGGCGCGACGACCGCGCGCAGGTGGTGCATCGCCCGCCTCGAGGACGGACGCCGGCCTGCGCCGTCGGGCGCCGCCCCCGAGGTCACCTCAGTACCGCGATTCGAGTCCCTGCACGACGCGGACGGTATCCCGCGCGATGAGCAGCTCCTCGTCCGTCGGGACGACCCAAACCTCCACGCGCGAGTCGCTCGCGCTGATCTTCCCCTCCGCGCCGGCCACCGTCTCCCGGTTGCGCTGCGGGTCGAGCTTCACGCCGAGCCACTCCAGCCCCTCGCAGACCGTCGCGCGCACCGGCGCCGCGTTCTCGCCGATCCCGCCGGCGAAGAGGATCGCGTCGGCACCGTTCATCGCCGCGAGATACGAGCCGATGTACTTCCGCACCCGATAGCAGAACATCTCGATCGCGAGCCAGGCGCGGCGATCGTCGTGCTCCTCCGCCTCGGCGAGCAGCTCGCGCATGTCGTTCGTGAGCCCGGAGATCCCGAGGAGACCCGACTGCTTGTTGAGCAGCCCCTCGACGTCGGGGAGCGACAGCCCTTCCTTCGCCGCGATGTAGTCGAGGATCGCCGGATCGAGGTCGCCCGAGCGGGTGCCCATCACGAGCCCCTCGAGCGGCGTGAATCCCATCGACGTGTCGACCGAGACGCCGTTTACGATCGCGCACGCCGACGCGCCGTTGCCGAGGTGCAGCGCGACCACGCGCGTGTCCTCGCGCGAGCGGCCGGTGAGCATCCGGTAGCGGTGCGCGATGTACCGGTAGGACGTCCCGTGAAAGCCATAACGGCGGACGCGATGCCGCCGGTAGTACTGGTACGGCAGCGCGTAGAGGTACGCACGCTCGGGGATCGTCTGGTGGAATGCAGTGTCGAAGACGCCGACCTGCGGCACTCCGCTCCCGAGCACCGATCGCGCGGCGTAGATGCCGCGCAGGTTGTGCGGGTTGTGGAGCGGCGCGAGGTCGATCGTCTCCTCGATCCCCCGCAGCACCGTGTCGTCGATCAGCGCCGAGCGGCGGAAGCTCTCGCCCCCGTGCGTCACGCGGTGCCCGACCCCCTCGATCTCCGAGATGCGCGTGATGCCGGTGCCCGACTCCGCGCTCACCAGCCACTTCACGACGAACTCCACGACCGCGCGATGGTCGCGCATCTGCGCGGTCCCACGCTGCGGCTCCCCGGAGGCGCCGCGCATCGTGTACACCGCCTCGCCGCCGATCCGCTCGACCGTCCCGCGCGCGAGCTTTTCGTCGGTGTTCGCCGCCATCCGTTCGGCGTCGGTGCGAACGAGCTGGAACTTCACCGTGGAGGAGCCGACGTTGAGAACGAGGACGTTCATCGCCTGTGGGTGTGGGTCGCGCGGAATATACCGTGGACTCCGGGGCCCGCGCCGTCGGTCTTCACCCGTCCGCGCCGTCGGCGTGGCACGCGCCCCGCATCAGGGTCTTGCATGACCTCCCGGACGTTCGTCGACGCTGATGGAGTGAGCTGGCAGGTGTGGGACGTGTACCCCGAGCTGGCCGAGCGCAGGACGCACGAGCGGCGACGCGAGACCGCCGCGGCCAATACGGCGGTGCGCGAGCGGCGCGCGATCGAGCGGCGCCGCCGCATGGAGAAGCGGGTCGCGGTGCGCCCCGGCTTCGAGAACGGCTGGCTCGCCTTCGACTCCCCGCTCGGCCTCCGGCGGCTCGCGCCGATTCCCCCCGAGTGGAGCCGCCTCCCCGACGGTGCGCTCGAGCAGCTCTGCCGCGCCGCGCTCGACGCGGCCCGTCCTCGTCGCCGGCTGATCGAGTAGCGCCGGCGCCTCAGCGCGCCTCGGGATCCGCCGAGCGACGGTGATGCTCGGTGGGATTCTCCTTCGCGGCGTCTCTCGGGAAGCCGCGCGACAGCAGCTCGCTCAGCTCCTCGTCCGACATCGACGCCCAGTCCCCGGGCCAGTTCGTGAGCTCGAGGACGCGCGAGCCCGAGTTGAATCGCAGCACGTGGCGCATCGCACCGGCGCCCGTCCCGCGCGGATCGGGCGACGTCCACTCGGCGACCGTCCAGAAGCGGCCTCCCGGGAAGCGGAAGGTCCGGCTCTGCGGCCGCTTCCGTACGTCGAGCTCCGAGGCCTGCGCGATCTCTTCCGCTTCGGTGCGCCCGTGCGGCCCCGACGTCCGCTCTCCTCGCACCGGCTCCGCCGCATGAAGCCACTCGTCGAGCTCCTCGGCGGTCGCCATATGCCAGTCCTTCGGCACCGGCGTGAAGCGGCACTTCGCGCGGCCGTCCAACGACTCGAACGCGAGCCAGCCGGTGAGATAGTCGCGCATGTAATCCTCGGCGCGCGTCGACGGGTGGAGCGTTTCCGGGGAGACGTCCCACACGCGCCATGCGCGTCCCGAGCGGTCGGTGAATTCGCGGAGAGCCATCGCGGTGGATAGAGGCATCGTGCATGCCAGCCGGGCGCGGCCGTGAACTGCGCGGGTGTGCTCTAGCGCACATCTTGCTTCATGTGGTTTCCATTTCCGGAGAGCCACTGGTGACCCAGCCACACCCCGACAACGCCGCCGACGCACCACAGCAGAGCTGCGCGCTCTGCGGGGAGCCCATGGACGCGTCCGAGACCGCCGTCGCCGTTAGGCGCGCCGACGGCGCGCCGGGCCTCGTCCATCCCGCCTGCTATCCGACCTACTCGGCGCAGGAGCGCGCGAAGGGAAACGCGAAGGTGGCGGAGTCGCCGCTGCGCGACCTCGTGCCCCCGCCGGACCGCTCGGCCGGCGCCTAACGGCGAGGCGTCGCGCGCCGGGAAAATGACACGGCCGCGGCGTCGATGGACGCCGCGGCCGTGCGCATGTTCAGTGGGCCTGGGTAGAGTTGAACTACCGACCTCACGCTTATCAGGCGAGTCCGACCGACTCGGCATCCCGGCAGGCTGGCGTCTTTTCCCTCGGTAGAGCGCTGGATCCGCCCGAAGTGGCCTCCAGGGATGCTGGGATCGGTCGGGGGTAATTTGGCAGCAATCTGGCAGCACGTCCGCCGCGTTCGGTTTGCCTTGACGTTTGGGGACGCCTAGGCGCGCGCGTATGGCGGACGGTATTCGCCGGCCACGCCGTCGCTCGCGTACCTGTTGACCGGCCGTTCCACGGAGGAAGGAGCGGCAGGCCAGGCGCATGAGTGTGGCTGGCTCGTCCTTGAGTCGGTTGCCGCTACACTTCGTCTGGCGGCGATCCCGATGACTGGACTGAGAGACGCGAGGAAGACCCTTCCGTGTCGTGGGCCGCGCCTGCCTACTGCAACTCTAGCCCTGTCAGCTTCAGCGCCACGTTAGGCCGCCCTACGACTTCGCCGTCCGCGAGCGTGGGCGGAGCCTCCGATGGGCGATCAGGCCGCACGAAATGCCGACAAGCACCGTAAACGAGCCGATCACGACGGTATCGCCAAGGTTCCATGGCGCCAGCCCTTGATCGGATACCCTATACCCCAAGCCTATCAAGGCAGCGATTGACGTGCCGCAGAGTATGGCGCCTGGCAGCGTCCGGATGATCGGCCGCAGAATCGCCAGGATGAAGCCGGCGCCGAGCCCTGCAAACGCATAGACGGCGAGTACGCGCCAGAGGGGTGTGCCATGACCCCACCGGGGACTGGCTCCGCTGAGCAACCAGGAAAAGATCGCGATTGACGAAAATAGGATCGCCCCAGCGATGCCATAGCGCATGCCCCAGCCAAGATTGGCTAGAAATCCGGAGTGCTTCGTGCTGCTAGTGACCATTACGTTGTCGGCCTAACGCCCCCGCTAAGCTGCGGGGCATTCTCATGATGCGCCGCGCAGCGGCGCCAATCCATAGCGATGCCCCGTCAGCTTCAGCGCCACGTTAGACATCCGGCGCGTCGGGGTCCGATTCGACGCGCTTCAGGCCCGCTAATGTTCCGAGGCGTTCACGGAGATAGGCTTCGATCCCCGCGAGGCCCACATTGCTCGGCGCGCTGCGCAGCGCGGCAAGGAACTCCTCAGGATCTGACAGAGGAAGAACCCACTCGAAGCGCATTTCGGGCGAGGCGAGCTCCGTACCGATGACGCGCTCGAGTTCTGCCACGAACTCCTGGACCTGCTCAGGGGTCAGCTCCGGCTCACCTTCGATGCGTTCGGACTCCGTCATGGTGCTCCGTTCCTGCCTTCGCTGTGGGCAGCGCGCTTCGCCCGGCACGTGATTCCAATGGATGTCTAACGCCCACGCTAAGCTGCAAGGCGTCCTCATAAACGCGAGCGCGAAGCGCGAGCATCCGAAGGTACGCCTTGTCAGCTTCAGCGCCACGTTAGCCGGTCACGCGCGAATCCATCCGAGAAGATCGATCCCGGCGATGACCGTACCGCCGAGGATGCCCACGACAGCGGCCGCAATAAGACGTTGTGCGAGGCGCGGATGCTTGGGCGCAACCCATCCGGCGAGCATGAGACAGAACAGCGCGGCGGGGAGGAAGAACTCTGGCCACCGCGCGTGGCCCATTGCCCATGCTACCACCTTGTACGCCAGTACGAGGGCCATCGCGACCGTCCCGACGATCGCGATTCGTCGCCCTTCGGCAGTCGTCGTTGCTTGTCCCAAGACCGGCCTCGGAATCTGGTCAATCGATGTAGCCGGGGATCCGGCTAACGCCCACGCTAAGCTGCAAGGCGTTCTCATAAAATGCGAGCGCGCAGCGCGAGCTACCGAAAGTACGCCTTGTCAGCTTCAGCGCCACGTTAGGTGGCTCGCCCGAACGAGGTCGAGAGGATGCTCGGGTTTACCTTGATGGCCCCGCCGCTTGCCCGGACGATCCGGTCGCGAATCGGTGCCTTCAGATCGCTCGCGAAGAGCCAGATACATCCCAGCGCCCAGCGGAAGCGCTCGTCCTGTGCAGCTTCTGCCTCGATCGCCTCCACGAGTGCTTCCCCGTGCCGCAGCACTAGGGCCTCGAGTGGCCCGGCGGCCGAGTTACCAAGTTCCGCGTCAGGGGTCTGGCGAAGCAGCTCGAGGACGACCGGCCATGCCTCGGCGGCGGCGCCCTTCCGGATCATGGTCTCCACGGTCTTATAGGCCCATTCGTCCGGGTTGGTCTCGGGACTCGACACCGCGTCGGGATCGTCGCCGCGCAGCGCGACGACGTAGCGAAGGTAGCCCGCCGCGAGGGCGCTGATTTCGGCGTCCGAGAACGCGTGAGTCATATCGTGGGGCCGACGGTCCACCTAACGCCCACGCTAAGCTGCGGGGCTTTCTCATAATGCGGCCGCTTCAGCGGCCGCGAATCCATAATGAAGCCCCGTCAGCTTCAGCGCCACGTTAGACCGCCGCTCCTAGATTTCTTCCTGCCGCGTTGCGGCGCGCGTCGGCGCGGGACCAGCCATGACGACTCGGAACTCGGGCAGCGCCTCGACAGCCGCGAAGAACTCGGCAGCGGACGCGAAACCGAATGACCAGAGGTTCGTCCTCAGCGCCCGGCGTTCCTCCGTCGGTGGAAAGTAGAGCGTGCAACTCAGCTGCTCCATTCCCGCCGGCTCGCCCTCTTCCTCGTGCGTAAACTGTCGCGTGAAGTCGAACTCGAACGCGGGCTCGCCGGAGAAGTCATAGGTGCCGCATTGGAAGAGCAATCCATCGGTTGCCGCGGCCACCGGCGTGACGGCGAACTCCTTGAACACGCGCCACGCGAGGGCCGCGTCGGGGCGCTCCATGTCGAAGCCCGCCGCCGCGAGCATTCGATTGAACGCCATGAGTGTGTCGGTGGTGGCGATCACGGGAGTGT
>DASVXU010000024.1:0-5017 GCA_036392515.1 Gemmatimonadaceae bacterium | reverse complement strand
CCGCACGCGCAGGGGATCACCGTCGACCCGTTTCCATTCGGGCTCGATCACGCCGAGCTGCGCGGCGCTCGCGTCCGCGGGATCACGCTCGATGTCGTCGTCAGCGGCGACCGCGTGACGGTGATCGCGGACGGGGCGAAGCGGGAAGAGCGGATCGGGACGAGGATGGAGCTGTAAAGGCAGCCATTAGCCATCAGCCATTAGCCATTAGCCGTTAGCCATTAGCGTTGAGCGACTGCGGCAGAACGGCGTGGCGGGGAACGACGACGGCGGCCGAGGGGATCTTCCCCCGGCCGCCGTCTCTTTACGCTAATGGCTAATGGCTAACGGCCGATAATGGCTATCGGCCGAAAGCCGCTACTTCGTCTCGACCTTCTCCCCGCCCGTCGTGCTTCCCGCGTTGATCTGGATCTTCTTCGGCTGCGGGAGCGCCGCCTTCGGGATGCGAACCGTCAGCACGCCGTGCTCGAACTGCGCGTCGATCTTCGACTCGTCGAGATTCTTCGGCAGCTGGAACGAGCGCGAGAAGCTGCCGTAGACGCGCTCCACGAGGTGGTACTGCTGCTCGTTCCCCTCCTTCCGCTCCTCGCGCTTCTCACCGCGCACGGTGAGCACGCCGTTGTCGGTCGTCACCTCGATCTGGTCCGGCGAGACGCCGGGGATCTCGAACACCAGCGCCAGCTCGCTGTCCGACTCGCGGACGTCCACGGGCGGAATCCAGGCGCTCGTCCCGCGCAGGCCATTGCCACCGAACGTGTCGTCGAACAGGCGGTCGATCTCGCGGCGCAGGCTGAACGCGGGGGTCGTCATCATCGTGCGGTATGACATCATCTCCTCCTTGCTGATGATTCGATTGTCCAACGCTCCTCGGGCGATCGTTCGCGCCCGGCTGGCTCCGGATGGGCAACCGACATACCCGCAATCGCTTGCCGTTCCTGCGCTTGAGCGGCCCGCAGCGCTGCCAGCTTTGCCGCCGCGGAGTCGAATCGGCAGTTGTGACGAACTGGGCCTTTCATCGGTCATATTGTCCCAGGTCCTTGCTCCGCCGGAAATGCTGTCCGATCCGGGGGCGGGGCGCCGCGCATCTCATAGGTAGCACGCTCGTCGATTCGACCACACACGATGACCCACGCCGCAAGGCTCTCCCCAACGAGCGCGCTGAAGCTCGTCTCGCCCGCGATCGCGACGATCGCGGACGTGGCGGCGCTGCTCGCCACGGGAGACGCCCTCGACCGCGTGGTGCCGAGCGTGCTCGGGATCATCGCCGACGCCCTCGGCGCGCGCGAGTGCTCGCTCTGGCGTGCCGACGAGACGGGGCTCTGGCGCGCGTACTCGCTCGCCGACTCGACGACCACCGTCGCCGACGTCCGCAAGCACCTCGAGGGCAACTCGCTCATCGGCGACGGGATCGCGCTCGCGCGGCTCACCACCGGCTCACGGTCGCTCGGCGCGATCGTCGTCGGCATCGATCGCGAGGTCACGACGGAGGAGTTCGTGCTCCTCACGACCATCGGGACGATGGTCGCCCCCGCACTGGTGCACGCCGAGTACTCGCGACAGCTCGAGACCGAGGTCGCGCTGCGCACCCGGCAGATCGAGCAGCAGCGGCGGTTCACCGAGCGCATCATCGACTCGATGCCCGTCGGTCTCTACGTGATCGACCGCGAGTTCCGCATCCAGGCGTGGAACCGCAAGCGCGAGACGGGAATGCAGGGTGTCTCGCGCGAGGAGGCGATCGGCCGGACGATCTTCGAGATCCTCCACCGCCAGCCCGCCGAGCTGCTTCGCCAGGAGTTCGAGGACGTCTTCTCGACGGGGCGGATCGCGGAGTTCCAGATGGAGTCGAGCGCCAGCGGCGAGCATCGCACCTATCGCATCACGAAGATCCCGATGCGCGTGGATGACACCACGGTGACGCACGTCATCACCATCGGCGAGGACATCACCGAGTGGCGCGAGGCGCAGGAGCGCTTCGCGCAGGCGGAGAAGCTCGCCGCGATCGGTACCCTCGCCGCCGGCGTCATGCACGAGATCAACAATCCCCTCGCGACGATCGCCGCCTGCGGCGAGAGTCTCCAGATCGGCCTCAAGGAGATGGCCGACATGGGCATCGCGCCGCCGAAGGGGAGCGACGACTACCTCTCGATCATCGAGCAGGAAGTCCATCGCTGCAAGCGCATCGTCAACGGTCTGCTCGAGTTCAGCCGTCCGCGCGCCGTCGGCAAGGAGCTGGTGGACCTGAACGAGGTGATCGAGAAGACGCTCTTCCTGCTCAAGCACCACGCGAGCTTCAAGAAGATGTCGATCGAGCTCGATCTCGACCGCCAGGCGCTTCCCGTCGTGGACGGGAACGCCGAGCAGCTCATCCAGGTGTTCATGGCGCTCCTGCTCAACGCGACCGACGCGATGCAGGAACAGGGACGCGTCAAGCTGCGCACGCGCGGCGCGACGAGGAAGAGCGAGTGGGTGATCGCCGAGGTGACCGACGAGGGTCACGGCATCAAGCGTCCCGATCTCCAGAAGATCTTCGAGCCCTTCTTCACGACCAAGCCGCCCGGGCGCGGCACCGGTCTCGGTCTCTCCATCTGCTACGGCATCGTCGCCGAGCATGGTGGTCGCATCGAGGCGGACAGCGTCGCGGGGCAGGGCGCCACGTTCAGAATCTCGCTGCCGCGGGTGGCCACGTCATGAAAGAGCAGTCGCGCATCAAGGTCCTCGTCGCGGAAGACGAAGCCAACCTCGGGACGATCCTCGAGGGCTTCCTCAGCGGGCGAGGCTACGCCGTGACCACCTGCCGCGACGGCCGCGCCGCGCTCGCCGCGATGCGCGCCGAGTCGTACGACGTCGCGCTGCTCGACATCGTGATGCCCGAGATGGACGGGCTCGAGGTGCTGCGGCAGGTCCGCGAGGAGCCGACGCCTCCCGAGGTCATCATCATCACGGGGAACGGCACCATCGAGACGGCCATCACCGCCATGAAGCTGGGCGCCTACGACTACATGTCGAAGCCCTACCGCATGGCGGAGATCGACGTGCTCGTGCGCCGCGCCTGGGAGAAGCGCCAGCTCGCGCGCGAGAACGCCTTCCTGCAGTCGCGCCTCTCGCGCGTGGACGCCGTGCCGGAGATCATCACGCAGTACGCGCCGATGCAGGCGGTGCTGCAGATGGTCGAGCGCGTCGCGAAGAGCGACGCGTCGGTGCTCATCACCGGCGAGAGCGGCACCGGGAAGGAGCTCGTCGCGAAGGCGGTGCATCGTCTCTCGCACCGCGCCGACGCGCCGTTGGTCGACATCAATTGCGCGGCGATCGCCGAGAACCTCATGGAGAGCGAGCTGTTCGGCCACGAGAAGGGAGCCTTCACCGGCGCGCTGACGCGCAAGACGGGCCTCTTCGAGATGGCGGCCGGCGGAACGCTCTTCATGGACGAGATCGGGGAGCTCGACCCGAAGCTGCAGGGCAAGCTGCTCCGCGCCCTCGAGACGGGGAGCTTCTTCCGCGTCGGCGGGACGCAGAAGGTGGAGGTCAACGTCCGCATCATCGCGGCGACGAACAAGGACCTCGGCCGCATGGTGCAGGAAGGGCAGTTCCGCCAGGATCTGCTCTACCGCATCAACACCCTCGGCATCACGCTGCCGCCGCTCCGCGATCGCGCGGTGGACATCCCGCTCATCGCCGAGCACTTCCTCCGCCGTTATGGTGGATCGAACCCGCCGCGGCTGAGCGAGGAGGCGGTCGCGATCCTGCAGGAGTATTCCTGGCCCGGCAACGTGCGCGAGCTGCGCAACGTGATCGAGCGCGCGGTGCTCCTCGCGAACGGCGGCGTCATCTACGCGCGCGACCTCCCTCTCGCCCCGCCCACCAACGGGGACGGCGCACGCGCCGCGGGGAGCGACCTCACCCTCGAGGAGCTGGAGCGCCGCCACATCGAGGCCGTGCTGCACCAGTCCAACTGGCACCAGGGGCGCGCCGCGACCGTGCTCGGGATCTCCTCGAAGACGCTCTACCGGAAGATCCGCGAGTACGGCTTCCAGCGTCCTCGAGAATCGTAGCGCCGCATCGGAGCCCGACACGGCGAGGAGAGAGGAGAGAGACTCCGATGGAGAGATAGAGAGAGGAGAGAACCCACCGGTGCGCAGGCCGCGGAGCGGCGGCGCTATCGCAGTTCAACGCCGTTGAAAGACGGTCCGGAACGGCGTCGTACAGCGCGGCGAAGCCGGAAGCGTCTACCGCTACCCCATCGTCTTTTCGTCTCTCCTCTCTCTATCTCTCCATCGGAGTCTCTCTCCTCTCTCCTCGCCGTGTTGACCCCTCGGGGCGCGCGGACTAGAGTCCGTCCCATGAAGATCCTGGTCATCGAGGACGACCCCACCGTCGGACAGTTCGTGAAGCGCGGGCTCGAGGAGCAGCGGTGGGGGGTCGAGCTGGTGAGCGACGGCGAGGAGGGGGAGCAGCGCGCGGCATCGGGCGCGTTCGACCTCGTGATCCTCGACATGCGCCTTCCCGGGAAGTCCGGGCTCGACGTCCTCACCGCGCTGCGCGGGCGGGGCTTCGAGCGGCCGGTGCTCGTCCTCACCGCGCAGGACGCGGTGGACGCGAAGGTCTCGACGCTGCGCGCCGGCGCCGACGACTACGTGACGAAGCCCTTCGCCTTCGAGGAGCTCCTCGCGCGCGTCGAGGCGCTGGCGCGGCGGCCGCGCGCGATCGCGTCGCCGGTGCTCCGCGTCGCCGATCTCGAGCTCGATCAGACCACGCGCGAGGTGCGGCGCAACGGTGAGCACATCGAGCTCACGCCGAAGGAGTTCACGGTGCTCGAGTATCTCATGCGGCATCACGGGCGAGTCATGAGCCGCACGCTCATCACCGAGTACGCGTGGGATTACCACTTCGACCCGGGCACGAACATCGTGGACGTGGTGATCAATCACCTGCGTAAGAAGATCGACGCCGGGCACGCGCGAAAGCTGATCCACACGGTGCGGGGCGTCGGGTACGTGATCCGGGACTGAGGCCTCGCCGA
>DASVXU010000023.1:0-37522 GCA_036392515.1 Gemmatimonadaceae bacterium | reverse complement strand
GCCGCCGCCACCAGTCGAGCTCCTTCGTCTCGGGTTCAAGCCGTCGCTACATCCCCGCATTTCCGCCCATCGCTTCGTGAAATGGGCGCACCCGCACGAACACCACAGCGCCGAGGGGCGTGCGCGACCCGTACACCTCGGCGAGCGATCCGGGCACCACGTTGATGGTTCCCTCCGCCCCGAGTCCGATCGTCGCCCAGCGCCAGCGGCCGATCTCGCGAATATATCCGGCCGCGAGCGCGCCGACCTCGAATACATGATTCGCGTCGAACACCCGCGCTCCGGTTGGAAGCACCGAAGCGTCGTCGAGCACGAGATCCTCGGCGCTTTTCTGGACGTACTCCGCGCGAGCGAAGATCGTGTTGTGCGCGTCGAGCACCGCCTCGGTCTCGCCGAGCAGACCGTGGGTCATGTCGTGATGCCCGGAAGGCTTGTTCGCGCCCCAGATGACCGCGCTCGACCACTGGCCGTCGGCGCCGAGCTTTCTCCCGTGGAGCACCGACACGGTGACGCGGTGCAGCGACTCGTCGGGATGGAGTGCCTCGGGCGACTTCAGCCAGCCGTAGCCGGCGCTGAGGCTCCAGTGCGCCGTCGGGTTCACCGTCAGGCGCCCCGAGTACGAGTCGAGCCGGATCGGATCGATGTCCCACCGGTGCTCGTCGGGCTCGCGGCCGTTGAACACGGAGCCCTCGAGCTTCACGCGGCGGGTGAAGATTCCCCCCGTGACGACGCCGAAGCTGATGTGCGTCGCGTCCTGCCAGTGGTGCGTGAGGTTCGCCGTCGGGATGTCCATCCCCGAGGTGCGATGCATGAACGCGACGGGCCCGAGCGCCGGCTCGCCCGACGGCGCGACGTAGAGCGAGAGTGCGACGTCGCGCGTGATCGCCCGCTCGTAGAGCGCGGCGAGCTCCATCAGGAAGTCGTGCGGGTGCTGCCGGTCGTGCAGCGGCCGGCCGCGGTACGACTCCCCCGACTGCAGCAGCAGCGGATAGCCGCCGTTTCCCACCGTCGCCGGATCGAGGCTGAGCATCGTGCGTGCCTGGAACATCCCGCCGGCCACGCCGCGGCTCACCATCAGCATTCCCCAGTTCAGCGACCCGGCCTGGTCGTCGCCGCGCGGTCCCCCCTGACGGTCGTACTGCCCGAACACGAAGCCGTGCAGCATCACGTCCCACCCCTTCGCCGGGACGTGGCGCGAGGGAAGGCTCACCGCGTCCGGGATCCACGTCGTCCCCGAGCCCATGCGCTCCATGGGGATGCCTAACGCCCCGCTCATCATCGCCATGCCGGCGTGCATGCCGTGGCCGTCCATCCCATGCGCCATCGCGCCGGGCGGCATCGGCATGTTCATGGGCGTCTGGTGCGTCGGCTTATTCGCCGAGTCGGCGCGGGTGGAATCGGTGTGCTGGGCGCGCAGCGGCGATGCGAGCGCGAGGAGAAGCCCGGCGCCGAATGCGGCGCGGGCGATGAGCGGTGCAGCCATTATGAGTCCGGAGTCGAGGGCGTCGCGCGAACCGGGTCGGTCGCGCACCTGTCGCGCCGCGTGGAGACGCGGGACGAGCCAGGAAACGAGCGGTGTGCTGCTACGCTCGCGGCGGCGGCGGCTCCGGGCCGAGCGCGCGGGAGAGCAGATGCTGCGTCGCCGGCGCGAGCGCGCGTTCGGCGGCGACGATCGAGACGGTCTCACCCGGCGAAGCGGCGAGCGCGGCCATCCCGCAGCTCGCCAGTCCGTCGCAGCAGTGCGCGGCCGCCGGCGTGTCGCACGGTGACTGCGAGCTGTCGGGATGCGCGCGGTGCTCCTGCGCCGCGTCGCTGGCCGGAGCGCCGGACATCCCCGCCATCGCACGGTGATGCCCCTGCTCCGCGCACGCGACGTCCGCCCCGACGAAGGTCAGGTGCAGCATCACGAGCATCGCGAGCACGGCGAGCAGGCGGCGGAGCATGTCTGGAGCGTAATCGCCGACGCCGCCCGGCGGTACTGCGTACCGGCCCTCAGCGAACCGCCGCGCCCTCCATCTTCACCTCCGACTCCAGGCTCTGCCGATCCCGCCCGACGGTCGCCACCGCGAGCACCTTCCCGTCGCGGACGTAGCGCACCGCGCAGTCGCGCGCCTCGACCTTCCCGTCCACGTCGATCCGGTCCCACTTCTCGGCGTGGCCGACGTACGAGATCGTCACGTCGTAGTGTGCGCTCCAGAAGAAAGGTGCGGCGTCGAAGCGCTCCCCCGCGCCGAGGATGTTCCGCGCCGCCGTCTGCCCCTGCCGCTCGGCGACGACCCAGTGCTCGACGTGGATCCGCTCCCCGCTGTGGACGTCCGGCCAGAAGGCGATGTCCCCCGCCGCGAACACGTTCTCCGCGCTCGTGCGCAGCGTCTCGTCCACATCCACTCCGCGGTCTCCGGCGATCCCCGCCTTCTTCGCCAGCTCGTTGTCGAGCCGCACGCCCACTCCCGCGACGACGAGATCCCCCGCGATCCGCGTCCCGTCGTCGAGCGTCACCTCGGTGGCGCTCATCGACTTCGCCGTGCGACCCAGGTGGAAGCGCACCTCGTGGCTCTCGTGCACCTCGCGCACGAGATCGCCGAGCGCCGGGCCGAGCACGCGCTCGAGCGGGCGCTGCTCGGGGGCGACGACGTGCACCTCCAGCCCGCGCGCTCGCAGCGACGCCGCGACCTCGAGACCGATGAAGCTCGCGCCGATGACGACGGCTCGCCGGGCCCGCGAGGCCGCGCCGATGATCGCGCGGCTGTCGCCTAACGTGCGGAGGTAGCGCACCTCGCGATCGCCGGTGGCCTGCGGCGGCAGCCGCACCGGCTGCGACCCCGTCGCGAGCAGGAGCGCGCCCCAGCGAAGCTCGCTCCCGTCGGCGAGCGTCGCACGCCTGCCCGCGACGTCGATCGCCGCGACCCGCGTTCCGCGCCGCAGGTCGATCCCGCGGTCGCGGTACGCCTCGGGCGGGCGCAGAGGGATCCACTCCTCCGGCGCGTTCCCCGCGAGATAATCCTTGGAGAGATTGGGCCGATCGTACGGCGCGTCGGCGTCGCCGTCGATCATCGTGATCGGGCCGTCGTAGCCCTCGCGCCGCAGCGTATCGGCCGCCGCGCTCCCGGCGGCGCCCGCCCCGACGATCAGCACCGAGGAGGGCCTCGCCGCGCCGGCGCGTCGCGCGACGGGACGTGCGCTGCCACCGAGCTCGGGATCGCGCGGCTCGACCTTCGCGCCGACGACGATACGGTCGCCGCGCCGCTCCACCTTCCAGCAGGGAATCGGGCGGAGCGCCGGCGCGCGCTCGACGTTGCCGGTGCGCAGGTCGAAGCAGGCGTGGTGCCAGGGGCAACGCACGCGTGTTCCCTCGAGGATCCCTTCGGCGAGCGGGCCGCCGTAGTGCGTGCACGTCGCGCCGGTCGCGAAGTATTCGTCCCCCGCGCGCGCCAGGAGAACCGCATCCTCGCCCACGTGGCCGGCGATCATCGCGCCGTCGGCGAGGGAGTCGAGCGGAATGCCCGCCGCGAGGTCGGGCCCCGCGGGGGCATTCGGTTGGTCGCTCATGCCGTCGCGCCGCCGAGCTTCTGCTGGATCTCCTTCGCGCGATCGAGGTGGTGCTGGATCACGGGCGCGGCCTTCTGGATCAGCGCCTTCAGCTCCGCGTTCTGCGCCGCGCCGAGCGCCTTCGTCGCGGTCTCGAGCACCTGCTGGTGGTAGGTGACCTCGTAGTCGATGTACGCCTTGTCCCACGCCTTCCCCTTCGCCGTCGCGTTCAGAGTGTCCATCTCCTGCTTCGTCTGCGCCTCGCTCTGGTCGCCGGACGGCGCCTGCGGCGTCACGTTGAGCTTCTTCGCGAGCGCCTGTCCCTGCTCGCGCAGCGCGTGATGCTCGCCGACCATCAGCCGGCCGAACGATTTCACGTCGGCGCTCGTCGCCTTCGTCTCGGCGAGCTTCCCGCGCGCGCTGTCGGCGGCGTTCGCCTGGTCGAGGATGTAGACGATGTTCGGATCGGTGAGCCCACCGCCTCCCGCGCTGGCGGTGGCGGCGGTCTTCGCGCTGTCGGACTGCATCGCGCCCGACGAGGTGGTGGTGGTCGTGTCCGAGTAGCTCTCCTTGCTCTTGCATGCGGTGAGCGCCGCGAGCGTTGCGAGGACGAGTGCGCCGGCAGCGCGCGTCGGGTTGCGGTTCATTCGATCGTCTCCATGAGGTTTGGAAGGGTGCCGCCACCCGGCGGCTAGAGCGACTTCAGGTACTCGACGAGGTCGGACTTCTGCTGCGGGGTGAGACTGAGGCCGCGCTTCGTGACGTAATGATCGACGACGTCGGCGAGCGTCTTCGCGTGCCCGTCGTGGAAGTACGGGCCGACGAGCTCCGGCGGATGGTACAGCCCACGCAGCGGTGTCGTGCGATAGAGCTTCGTCGCGCTCCGCTGCGCGTACGCCGGATCCTGCCCCACCTCGCTCGCCGCATGGAGCTTGCCACTGTTCACGTCGGTCAGCTCGGCGCCGACGTGGCAGCCCGAGCATCCGCCGGCGCCGGTGAACACCGCCTGTCCGCGCGCGGCCGCCGCCGCGTCGAACGCCGTCGCGGTCGGCTTCTCGAGGCTGAACTGGTAGGCGCGCAGCGCCGCGAGCTTCGCCGCGTTCAGGTTCTCCGGTCCGTTGTGCACGCTGGCGCCGATGCGCGGATCGACGAAGGTGCCGTGACCGTGCATCTGCGTCACCCCGACGTAGAGGTTCCAGTAGGAGACCGTGTCGTCCCCGGTGTAGATCTCCTTCGCGACATGGCGCAGCCCGAAGGCGGGCGGGATGACGACCGGCATGCTCTTCCCGTCGAAGTTGAAGCGCGGGTCGTACATCCCCGGTCCCCAGGAGCTGTAGACCGACTTCTGTTGCGCGGTGAGCGCCGGCGAGAGCGCGATGATCGCGCCGACGTTCAGCGTCCGGTTCGGCCAGCCGTCGAGCCGATGCCCGATCCCCGGCGCGAAGGCGTCGTCGACCGTCGAGTGACAGAGCGCGCAGGTGATCCCGACGCGCGTGAGCCTGTTGTTCGCGTCCACCTGGCCGACCACGCCGACCACCGCGCCGAGCTTGAGCAGCGCGACCGTCGTCGCCGGATCGTCGAGGTTCACGCGCCCCGCCTTGATGTCGGCGACGAGCGACGCCGGCAGCGTGTCCATGTCCACCTTGAGCCCGACGGACAGCGCCGTCTTCGGGCTCACCGCGCTGGCGATCGGCTCCTGCATGCGCAGCGTGTCGGTCCAGAAGGTCTCGTCGCCGTAGGTGTCGTAGCGGAAGGTGCTCTTTCCCTGCGCGACGAGTGCCGGATCGAGCGCCGAACCCGCGGACGAGGGTCCGGACCCCGCGAGCGGGCTGCACGACGCGAACGCCGCGAGTCCCGCGATTGCCGCGACGGCGACGACAATCGCCGCGCGGCGGATGCCACGATCGGTCGATCTCTTCATGACGTACCTCCGGAGCGTGAGGCGCGCCGCGGCGCGCTGGCGTGGATGGTGCGACCAGTGCACGACGGCTCGGACATGGTGTCCACGGGAAAGTCAATTTTCGTGTTGACTTTCTGCAATAACTGCTCCGCTGCCCCATCCGGCCCGAGGGCCGCCCAATGCATTCACCAGATCGACCCGAGCCCGCGCGATCCTCCCCCCTCCGACTCCCCGCCGGAACCGCCGGCCGGATCGTGGTGCTCCTCCGCCGCGTTCACCACACGGTCGAAGAGCTGGCCGCGGAGCTGGGGCTCACCGACAACGCGGTGCGCGCGCACCTCACGCGCCTCGAGCGCGACGGGCTCGTCGGGCGCACCGGGCTCCGCGCCGGCGTGAGCCGCCCCTCGGTGCTCTACTCGCTCACCCCCGACGCCGAGCTGCTCTTCTCCCGCGCCTACGTCCCCGTGCTCACGCAGCTCCTCCATGTCCTCGCCGGCCAGATGCGGCCGGCGGAGTTCGACCGGACGCTGCGACTGGTGGGCGAGGGGCTGATGGCCGGCCGTCCGCGACCGAAGGGTACGCTGCGCCAGCGCGCCGAGCGGGGGAGCGCGCTGCTCAACGAGCTCGGCGGAATCTCGCGCGTCGACCGCGACGGCTCGACGCTCGTCATCCGCGGCGACAGCTGCCCTCTCGCCGCGGCGACGCGCAACCACCCCGAGGCCTGCAGCGCCGTCGAGAGCCTCCTCACGGCCTTCGTCGACGCCCCGGTGCGGAGCTGTTGCGAGCGGGAGACGCGCGCCCGCTGCTGCTTCGCGATCGGCGCCGGCGCGCGCTCGCGTTAGGCAGGCGCGTCGCGCGCGCCGCCGTCCCTGCGGCCGAGCATTCCCCGCAATCCCGATTGATCTCGTCGGGATTACCGATTAGGCTCCTCTATCCGCTGGCCGCTTGAACGCACTCACGTCACCACAGCCTCGATCCGTGGCTCCTTCTCTCGCATCGACCGCCGGGCGCCTGCCGCGCCGTGCCCTCCTTTCCGTCGTCGCGATCGCCCTCGCGTCGTCTGCTCTTCGCGCCCAACAGGCGGATAGCACGCCCCCCGCGACGGGTGATTCCGCGCGCGCGCCCAGGCTCGAGACTGTCCGGGTCACCGCCCCCGTCGCACCTCGGACGGTGACGTTCCTCCCCGAGCGCTACGGCACGATGCTCCTCACGGGAAAGCGCACCGAAGCCGTGCTCGTCGACAGCGTCGGCGCGAACACGGCGCAGAACGTCGCGCGTCAGGTGCTTGGCCGGGTTCCCGGTCTCACCGTCGCGGAGACCGAAGGAAGCGGCTTCCCATCCAACGGCATCGCGCTCCGCGGTCTGAATCCGACGCAGTCGATCGAGATGAACGTCCGCCAGAACGGAGTCATCATCGCGGCCGACCCGTATGGCTATCCCGAGACCTACTATTCACCGCCGATGGAGGCGGTAGAGCGAATCGAGATCGTGCGCGGCGCCGGCGCGCTCCAGTTCGGTCCGCAGTTCGGCGGCGTGGTGAACTACGTCATGCGACGCGGCGTGGCGGGCAAGGTTGCCGCCATCGATCTGCAGCATACGGCGGGGAGCTTCGGCCTCGCGAACACGTACGCCTCGCTCGGCGGCGAGTCGGGACGCTGGCGCTGGTTCACCTACACGCAGCGTCATGCGCAGACGGGGTGGCGCCCCAACTCCGACAACATGCAGACGAGCGCCTACGCGGCCGCCGAGCTGCGGCTCACGCCGAGCCTCAGCGCGTCGGCGGACTACTCGCTCCTCCGCAACCGGATCCATATGCCCGGCGGGCTCTCCGACGCGCAGTTCGCGAGCGGAGCCGGGCAGTCGTTCCGCGCGCGCAACTGGCTCACCTCGCCGTGGAACGTCGGCTCCCTCTCGCTCGACTGGAGACCGCGTACCGGCGTCCGCGTGCAGAGCGTGACGTCGGTCCTCGGCAGCTCGCGCTCGCTCGTCTGGCGCAACGAGGATGGCGGTCCGGGCGCGCTCGACGAGATCGATGCCGCGACGGGGCAGCCCGTCCCGCGCGAGGTGGAGCGCGAGGGATTTCGCAACGTCACGGAGGAGCTCCGCCTGCTCGCCGACTACCGGCTCTTCGGCGCTCGCAGCTCGCTCGCGACCGGCGTGCGCTGGTTCAACGGCACGATGCACCGGCAGGGCGGTGGGGAGGGAACGACCGCGTCGGACTTCGATCTGAATCTCGTCGGCCCGTACGAGTACGACATTCGATTCGCCAACTCGAACCTTGCCGCCTGGGCGGAGAACGCGGTCCATCTTGGCTCGCGGCTCACCATGCTTCCCGGCATCCGGCTCGAGACGCTGCGCTCGCGCGCCGACGGGTACACCGATACGACCTTCGCGCCGCAGACGAAGTTCCGCACGGTCCCGCTGCTCGGGCTTGGCGCGGGCTGGATCGCCACGGCGACGACGGGGCTCTACGCGAACGTCACGCAGGCGTACCGGCCGATCGATTATTCCTCGCTGACGCCGGTGGGAAGCGTATCGCGGATCGACCCGCGGCTGCACGACAGCAGGGGGCTCAACGCGGACTTCGGCATGCGGGGCACTCTCGCCGACGATCGCGTGCGCTTCGATGTCGGCGTGTTCCGCCTCGCGATCGACGGGCGCATCGGGCTCGTCTCGCGCGCCGACACGACCGGCGCGGTGTTCACCGAGCGGACGAACGTCGCGAACAGCGTACATCAGGGGCTCGAGAGCTACGTCGAGGTGACGCCGTTCGCCGCGCGCGACGCCGATGGCGCGATGCGCGGCTCGATCACCGCGTTCAACTCCCTCGCGCTGATCGAGGCGCGGTACACGAGCGGCGAGTTCGACGGGAAGCGTGTCGAGTACGCCCCGCGCGTCATCGAGCGCGCCGGGCTCACGCTCGGCCGCGGTCCGCTCGGGACGACTTTCCTCGCCAGCACGGTAGGCCCGTCGTTCGGTGACGCGAACAACACGGAGCGAAGCGACGACGCGGTGATCGGGCGAATCCCCGGGTACACGGTCTTCGACTGGTCGGCGACGGCGCGCATCGGCGAGCGCTGGCGCCTGCAGGCAGGCGTCAACAACATCGCCAACCGTCAGTACTTCACGCGGCGAACGGACGAGTACCCCGGGCCGGGGATCATCCCGGCGATCGCGCGAAGCGGCTATCTGTCCGTGCGCGTGACGCCCTGAGCGCCGCGATGATGCATGGCGCGGCGCTCGAGGTCACGACGCCGGAGTATCGGACGCACGGCGGCGCGGACCGCTCGCCGGGCCCCCGCCCGCGCGCGGGAAGCTCGTCGCCAGCAGCTCGGCGAGCTGCTCCTCGGAGTAGCGTCGCCAGTCGCGCGGCCAGGTCGGGCGATCGAGGGAGTGCGCGCCCGTGGTGAAGCGGAGCACGCGGTCCGCGTTCCCTTCGGGGCGCGCGCACTCCTCCACCGTCCAGAAGCGCCCGCCGGGATAGCGGAAGGTGCGCACTTCGCGCGCGCTCTCGAGCCACATGCGAAGCTCGCGCTCGTCGACGTCGGGCCAGCGGGCGGGGATCGGCGCGAGGCGAAGACGCGTGCGTCCGTCCGCCGACTCGAAGACGAGCCATCCGTCCGAGAAGCCGCGCATCGATCTCGAGTCGCGCATCATCGGGTGCACGCTCTCCGGGCGGTTGTCCCAGACGCGCCATTCCTCGCCGTGCCGATCCCTGAGCTCACGCAGCGCCATGCCTCTTGAAAAGGCATCGGCCATGCCAGAGGTCGCCTTTGTGCGGCAGGTCACCCGACCGCTCGGTCAGCGCTCCAGCGTCTGGTCGCCGGCGCGTCTGCGGTAGCTCGTCGGGTTCGGCTTCGACGCACGCGGGAAGCTCTGGACGAGCAGGTCGGCGAGCTGGTCGTCGGTGTACGACTGCCAGCCGCGCGGCCAGTCGGCGAGGTCGAGCGAGCGCGCGCCCGCGGAGAAGCGCAGCACCCTGCGCATCTCACCCGGCACGTCCGCGGCGCCGCTCGTCCACTCGGCCACGCTCCAGAAACGGCCGTTCGGGAAGCGGAACGTCCGCGCGCCCGCGACGTCGTTGCGCGCCGCCGCCCGCTCCGCCGCCGCGTCGATCACGGGCCGGCCGTGCGGAGGGGAGAGACGATCGCCGCGGATCGACTCGCTGCGATGCAGCATCTCCTCGAGCTCCTCCTCGGGCGCCTCGCTCCAGCCCCTGGGAATCGGGTGCAGCCTGCACTTCGAGGTTCCGTCGAAGGACTCGAAGACGAGCCACCCCTCCAGGTACGGGGCGAGATAGTCCTCGGTCCGTGTCGTGGGGTGCATCGTCTCGGGGGTGACGTCCCAGACGCGCCACTGCCGGCCGTCGGATGCGTTGAACTCGCGGAGTGCCATGCGTCCTGTTCCGTATGTGCGCGGGTGGCCGAGCCTCTCCCTCGGGAGCGGCATGGCCCCTGCGGCGACTTTGCTGCTTTCCCGCCCGAGGTCCTGCCATGCCTGGATCGACGACCAGCTCCCCGCTTCGAGACCCGCGTGTCGATCAGCTCGCCCTTCCCGACCCGGCAGTCACATGCGGGGCGCGTGCCACCGCGGCGCGGATTCGCTCCCTGATCGCACATCACGACGGCGGCGACGTCTGCGCCGCCGCGCGCCGCCTCGGCGTTCCCGTACGGCGGCTCGTGCAGCTCGACGCGACGCTCGATCCCGATCCCGCCGACGCCGACGGGCGCGCGGCCCTGGACGCGCTCCTCAGCGCCGCCGTCCTCCGCTACGACAGCTCGGCCGCCTGGCTGCTCACCGGTTGCCACGAGGCGGACGCGAGCATGCTCCCGACCGAAGTCGCGCAGCAGCTCGCCAGCGTGTGTCTCGCCGTCGCGGCGCGCGTCGTCGAGGAGTTTCAGGCGACAGCAGCGGTGACGCGCCCCGCCTAACGTCGGCGGCGCGCAGGGTTGTACACGCGCGGTGACGATCGCGTGTCCGTGCTGTGTGACAGCATCGCGCGCGCGACGCGCATCGCATCCGACTTCACGAGACATCCGCAACACGCGACGCACGCCGGTGTATTGGCGCGACGGAGCCGGTGGCGCGCGCGACGCGCATCCCGCCGGCGTCTCGTGTCTCACACATCGTCGGAGAACCTCTCATGCGCAGATCCGTCACGCTCGCCCGGGCCGCCACCGGCGTGCTCGCCTCGCTGCTCGCCATCGCCGCGCCCGCGGGCGCGCAGCTCGCCTCCAGCGCGTCCGGCGCCGCCAGCACCGTCGCCGGCAAGTCGCTCGACGTCACGCCCTACGGCGGCTACATGCTCTTCGGCAGCTTCATCGACGGACCGTTAGGCACGAGCCTCGGCAGCAGCGCCGCGCCGGTGTACGGGGCGCAGCTCGGTCTCGCGCTGCTGCCCGGCGTGAAGCTCGTCGGCAACTTCGCGCACGCGAGCGGCGACCTGAAGGTCGGGCTGCCGATCCTCGGCGGGATCGACGCCGGGACGACGAGCGCCTTCGTCATGGACGGCGGCCTCGAGCTCTCGCTGCCGACGCCGAACGCCGCGATCTACACTCCCTTCGTGCAGGCGGGCGTCGGCGCGATGCGCTGGAACGTCGATCTCGGCTCGACCGGGCTCGTCGCGAAGTCGAGCAATCTCGCCGGCAACCTCGGCGCCGGGCTCGATGTCAACCTCGGCCCATCGATGGCGATCCGGCTGATGGCGAAGGACTACATCGGCAAGTTCGACTTCAAGGAAGCGACGTCGTTCGACGTCTCCGGGAAGACCGCCAGCAACTGGGCGATCACGGCGGGTCTCAAGCTGGCGTTCTGACGACCGAAGTGTATGGGACTTGCCATTGATGGGGCGTGCGCCGGTCGCCGACGGGCGCCCCCATCGATGGAGGTCTCGACATGAAGCATCCGCTCGTCGCACTGTCCGGCTTCTTCGCCCTCCTCGCCGCGACCACGGTCTCTCCCCGCGTCACGCAGGCGCAGAGCACGTCCTCCGGTCCGCCGGACGTGAGCGCCACCTGGCAGAAGGGCGCGACGATCGTGATCTGCCGCGACGGGACGAGCAGTACGGCAGGCAACGACGCCTGCGCGCTGCACGGCGGGATCAAGTCGTATCCCGGTGCCCGTGGCCCGGTGAACGCGGCACTGAAGATGGAGGATCACGCCTCGAAGTGGGAGAAGACCCTCCCGCCGCCGTCGCGTGGCGGCGGAACACCGAAGGTGGACAGCACGGCGGCGAAGCCGGACAGCACGGCGAAGCGAAAGCCGCGTTAGGCACCGAAGGAACACGACCTCGCGCTGTCACCATGCTGTCATGGTCTCGCGCCAGCCTGCGAGACCACATGCAACGCTTCATGCCGGGCCTCGTGCCCACCTTCCTCGTGCTCGTCGCTTCCGGCGTCGTCACGGAGCGCGTCGGCGCGCAGGACGTGCCGCAGGCGACGCTCCGCGCCCGCGTCGAGAGCGATGGCGCGCCCGTCCTGGCCGCCGTCGTTCACAGCGGCGCGATCGGCGCCCGGACCGACTCGTCGGGCATGGCCGTCCTCAGCCTGCCCGCCGGCGATCGGGTGATCGTCACGCGCCGCATCGGCTTCGCGCCCGACACGTTGCGCCTCACCCTGCGCCCGGCACAGGACACGACGGTGACCGTGGCGCTCCGCGAGCAGGTCGAGACGATCGCACCCGTCGTCGTCACGAGCACTCGCGCCGAGCGCCGGATCGAGGACGAGCCACTTCGGGTGGAGGTGCTCGCCGGCGAGGATGTCGCCGAGAAGACGCAGATGCATCCGGCGGATCTTCGCACGCTGCTCACCGAGATGAGCGGTGTCAGGGTGCAGACGACCTCGCCCGCGTTAGGCGCCGCGGCCGTTCGCGTGCAGGGGCTGCAGGGGCGCTACACGCTCACGCTCGTCGACGGGCTGCCGCTGTTCGGCGCGCGGTCGAGCGGCTTCGGGCTCGCGCAGCTGCCACCGCTCGACCTCCGGCAGGCAGAGGTCATCAAGGGCGCGGCGTCGGCGCTCTACGGTCCGCAGGCACTGGGCGGCGTGGTGAACCTCGTCTCGCGCCGCCCGGCGGATACCTCCCAGGTGCTCGCGAGCCAGAGCGCACGCGGCGGCACCGACCTGCTCGGATTCCTCGCGCGCCCGCTCTCCTCCTCGCTCGGGATCACCCTCCTCGGCGGCGCACACCGGCAGCGCGCCACGGACGTCGGTGGGGACGGCTGGGCCGACATTCCGGGATTCCAGCGCGCCGAGCTCCGCCCGCGTCTCTTCTATGACGACAGCGCCGGTCGCTCACTGATGGTGACCGCGGGAACCTTCGCGGAGGATCGCGGCGGCGGGATGATCGCGGGTGCACCGTCCACGGTCGCCTTCGCGGAAAGCCTGGCGACGCGGCACGGCGACGCGGGGCTCGTCGGACGGATGCGGATGACGGACGCGTTCTCCCTCGCCATCCGCGCGTCGGCGAGTCTCGAGTCGCGCGACCGTCTGTTCGGCGACGCGCGGGAGCGCGATCGGCGAGGCACGCTGTTCGGCGAGCTCACCGGCACCGCGGTGTCGCCGCGCAGCGTGCTCGTCGGCGGGCTCGCGTGGCAGCACGAGTCGTATCACAACCGCGACCTCCCCCGCTTCGACGAGTCCGCGACGACGCCAGGAGTGTTTCTCCAGGAGACCGTCACACCCGCGCAGTGGTTGTCCGGCACCCTCAACGGGCGCTGCGATCTGTCGAGCGCGTACGGGACGGTGTGCAGCCCGCGCGCGTCGCTGCTCTTCCGGCCGCTCCCGGCGATCAGCGCGCGAGCCTCGGTCGGCGGCGGGTGGTTCGCACCCTCGACGCTCACGGAGGAAACCGAGGCGACCGGGCTCTCGCGCGTCGCCGCGCCGCGCGGTCTCGCCGCCGAGCGGGCGCGAACGGCGTCGTTCGACCTCACCGCCACGCACGGCCCGCTGCAGGTGAACGGGACGCTCTTCGCGAATCGCGTGCGCAGTCCGGTCGGGCTGCGGCGCGTCCCGGGAGACACCACGGGGCTCGTCGAGCTGGTGAACGCGTCGGGACCGATGCGCACATGGGGAGGCGAGCTGTTCGCCGTCTATTCCCGGGAGCCGGTGATCGCGACCGTGTACTACGCCGCGACGCGCAGCCGGGAGACGTCGCCGGAGACGGGACGCCTGCGTGAGGTGCCGCTCACGCCGCGGCAGGAAGCGGGGCTCGATCTCGCCTTCGAGGAGGACGAGTCAGGGACGTACCTCGCGGGCGAAGTCTTCTACACGGGCCGGCAGTCGCTCGAGGACGATCCGTACGCGAAGCTGTCGCGACCCTACGCGACGTTAGGCATCCTCGCGTCGCGACGCATCGGACGCGCGACGATCTTCGTCAACCTCGAGAACCTCACGGGCGTACGACAGACGCGCTTCGAGCCGCTGCCGCTCCCGCGCCCCGGCGCCGGCGGGCGGCGCACCGTCGACGCGTGGGCGCCGCTCGAGGGGCGTCTCGTCAGTGCCGGGCTCCGCCTGTCGCTGTGATCGGCCCTCGCCACTCACTCGTGCCCGTGCCGGTGGTGGATGTCGGGGTAGTGCGGGTGCGTGTGCACCAGCGGCTCGTGGCGATGCCGGTGTGAGTGCGGCCGGGGATCCGTCATCGGCGGATCGCCCGGCGCGTGCCCGTGCTGGTGATGGGCGTCGTGCACGTGTGGATGCTCGTGCTCCATCGCCTCGTGATGATGCTCGTGCTCGTGCCGCTCGGTGAGGTGCAGCCAGACGCCGAGCCCCATCAGCGCGGCCGCCGCCCCGAGCGCGACGCTCGGCCGCTCGCGGAAGACGACGAGCGAGACCGCCGCGCCGACGAAGGGCGCCGACGAGAAGTAGGCGCCGGTGCGCGCGGTGCCGAGGTTGCGAAGCGCGAGCACGAAGAGGGCGAGGCTCACTCCGTAGCTCAGGAATCCGAGTACCAGCGCGCCGCCGAGCCGCGGCAGCGCCGGCCACGTCGCGCCGAGCGCCAGCGCCAGCGCGGTGTTGACGCTCCCCGCGACGAGTCCCTTCAGCATCGCGATCTGCACGGGGTCCCCCGCTGAGACCTTCTGCGTGAGGTTGTTGTCGATCGCCCAGCAGAGCGTCGCCCCCGCGACGAGGAGCGGTCCCGAGAGCCCACCCAGCTCGGCGCGTCCCTCCCACGAGAGCACCACCCCGCCCGCGACGATCGCCACCATCCCGAGCGCGATCCGCCGGTCGAAGTTCTCGCGAAAGACGAACCACGCGAGGAGCGCGGTGAACACCCCCTCGAGATTGAGCAGCAGCGACGCGCTCGACGCCGGCGTCCGCGAGAGCCCGACCATGAGCAGCGCGGGACCGAGCACGCCGCCGAAGGTGATGGCGCCGGCGAGCCAGGGCACGTCGCGTCCCGTCAGCGGCGCTTCCCGCGCCGCGCGCCGGCGAACGAGCCACACGATCCCCAGCCCGACCCCGGAGCCGAGGTAGAGCAGTCCCGCGAGGAGCTGCGGCGCCGCACTCTGGAGAAGGAGCTTGGCGAAGGGCGCGCTGACGCCGAAGAGCAGCGCGGCCAGCAGCGCGAGCCCGACGCCGCGATGCGACAGGCTGCCGTGCGCATGATCGCCGCGATCGCCCTCGTGTTCAATCATTGCCGTAAGATGGCACGAAGATGGCAGCGCCCGCGATACGGTCTTCCACATGCGAGGGCTCATGCGTACCGGTCGGCGATTCACCAGCGTCGCGATCGCGGCGCTGCTCGTGGCCTGCGTGGCGCGTCCGACGCAGGTGACCACCGACTGGCGGGATCCCGGCGCGCAGCCGCTGCGCTTCCGCAGGATCGCCGCCTTCTTCGCGGGCGAGGATGCCACGCTCCGCCGCCAGGCGGAGGATCGTCTCGCCGCGCGCCTGCAGAACACGGTCGCTTCCTGGACGATCGTCCCGGACTCGCAGCTGGCCGCGGCCGATACCCAGACCATTCGTACCGCGCTCGCCAACGCGGGGGTCGACGGCGTCATCGTCCTGCGCCTGGTCGACGTCGCGAGCCAGTCGTCGGGCGTCCCCACCGCGACGAGTGGATCTCCCTCGGAACACCTCTGGGCTTATCTGCGCCGTACGCCGCGCTCGGCGCTCACCCCCGGCCAGCAGACGGTCATCACGATGGAGTCGCGAGTCTACTCGATCCCTGCGGGCAGGCTGCTCTGGGCGGGACACAGTCGGAGCTTCAACCCGGTCTCGCTCCGGGAGCTCGTCAACATGATCGTCGACGCGTCGGCGGCGGAGCTTCAGCGTCAGGGGATGTGAGCGACACGAATCGGTGGCATCCGGCCACGCCGAGCCGATGTCGGCGTGGCCGGAGTGTGGCCGCTACCCGCCGAGCCCGATCTGCTTCATGAAGCCGACGAGATCGTAGAAGAGATTCTCCTCGATGATCCGCCCGTCGTCATCCCACCGCGCGACGGTGCAGAAGTCGACCTCGAACGACTTGCCCGTGGGCGGGATCTCCTTCCCGTCCGGCCCCTTCATCGGCCCGGTCATCGTGCCGGTGAAGCGCGCGATCGAGCACGTCCAGTCGCCCGAGGCGAAGAAGGTCCGGTACGGACGGTTGTCGAGGTGCTGGTTCGGGAACGCCCTGAAGAAATCGAGCGCCTCCTGGCGATGGGCGGCCACCCCATGCGTCGGCGGCTGGCCCGGCCACCTCACGACGACGTCCTCCCGGTGCCGTCTGGCGAAGGTCTCGAGGTCCTGTCCGTTCCAGGCATCGTCCAGCGTCTGCATCAGCTCCATGTTGCGGGCCTCGACGCTCGTCTCGCGCCGGATGTCGGCGAAACCACGTTCCCGCGTGCTCGAGTCGGCGGTGCTCCCGAGTGGAACGTCGCGCTCTTCGTATTGCATGTGCGCACCTCACGGTCGGAGGGAGATGGCTGCCGCGGTGCGGGGGCGTCGTCGGGCGCGCTGCCTAACGGTCTCGCCTCTCGCCACCGCTTCCGACACCATGCCTCTCCTGGTGGGCCGCGTCAACAGGCGTGTACGCGCGCTACGCCGTTCCTCCGGCCGAGCTCGCCGGCGGCAGCCAGAGCGTGAACGTCGAACCGCGCCCGACCTCGCTCTCCACCGTCAGGTCGCCGCCGAGCAGCCGTGCGATGCGCCGGCTGATCGCGAGGCCGACCCCGGCGCCTGCCTGCGCGTCGGGGTCGAGCCTCGTGAATTCCTGGAAGATGCGCTCGTGCTTGTCGGCCGGGATCCCGGGACCGGTGTCGGCCACGCTCGCCGCCACCCATCGTCCCGAACCCGGCCCACCCGACTCGCGAAGCGCCGCCTCGATGGTGACGGTGCCGTTCGGCGCGTACTTCACGGCGTTCGAGAGCAGGTTCGCGATGATCTGCCGTACGCGCGTCGGATCGGTCACCGCCAGCACCTTCGCTCCGGCGTGGCACTTGAGCTCGAGCCCCGCCCCCGCGGCCTGCGCCTGGAAGTCCTCCGCGACCTCGCGCGCCGCCGCGCCGACGTCCGTCGTCACGCACTCGATGTCGATCTGCCCCGCCTCCGCCCGCGCCAGCTCGAGCAGGTCCTGGATCAGCCGCAGTGAGGTGCTGATCGACCGACGGATGCGCCGCACGCTGTCCAGCTGCTTCGGCGTCAGCGCGCCGAGTATCCCGTCCTCGAGGAGCTGCGCATGCCCGTCCGCGGCGCCTAACGGGTTCTTCACGTCGTGGCTGAAGCCGCGCATCAGCCGCGTGCGGCTCTCGGTCACCCGCTCCAGCTCCTCGCGCCGCCGCTCGGCCTCGGCGCGTGCCTGACGCTCACCCTCGAGCAGCCGCTCGCGTTCCGCCGCCAGCGCGCGGAAGTTCCGCTCGCTCTCGCGCAGCGCATCCTCGGCCCGCTTGCGTCGGGTCACGTCGCGGAAGAAGACCGAGAGCCCGTCCTCCGACGGATAGGCGTGGACGTCGACCCAGATGTCGAGCGGCGCGAACCGCTCCTCGAACTGGACCGTCGTCTGCTCCGCCATCGCACGTCGGTACTCGCGCTCGAACCTGGCGCCCACCGCCTCGGGAAACTCGTCCCAGACGCAGCGGCCGAGCAGCTCCGCGCGGGAACGCCTCAGGAGCTGCTCCGCTTCGCGGTTCAGGTACGTGAACCGGAAGTCGCGGTCCACCGCGAAGAAGGCGTCGGTGATGCTCTCGAGGATGGTGGTGACCTCGTCGCGGGCCGCGCGCTCGCGGGCCAGCAGCTGCTCCCGCTCCTCCCCGAGCCGCTTCTGCTCGGAGATGTCGGTCGCGGTCCCGAACCACTCGATGATCCGGCCCTCCGCGTTCCGCAGCGGCGTCGCCCGGCCGAGGAACCAGTGGTACTTGCCGTCGGCGCCGCGGAAGCGGTACTCGATCTCGTACGGCTCGCCGGTCTCGAGCGAGCGCCGCCAGCGCTGCTCCATCCGCTCGCGGTCGTCGGGATGGATGAAGCGCGTCCATTCCGAGCCGTATGACTCCTCGGGAGTGGCCCCCGTGAACGCGTACCAGCCGCGGCTGAAGAACGTGTGCCGCCCGCTCGCGTCGGTGGTCCAGACGCTCTGCGGCATGGTGTCCACGAGGACGCGGTAGCGCTCCTCGCTCTCGCGCAGCCTGGCGACGACTCCCTCGACCGACGCGCTCGCCTCGTTCTCGCGACTCAGGCGTCTCGCGGTCTCCTCGGTGACCCCGAGGGCCTCGAGATCGGCTGGGTTCGGCATCTTGCCTCCTGTGATGCCCGGTGCTCGTGCAGCAGGCGTGCCTCGGCCGCGGCCGCCAGCGATCTCGGCCCTGTCGTTCACCACGGTTGCCGCGTCGTTCGCCAGCGCTTCATTGCGCGTCGGAGGGGCCCGCCGTAGACCTGCGCCACGCTCCGGCCGCATGCCAGTCAGTGCAGGGCGTTAGGCAGCCCACGACGCGGCCGGGCGCCACCGGTTCGAGGTCCGCATGGCCAGAGCATTCCGGAGCCGCGTCATCCGCGTGCTCGCCGCGAGCGCGGTCGTCGCCGCCTGCTCGTCGAAGCACGACGCCACCGCGCCCTACCGCCCGCCCCCCGAATGCTCTCTCGCGGGACAGCCGGCGACCGGCGCCACGCAGGCGTACGTCGCGGTGCGCGGCTTCGCCTTCAGCCCCGACACCCTCCGCGTCGCCCCCGGCACCACGGTCACCTGGGTCAACTGCGAGCAGCCGAGCATCGACGCGCACACCGCGACGGCGACGGGGGCGGAGTGGGACTCCGGCTACCTGCAGCCGGGACAGAAGTTCGCGCGCACCTTCGCGCTCGCCGGCCGGTTCTCGTACGCGTGCATCCCGCACCCCTTCATGCGCGGCGCGGTCGTCGTCCAGTGAGCCCGCGCACTCGTCCGCTCGCGCCGACCGGCGTCGGGCCTAACGCTCCTCGAGGAGGCACCATGCATCGTTTCTCGCCACCGACGCTCGCCGCGACGCTGCTCTGCGTCGTCACGCTCGGCGCCTGCAACAGCAAGGACACCGCCGCGCCGCCGAAGCCCGAGCAGTACACCGCCGCCCTCAGCGGCTCGAACGAGACGACGCCCCCGGCGCTCGTGATCGGGGCGACGGGGACGTCGACGATCACCGTGAACGGGAACGCACTGTCGTGGACGCTCACCACCGCGAACTTCGCGACCGGCACCACGGCGCCCAACGGGTCTTCGACGCTCCCCGCGCACATCCATCTCGGCGCGCCCGGAGTCTCCGGTGGGATCATGGTTCCACTCACCGCGGCGGTGAACGGCACGACGTCGGGGACCGTCACCGTCGCCGACTCGGTGCTCACGCACCTGCGCGCCGGCGATGCCTACGTCAACGTGCACACCGCCGCGCGTGCCGCCGGCGAGATCCGCGGCCAGCTGACACGCGTGCCGTAGTCGGGCGGCGTGCGACGATGGGAGAAGGGGCCGCCGGCGGGCGGCCCCTTCTCGTTTCACACCCTGACGCGGACGAGCCCCTCGGTCTCCTCGACGTGGTAGATGCCGATCCCGCGCCTGGCGGGACCCGCCCTCACGCAGCCCGTGCGCACGTCGAACTGCGAGCCGTGCCAGGGACATTGCACCGTGCCGCAGATCAGCGTCCCCGCGGCGAGAGATCCACCGTCGTGCCCGCACGCGTCGTCGAAGGCGACGTAGCCCGTCGCGGTGCGCGCCAGCACGAGGCGTCTGCCATCCACGCGGAGCAGCTTCATCTGATCGACGGCGAGCTCGCCGGCCCTCGCGCCGACGACCATCCCCTCGTCATCGCTCGTCGCCGTCGTCTCGGACCATCTGCGACCTCCGGCGTAGCCCGTGTCCACACCGATCTGATCGCGCATCACGAGGTCGCCGCCCGCCGATCCTCCCGCGATCAGCAGCGCCGCACCTATCGCCTCGATCCCGAGCACGACGAGAGACGGCCCCGCGGCCGCGCCCCCGCGGACGAGCACGGCGACGACGAACGCTCCGACCGCCGCGAGCACGAGCACCATGTGCCGCATCGCGCGCGAGGATGCGCGGCTCCGCGGCGGAACGGTGTGCGCGTAGTCGACGAACCCCGGGACCGCCGCGAGCACCGACATCGCGAGCCCCGCGAGCGCGAGGTGATAGCCGGTCGCCCACCATCCCGGCCTGCCGAGCAGCCGTCCCGCGACGTCGAAGACGAAGCCGCCGGTGAGGAACGCGAAGGGAAATGGGATCAGCGCCGGGTGCACCGGGTGACCGTCGAGGCTCGCCTTGCTTCTCATGCCGCGCAGGATTCACGTCGCGCACGCACCGGTCAAACGACCGGGGGCGAACGGCGGGTGAGGCGTGGCGAAGTACGTGCGAGGCCTTTGCGTGATGTAACAGAGAGCCGGTGAGGCCGTGGGAGGCGTCGCGAGGAAGCAGTAGCATCTCACGAGAGCACCTCCCAAAGCTCACCGGCTCGCTGTCATTCACAGCCGAGCACTTCGCTGATCAACCGTCGGAGCCGTGATCGTCGCTGCCGTGATTTCCTCCGCCGTGATCGTCGCGACCATCGCGATCATGATCCTCGAACGCGTGGAACGATCTCCGCATGTTCTCGGCGATCAGCGACGCGTTCGCGGCATTCGCCGGATCGAGCACGACTCCGGAACCGTTCCTGAACCACGACGACAGGTCCACGTGGAGCGTGATGTTGTTCGACGCACCACCGGCGATCGCGATCGGCGGCTGGAACGCGAGCTCGAGCTCCGCCTCGGGGGCCGCGTCGAAGGCGAAGGGCGTTCCGTTGAAGGTCCCCTCGACGTGGACGCTCTTCCCCGCGAACTCGGGGTGCGCCGCGAGGAAGGATGCGGTGCGATCCTCCCCGGAACGCGGCGCGCGGATCTTCGCCTCCAGTGAGTTGTACGTCCCCGCCGGCACCGAGACGGCGATCTCCTGCTGCACCGTGGGCGTCATCGGCAGGTCGACGAGCATCGGATCGAGCTTCAGCTCGGCGCATTCGCTGTCGTCGTCGGAGGCGGCGCAGCTCCCCGTCGTTCCGCGATGCAGCTCGATGCGCGCGAGGACGATCTGCGCCTTCGTGATCACGAGAGTGTTCGCGCCGCCCGCGATCGTCACGTCGCGGAGCGGCCCGCCGGCGATCGCCGCGGCGCGGGCGCCCGCGGCGCTTCCCGACACGGAGACGGTGACCGGCACGCGCGCGGTGCCGGCGACGTCGCTGCACGCGACGGCCGCGCCGCAGAGGATGAGACCCGCCAGCGCGCTGGAGCGAGGGGTGCGAGACATGGAAGTACCTTGTGGTGAAGGGGAGAGTGCGCCGCCACATGAGCGTCGCGGCGCCACGTTAGGCCCGTGCGTCTCGATGACCCGTGACCGTGGCCACACCCCCCTGCACCCTCGCCATTCGCCCCGCGGGAGCGGTTCTTCACCCCATTCACCTTTCGAGGTGGATAGATTCGTCGGGAGAAAGGACGCTCCTCCCCCCTGCTGGCTCCCTCGCCGCACATACGATGTCGTCTCGCCGCATGCGGAGGCGCTACCTCCGCCATCATCTCGTCATCGCCGTCGTGACGTGCGTTGCACTGTTCGCGTGCTACGCGCTGACCGCGTCGAAGAATCCCGTGTTCCGCTGGAGCATGGCGACCGGGTACGTCGGCCTGGCGCTTCTCGTCGCGACGCTCGTCCTGGGACCGCTGAACGTCGTGCGCCGCCGCCCCAATCCCGTCTCCACCGATCTGCGGCGTGACCTGGGGATCTGGGCCGGTCTGCTCGCGATCGCCCATTTCCTCGTCGGGTGGCAGGTGCACATGAAGCACCGCTACCTGTACTGGCTGCGTGAGGTGGAGGAAACCGGAGGGCTCGCGTTGCGCGCCGACCTGTTCGGCTTCGCGAACTACACCGGTCTGCTCGCGGTGCTGATCGCGCTGCTCCTGCTCGCGCTCTCGAACGACTACTACCTCCGCAGGCTCGGCGCGCGCCGCTGGAAGGCGCTCCAGCGATGGAACTACGCCCTCGTGGCACTCGTCGCGGCACACGGCGTCGCCTATCAGGTCATCGAGAAGCGCATCGCGCCCTTCGTCGTCGCGTTCGCCGTGCTCTCGCTGGTCGCGATCCTCGCGCAGCTCATCGGCTTCCGGCGATCGCGCGAGCGCCGAGCCGACGTCGCGGCGCCGGCGATCCCCCGGGAGGACGCGGCGTAGCGCGTCGCCGCCCCGCTCACCTCGCGAGCTGCTTCTCCAGCTCCTCGCGACGCGAGCGCGCCACCCTGAGCTTCACTCCGTTCCGGAGCTGCACCTCGTAGTCGCCCCCCGCGCTCCTGAGCAGCGCATCGACGCGATCGAGCTGCACGATCGCCGAGCGGTGGACGCGGAAGAAGCGCGCGGGGTCGAGCTGGTCCTCGAGGTGCTGCATCGCCTCGCGGATGAGGTGCTTCCGGTCGCCCACGACGAGCTCCGCGTACGGCCCGCTGGCGAGGATGTAGTCGACGTCGGCCACCGGGATGAAGCGCACCTTCCCGCGCGACTCGACCGCGATGCGCTCGAGGTAGCGCGATCGAGCTTCCGCGGGGGTTTTCGTTCGCGGGGCGGCGCCGTCGGTCTCCTGCAGCACGGCGAGCAGCATCTCGCGCAGGCGGTTCCCCTGCTCGAGCCGCGCGATGCGCCGCGCCCGCTGGAACGCCTGCTCGAAGCGCTCGTCGTCGAAGGGCTTCACGAGGTAGTCCACGGCGGCGAGATCGAACGCCTCGAGCGCGTGACGGTCGTACGCGGTCACGAACACCGTCGTCGGCATCTCGCTCGCGCCGACGCTGCGCACGACCTCGAGTCCCGTCATCCCGGGCATCTGCACGTCGAGGAACACGAGATCCGGGGACGACGACCGGATCGCCTCCACCGCCGACGCGCCGTCGCCGACCAGCCCGACGATCTCGACGCCCGGCTCCTTGCGCAGCAGCGCCGCCACGCGCTGCCTGCCTAACGGCTCGTCGTCCACGATCAGGACGCGGAGCGGCGGGTGCTCAGCCATCGCCGGCGCTCCCGCGCCCGGGCGTCGTGTGATACGGCAGGCGCACCTCCGCCAGCGCGCCCCCGCCGTCGGCCGGGCGCAGCGCGAGCCGCTGCCGCGTTCCATAGAGCTGCGTCAGCCGCGCGCGGGTGTTCGTCAGCCCCACGCCGTCGCGCGCGTCCGTCGCCGGGCCGGCGCCGTCGTCGCGCACCGAGAGCACGAGCTCCCCGTCGTCGCGCACCGCGCGCACCGCCAACCTCCCGACGCCCTGCTTCTGCGCGAGTCCGTGGCGGAAGGCGTTCTCCACGAGCGGCTGCAGCACGAGGTTCGGCACGAGCGCGTCGGCGAGCGAGGCGTCGCTCTCGATCGAGACCTCCAGGTTTCCCTGGAAGCGCACTTCCATGATCTCCAGATACCGTCGCAGCATCTCGAGCTCGCGGGCGAGTGGGATCTCCTGCTCGTCCCCGTCGTCGAGGGTGTGGCGGAGAAGGTCGCCCAGCCGCGCGATCATCCGGCGCACCCCGCGCGGGTCGTCCTCGACGAGCGTCGAGATGGCGTTCAGCGTGTTGAAGAGGAAGTGCGGATTGAGCTGCGCGCGCAGCGCGTTCAGCCGCGCGTCGGCGAGCTGCGCCTGCAGCGCCGCCGCCTCCGCCTGCAGCCGCCGAGTCTCCTCCAGCCGCGCGCGATGACGCACGACGTAGTTACGCGCCAGCGCCGCCGCGAGCACGACCATGTAGACGAGGAAGTCGTAGAGGAAGGAATAGCGGAAGAACAGCCCGCGCACCGGAGGCGACGGCGGGCGGCGACCCGGCTGCATGCGCGGGAAGGTCGGGGGCGGGATCAGCTGGTTGCTGATCGCCTGCAGCAGCGCGTTGACGACCAGCGCCAGCACGAACCCGATCGCCAGGAACGCGAGGATGCGACCGACCGTCGGCCGGTCGCCGCCGAAGCGTCGCGCCATCCAGAAGATCGGGAGCGTCAACGCGGCCCACAGCGCGTACTCGAGGAGCGCGAGACTCGCGACACCCGGCGTCGGCTCGGGTCGCGCGACGGCGCGCATCGCCGCGAGCGCCGCCACGCGCGGATCCACCAGCCGTCCCGCCGCCGTCAACGCGGCGAGGAAGGCCCAGAAGGCGACGATCGCGACGACCTCGCCCCGCGTCAGCCGCGTGACGGAGCTCTCCGCGCCCGCCATCTCGTGTCGCCCGTCGGTCATCTCGTAACGCGGGAGTGCAGCTGGTGACATGACGCGAGCTTCGCTCGCCCGTCGCCCGTACGGTTGGTCCACGACCACCCACGAGCCTTCCATGAACGGGATGAAGATTACCGCCGCCGTGGCCTGCGTGGCCATCCTCGCCGGAACCGGCTGGTTCTACAGGCGAGCTGACGGACGCGAAGCACCCGCATGGCGCACCGCCGCCGTCGAGCGCGGCAGCGTGCGTTCGACCGTCTCCGCCACCGGCTCGCTCGGCGCCGTGCAGACCATCCAGGTCGGAACCCAGGCCTCCGGCCAGGTCGCGGCGATCTACGTCGACTACAACGATCGCGTGCGGAAGGGACAGCTCCTCGCGCGCATCGATCCTCGCCTCCAGGCCCAGGCGGTGGAGGACGCGCAGGCGCAGCTCGAGCGCGCGACGGCGACGATGGAGCAGGCCGACAGCGACCACGCGCGCGCGCGGAAGCTCTACGACGCGAACGCCATCACCGCGAGCGAGTTGAGCACCCTGCAGTCGAACCTCGCCATCCAGAAGGCGAGCGTGAAGTCGGCGCGCATCGCCCTCGACCGCGCGCGCCAGAACCTCGCGTACACGACGATCTACGCGCCGATCGACGGCGTCATCGTCGAGCGGAACGTCGATGTCGGCCAGACGGTCGCCGCCAGCTTCTCGGCGCCGCAGCTCTTCCTCATCGCCAACGACCTCGCCGACATGCGCATCCTCGTCTCGGTGGACGAGAGCGACATCGGCGAGATCAGGACCGGGCAGCCGGTGACCTTCACCGTGCAGGCCTACCCCGAGGACGTCTTCGCCGGCGCCGTGCGGCAGGTGCGCCTCCAGTCGAAGACGCAGGACAACGTCGTCAGCTACACCGCGGTCGTCGGCGTGAAGAACCGCACGGGGAAGCTCCTCCCCGGAATGACGGCGACGGTGCATTTCCTCACCGGCCACGCCGACGACGTCCTCGTCGTGCCTAACGCCGCGCTCCGCGTCCGGCCGACGCCGGAGATGCTCGCGCGGCTGCGGCAGACGACCGACGCGAGCGCCGCCCCCGACGCGAGCTCGGCGATCATCTGGACGCTCGATGCGAACGGGGCGCCGGCGCCGGTGCGCGTGCGCACGGGGCTCAGCGACGGACGGGTCACGCAGGTCGAGGGGATCAACCTCGTCGCCGGCGCACAGGTCGTGATCGGCGTCCTCGACCCCGGATCGAGCGACCCCGCAGCCTCGAAGAACCCCTTCCAGGCCCCGCCCGGGGGCGGGTCGGACAAGGGGGGCTGATGGACGCCTCGACGCTCCTCCGCGAAGCGCTGCAGAGCATCCGCGGCAACCGGGTGCGCACCCTGCTCACGATGCTCGGCATCGTGATCGGCGTCGGCGCGGTCATCGTCCTCGTCGCGCTCGGCAACGGCGCGCGCCAGCAGATCGAGGCCTCGATCAACAGCCTCGGCACCAACGTCATCATGATCATCCCCGGCTCGACGTCGCGCGGAGGCGCGAATCAGGGACTCGGCTCGCTCAACTCGCTCACGGTGCAGGACGCCGAGAAGATCAAGCGTGAGGCGATGCTCGTCTCGGCGCTGTCGCCGGTGGTGGTGACGCACTCTCAGGTCATCGGCGGGGAGAGCAACTGGAGCACGCGCGTCTACGGCGTCTCGGTCGATTATTTCGCGATCCGCGACTGGGACACGAGCGCCGGCGAGCCCTTCGCCGACGCTGACGTCCGCTCGAGTCGAAAGGTCGCGCTCCTCGGGGCGACGGTGGCGCGAAGCCTCTTCGCCGACCGCGATCCCGTGGGCGCGCAGATCCGCATCGGCCACGTACCTTTCACCGTGGTCGGCGTGCTGCGTCCCAAGGGCCAGAACGCCGGCGGCGCCGACGAGGACGACATCGTCCTCATCCCCTACACCACCGCGCAGTCGCGGCTGAGCGGGGACGTGAGCATCGGACACATCCTCGCCAACACGCCCTCGCCGAGCCGGTTCCCCGCGGCCCAGGAAGAGATCGCCGGAATCCTTCGCGAGGCGCACAAGCTGAACGTGGCCGGTACCGAGGACGACTTCCTGCTGCGCGACCAGACCCAGATTGTCCGCGCGGTGACGAGCACGACGCGCACGATGTCCGCGCTGCTCGCCGCCATCGCATCGATCTCGCTGCTCGTGGGCGGGATCGGGATCATGAACATCATGCTCGTCTCGGTGACGGAGCGGACGCGCGAGATCGGGATCCGCCGCGCCACGGGTGCGCGAGCGCGCGACGTGCTCGGCCAGTTCCTCGTCGAGAGCGTGGCGATGAGCGTGATGGGCGGGCTGGTCGGGTTGGTAGGCGGCTACGTCGGCGCCGCGCTGCTCGGGCGCGTGACCGGATGGCGCGTCGCGACGCCGCTTTCCGCGGTGCTGATCGCGGTGTGCTTCTCGGCGGCGGTCGGGGTGTTCTTCGGGTTGTATCCCGCGCGCAAGGCGGCGGCGCTCGATCCGATCGAGGCGCTGCGGTACGAGTGAGCCGTTTGCCCCGCCGCGACCCGCGTTCGCCACGACGATCGCGGCGAACGCTCGCGGTGCTCGATCGTGATCGGTCGGCCCGGCACCATGTCTGCTCGCCCGTCCGGCATGAAGCTCCACGCTCGGCTCCGGCTGGCGGCCGCGGCCACCTTGCTCATCGCGCTCGCGTCGTGCGGCCGCGCCGGACCGACGCCCGCGCTCGCCGCCCCACGCAAGCCCGCCTCCGCCGCCGACCGCGGTACACCCTCCGCCGATCGTCTCTGGATCGACATGCGCAACGTCGACCTGCACATCGACCCGACGCACGCGCTGCACATCCGGCGGCTGCGTGGCGAGGCGGTGCCCACCAGTGCCGATCGCCCCGCCGTGCTCGACGACGATTCATCGTTCACGGTGCGAGTCACATCGGGAACCGTCGCGCTCCCGGGCGACGCGCTGAGCGCGCTCCTCAACGAGCACGTCTTCGGCTACAAGGGCTCGCCCCTGCGCGATCTCCGCGTGCGCATCTCGGGCGCGCAGCTCGTCCAGCGCGGGATCATGCACAAGGGTGTCGACATCCCCTTCGAGATGACCGCGTCGGTGTCGCTCGAGCCGGACGGTCGCGTGCGGCTTCATCCCACGCGCACCCGCATCCTCGGCGTGGACGGAAAGAAGCTCCTCCACGCGCTCGGCCTGCACCTCGATCGCCTCCTCGACCTCCGCGGCGCGCGCGGCGCATCGGTGAAGGGCGACGACCTCTTCCTCGAGCCCACGAAGATCCTTCCTCCGCCCATGATCGCCGGCCGTCTCGCCGGCATCCGCGTCGAGGGGGACGAGCTGGTGCAGGAGTTCGAGCGGCTCCCCGACGACAGCGTCTTCGACGGGTTCGCGCGCCCCGACTCGGCCGCTCGCAACTACATCTTCTTCAGGGGGAGCCGCCTGCGCTTCGGCAAGCTGCTGATGAGCGACACCGACCTCCAGATCGTCGACGCCGACGAGCGTGACCCGTTCGATCTCTACCTGAAGGAGTACAACCGCCAGCTCACCGCGGGGACCTCGCGGACGCTGCCGAATCTCGGACTGCGCGTGCTGATGCCGGACTACCGGTCGGTGGCGGCGGCGCCTAACGTCGCGCTCCGGCGCGAGTAGCGCGCTCTCCTCCCGCCGACCGCAGCAGCACCGTCGCGAGCGCCGCGTACCAGACGTTCGTCGCGTACTGCCCGGCGCGCTCGGTCGCGCCCATCCACGGCGTCGGCTGGTTGGCGATGAACGCCGGCACGAACCGGAACGCGCAGATCGCGAGCGCGGTGGTGAAGACGAGCGTCCCCACCGTGTACACACGGAATCGGCCGGGGAAGGCCACCGCGCCCAGCACGACCGCCGCGAGCACGAACGGATCGATCGCCAGCACCCCGTGCATCGTGTCGGTGAAGGTCGGCTGAACGCCGCGCATGTGCATCGGGAAGACGTTCCAGAGCACGAGCGCGTCGATCGCGTTCAGCGCCATCATCACCGCCAGCGGCCGCAGCCAGCGCTGCCCGTCCGCCGACATCCAGATCCCGATCGCGAGCAGCGCACGCCGCGGCGACGCGCGCTGCTCCTCGGCTGATAGCTCGATCCCATGGTGTCGCGCGGTCGCCGTCGTCATGGCGTGAGGATGCAGCGGCGGCCGTGCGCAGTCAGTCGGTGGAAGGCCCCTTCCGCGTGGGGATGTTTCCTCCCAACCGGCCTCGGCCCATGGCACCCTCCATGCGTTGCCGCGCGGCATGCGAGACATCCGCACCGACATCCACGAGCACATCGCCGAAGTGATGGTGGAATGGCAGGAGATCACGCGCGCCGAGCCGTGGCTCTCACTCCCTGACGAGCACCGGACGGACTCCCTTCCCAGCGTGGCGCTCGCGCTGGCGGATGTCGCGCTCCGTGCCGCTCCCGGCCCCGCCGAGGACGAAGAGCTGGTCGTGGCGGGGGTGAAGCACGGGCGCGCCCGCTTCGAGCAGGGGTTCGCGCAGGCGCTGCTGTTCACCGAGTATCACCTCCTCCGCACGGCTCTCTGGCAGTATCTCCGGGCGCGCCACGCGAACGCGGCGGACGCGATGATCCGGATCGACGGTGCCATCACCATCGCCACCTCGGCCTCGCTGCTCGGCTTCCACCGGGACGAGCTGGAGGCGAGCGGGAAGTGGCCGGCCGTCGTGCAGGCGCTGATCGACGAGACGCCACGGCGGATCGGCCGCGTGCGCGCCGGCGGCGTCGCGTCCTCGGAGCGCTGACCGGAAGAGTCGGCGCGCGGCGGACCCGGCGGGTGCCTCGCGTCACGTTGGCACGCGCGGAGCGCGGCTTGCACATCGCGCCGGCTCCCGGAGTTGCCTAACGCGCGTCACCCGAGAAGAGAGGCAGGCCATGAAATCCCGCATCATCCTCACGTCGCTCCCCGTTCTGCTCGTCCTCGCCGGCTGCAACGCCGCGGACATCGCCGCGCCGGAGGCCGCGCGGACCGACGCCCCCTCGCTCCAGGCCGCGCGGAAGGGGAGCGGGCTCGCCCTCGACATCGTCCCCGACGTCACTCTCCCGCTCGGGCTCGGCGGCACGATCACGATCGACCAGGCCGTGCTCACCAACTTCGCCGTCGTCGAGAACACCGTCGGCCAGGTCGTGGGGCTCAGGGTCACCGGCACCCTCACCGGCACCGCGGTCGACGTCCTCGGCGGCGCGGTCGGACTCGACGCTCAGCCCTTCGTCGCGGACCTGAACGTCACCAGCTCCGGCCCCGGCCAGTGCAGTGTCGTGACGCTGAATCTCTCGAACCTGAACGTCGACGCGCTCGGGCTCGTCACCGGTACCGTCCCCGCGAACGTGGACGTGAAGGGCTCGGGCGCCGTCGGCAGCCTCCTCTGCAACCTCGGGCAGGCGCTCGCCGGGCTCGGCGGAGCGTTAGGCGGGCAGAGCGCGACGGGCCTCGTCAACGCGATCAACAACCAGATCTGACGGCGATCGGCGAGACGGTGACCCCCGGCGCGACGCTGTCGCTCAGCGCAGCCGGAGGGTCATCCCGATCCGGCCGAGCGTGGCCCTCGTGTTGTCGTAGCTGAGCGACGCGAAGCCGAGGATCCCGGGCGCCAGCCAGCGGCCCGCGCCGATCGTCCCGACGAGCTGCGCGCCCGCGACCTCGGGAGGTATCGTCGTCCCGACTCCCGAGGTCGGCGTATCTCCACCTTCCCCCTCCGGCGATGCCGCCGTCACCCCCATTATCTCGCCGAACAGCTCGACGGCCGGTCGGGGCGCGACGACGAGCGCGAACGCACCGGTCCACGTGTCGTTCAGCTTCAGTCCGCGCGGGCTGCCGCTGACGGTGTAGGCGATGTTGAAGTGTGTGTCGATCGCACCGGAGCGCCTGCTCGCGATCGCCCAGAGAGTGTAGTCGGTCTTCCCGGTTCCGATGAGCGCGTTCCGCGCCGTCGGAGCCTTCACTTCGGCGGCCAGCGCGATGGCGGGGCGGCCCCGCGTCTCGTCGGTGACGCGCCGCGTGACGGTGACCTCGAGGTCGCCCACCCCGGTCGCACGCGGCGAGCCTTCGCCGGCGCCGATC
Organism: Gemmatimonadaceae bacterium; assembly: GCA_036392515.1. Taxonomy (GTDB): domain Bacteria; phylum Gemmatimonadota; class Gemmatimonadetes; order Gemmatimonadales; family Gemmatimonadaceae; genus JABFXC01. Next base: position 7,366 of record DASVXU010000023.1, on the reverse strand, counting down.
GTCGTGTACGGCACCGGTTCGACGGTGAGCTCCCAGCGGTCGGCGAGACCCACGCCGACGACGAGGGGAATGGCCGTCTCGGGCGCTCCGCCGCCGCGCTGCACCTCCATCGCGGCGCCGAGCTCGACGCGCCCGCGTGGAAGCAGGCGCGCCGTCTCGGTCTCCAGCGTTTGCGCGCGCAGGGGAAGCGCGACGAGTGCGAGGAGTGCGAGGGCCGCGGCGGCGACGAGGGGCCGGCGCGCCGGCGGGAGAATCGCGCGCCCCCGTCGGCGCTTCGCCCCGCGGATGACCAGCCAGGGAAGCCAGATCCAGGCGAGCCAGACGAGCCGCTCGCCGAGCGAAAGGTCGCGAAGGAGCTGCCACGCGACAGCGGGGACCGTGAGCATCAGGGCGAGACGCGCGCGTGGTGGAATGACGCGCCGTCGCTCGACGACACGGATGCCACTCCGCGGACCGAGCGCGACTCGCGCCCGGATCGCCGCGTCGAGCGCGCGCGTATCGAGCGTCCGCCATCCGGGGACCGGCACGACGGACCACGCTGCGGCGGCGTACGTCCAGCCGTGGTTGTTCGAGCCGGCGATCATCGCGAGGGAGTCGTCGTGCGCGATCGTGTGGATGCGCGCGCCATCCCGCGCCGCCTGATCGATCGCGCGTGGTGCGGCGTCCGCGACCTCGATCGCTCTCACGTGTGGCAGTCTGTGGACCGGCCGGAGGTCTCCAGGAAGTGTGAGGATGGCGACGACCGCGCGGTTCGCGAGGATGCTCGGGTCGCAGTCCGATGCAGCGCGCGACGCCCCGAGGAGCACGAGGTGCTCGCTCTCGCAGCGCAGCTCCAGCGCGGGTAGCAACATCGTGCCCTCGCCAGCCCGGGCCGGGTTCGCGGGGTCGGCGGCAGCCGCGGCCGCGAGCGTCCCATGATCGCTCACGTAACCGACGTCGAACCCCGCCGCCCGGTGCCAGGCGCGATTTTCCGTCGCACCGAAGTCGCGCCGGCCGTCGTGCGACGCGCTCGTGTGGCTGTGAAAGTCGACGACGACGGCGTCGCGATCGTGCACGACGATCGCCGCCATCGGGCGCGGGGCGAGCGTCAGCGCGACGTAGAGTGCGACCACCGCGGCGACCGCGCACGTGGCGGCGCGGAGCTCGCCGGCGACCCGCGCACGCGCGGTGCGCGGCGCGTGGCCCGCTCGGACGATCCGATACCCGACGTAGAGCGTCAACGCCGTCACGATCGTCGCGATGTGCTGCCGGAGGGAGAGCAGCGAGATTGCGTCGAGCACACCGCAGACCGGCGCGAGCACGAGATACGTGAACGGAAGCCGGAGCTCCATCGCGAGCGGGGGACCGTCGCCGAGCGCGCGGAGCGGCGTCTGCGCGGCGGCGGCACCCGCCGCGACGAGCGCGGTCAGCATTCCGGGAGCGAGGAGCGTCGCGAACAGCGCGCGCTGCCCGCGCTGCTGCCCATCGACGAGGCGGAGGTCGGGCCCTGGCAGCGGGCGCGAAGCGGGTGCGCGGAGTGGGGCGGTCACCTGAGTGGGGAGTGTGCCCGTGGAACGCGTGACCCTCGCGACTCGTGACGCCGCGCGCCGCTCGACGCCTTCAGCGCGCGGGCGCGTCGAGCTCGAGGAGGTACTCTCCCCCCGCATCCCGCGCCGCCCTCGTGCGGATCGTGTCACCGAGCTTCTCGAAGACCGGCACTCCGTCGCGCTCGACGCGCAACTCCTTCAACGCCGAGGGGACGGTGAGCACGAACGACGTGGCCGTCGCTCGCGACACCACGATGGCGTCACCGCCCACGGCGAAGGCGGCGTCGCCGCCCTCGGGCACGAGGGAGAGCTGCGCGACCGGAGCGAAGCGGACGCGGAGCTGGACCCCCGGGGGAGGCGCGAGGAATCGCACGGTCAGGCGTGCACGCGGCACCAGCGCGACGGTCGTCCCCTGCGCCGCGCGAGCGGGCGGCTGCGGAGCCGAGCGTCGATCGCCGGCCACGAGCGCGACAACGTGCAGGATCGCGCGGTGGAGGGGCGTCGCGGGGACGACCGCGGCCGCGGCGACGCCGGCTGCGAGCAGGGTCCCCGCCGCGACCAGCGCCGCGGCTCGCCGCCGGGGCCTGGGCTGCGCGCGGGCGATGATATCCTCGACCTGCACCCGCGGCGCGGGATGGTCGAGCGCGCGCAGCAGCGCGTCGATCTCGTCGTCCCCGTCACGCATCGTCACCTCCCGCGTCCCTGGCTTCCGCGCCTCGCAGCGCGGCACGCAGGGCTGCGCCCGCGCGCGCGAGCATCACCCCGATGCTCGTTTCGCGAACCCCCACGGCATGAGCGACCTCCCGGTAGCTGTAGCCTTCATGGCGAAGGAGCAGCATTCGTCGCTCGCGCTCCGGAAGGGTGTCGAGCGCCGCCCGCACGCGGGCGCGGTCGGCGGCTGCGTCGTACGCCTCGTCGGGCGCGAGGGGCGCGGCGCCCTGCGGCGCGCCCTCGGGATGAACCGCGAGGATGCGATGCCGCCGGGCGGTCCGCCGCTGCTCGTCGCGCAGGAGGTTCGCGCCGACGGCCGCCAGCCAGGCGCGCGGATCGTCAGGCAGTGAGCCGCGCTGGTACAACCGCACGAATGCCTCCTGGGCCAGGTCCGCGGCGAGCTCCGGCTCACCCGACAGCCGGTCGAGATAGCGAAACAGCGACGCGAACTGCGCGTCGAACAGCTGCCGGAACTCGGCCTCGTAGGAGCGTCGCACCGGCATCTCGAGTCAGGGACCGCGCGAAGCGGTCCGCGTGTGACATCGTCTCAGCGTCGCCAGCTCAGCCCGAAGGAGAGCGAGAGAGGCGGCAGCGCGAGCGGGCGCGCCGGACCGTTCGCCGGGAGCACGTAGCCGGCGAGGTTCCGCCGGGCGAGGACGTTGTTCACGGCGAAGAATCCACCGAGGTTCCCGCCGTGGAAAGCGGGTATGGCGTGCTGGACGCCGACGTCGAGGCGGGCGTACGACGGCAGCTGCGTGCCGTTGAGCGGGCCGTCGATCGCGGTCGTCACGCGCTCGGAGGCGAGAGCGAGCGTGGAACGAAGCTTCGTGTACCGCCACACCCGGAGAGCGGCCGCGAGCGTCGCCCCCTGTGTCGGCGCGAAACCCACCCGATACTCGTCCTCGGCGGGCGCGCGGTCCACCGATGTCACTCCATAGCCCCCGACCAGCTCGACGCGCTCTCCCGTCCACGCGAGCGCGGCGCCGACCCCGCTCGCACGCCCGCGTCCGCGCGCGAACCCCGTCGTCGCGAACGGATCCGCGGTGACCGGCGCGACGAGCGCGAGGCCGCGCATCGCGCCGTCGTACCAGTCGACCCCGAGCCGCGTATGGCCACCGAGCCGCGCGGTGAGCCCGGCGGTCAGCGCATCGGCTTCCGCGACGGGGGCCCCGGCCGCTCCAGCGGCGAGCAGGAGGTCGGGACCGAAGATCGTGCTGACGAGACTTTCCTCGTTGCGAAGCGATTGGGTGTACTGGTGCATCCGCGCGTAGCCCGCCGTGAGCGTCACTCGCGGTGACAGATCGAAAGCGCCGCTGACGCGCGGCTCGAGCCGGGTGGCCAGGGCGCTCGCCGCCGTCCCGCGAAGCCCCGCCGCCAGCGTCGCACGTCCGGCGAGCCGCCACTGCGACTCGACGAAGAGCGACGCGATGGTGGGCGACGATGCCCGCGCGAGAAGCGTCGCGGCCGTGTCGCCGCTCGCGCCAACGTCGTAGCGCGTGCGCGGCCGCTCGATCTCGACGCCTCCGGCGAGCTCACCCTTCCACAGGCGAAGCGAGACGCGGCCACTCCCGCCGATCTCGTCGAGGGAGTTCGTCAGGGTGAGCAGCGTGCTGTCCCGCGCCCAGCCGGCGGCGGCGTCGAACCGCGCCCGCCACACGCGCAGCGCGAGCGCGCCGCGGCTCCCGAGTGCGCGATCGACGGCGAGCGCGCTCGTGGTCGTCGACCAATCGAAGCTGTTGTCGCGGCCAGCATGCCCCGACGGGAAGCCGAGACCGTTGTCGGCGGTGAAGGCCGTGAGCGCGATCGCGGTCGCCCCGGCACGCAACTCGAGCTTCGCCAGCCCGTCGAGCCAGCTCCCCGGCATCGCGCCCTCGGCGCCCTCGCCATGGCGAGTGCCCGCGTAACTCCGCCTCGCCCCGAAGAGGAACGACGCGACGCCCGGAACGAGGGGTGCCGCCACCGCGGCGGAGAAGGCCGATGGCCCGAGACGTTCGGCGGTGAACGAATGGCCGATCGCGGGCGGCGTGCGAACTTCGACCACGCTCGCGAGCCGACCGCCGTAGCGCGCCGGCGGAGCCGCGCCAAGTACCGTCAGCTCGTCGATGACGTCGGGGTTGAACGCGCTCGGCAGCCGGCCGGAGTGTACGGGGCTGTAGACCGGGACGCCGTCGAGGAGAAAGAGATTGTGGTCGGCCGACCCGCCGCGCACGTGGAGCGCCGTCGGCGACTCCACCGTCATCTGCGCCGTCGGCGAGAGCGCCAACGCTCGCAGCACGTCCGGCTCCCCGAGTGCCGGCGAGTCGCGCAGCTCGGCGCCAGTCGCGTGCCAGTCGCCGGCGGTGCCCGTGCCTCGCGCCGCTGCGGCACGCTCGCCGCGCACCGTCACCGCCGGGAGCGCGGTGGGCACGCGAACGAGCGCGACGTCGAGTCGCACGGAGCGGGACCCGGCGAGCAGCACGTCGAGGGCGAGCGGCTCATAGCCATCCGCGGTGAAGCGGAGATGATGCAGGCCGGCGGCGAGCCCGCGGAGCTCATACGTCCCGGTCGCGTCCGTCGATGTGCTCGACCCCGCATCGAGGCAGTGGACGCTCGCGTTCGCGATCGGCGCGCCCGTGGCGTCGGCGCGAACGGTGCCACCGACCAACGACGAGTCGGCCGGGTGCTGGAGCGCGATCAGCGCGAGCAGGGTGAAGAGCAGAAATCCTCCCGAGGTACGTCACGTCGCGGGTGCATCGCGCGTTCCCCATGCAGCCGCGCACTGCGCCGCGCGCCGTCCATCGCCGGCGCCGCATGTCCGGCGCACGCCCGCGCGGCATTCACGCAAGATCCGATTCAGGAGGCATTCCCATGTTCGAGCTCAGGAAGCATCCAGCTTACTCGCTGCTGCTACTGTCCGCCACGCTCCTCGTCGCGAGCGCGCTCGCCGCGCCACTCGCCGCGCAGACGGCGCAGCAAACGAGAACCTACAAGCGCGATCTGCCCGCCGCGCTCGTGAAGCAGGCGACGATCGCCGAAGCCGAAGCGGCGAAGACGGCGAGCGCCCAGGTGCCGACCGGACGGATCGAGGCGGTGGAGCTCGAGCGCGAGGGCGGGAAGCTGATCTACTCGTACGAGATCAAGGTCCCCGGCCGGTCGGGGACCGAAGAGGTGAACGTCGACGCGATGAGCGGCGCGGTCGTGAGCACGGTGCACGAGACGCCGGCCACGGAGCGCAGGGAAGCGGCGCGCGAAAGGAAGAAGAGCGCGAAGAAGCCGAAGCCCTGACCTCGGCGCGCAGCCGCGATCCCCGTCATGCGCATCCTCGTCGCGGAAGACGACCCTCATCTTGCCCGCTCTCTCGCGAAGAACCTGCGCGAGCGGACGCATATCGTGGATGTCGCCGCTGACGGCGAGAGTGCGATCGTGCAGGGCGTCGTGCAGACGTACGATGCCATCGTGCTCGACGTGATGCTGCCGCGACGCGACGGGCTCGCGGTCGCGCGCACGCTGCGCGCTCGCGACGTGCAGGCGCCGATCCTCATGCTCTCGGCGCGCGACCGACTGAGTGACAAGCTCGCGGGGTTCGACGCCGGCGCCGACGACTATCTCACCAGGCCGTTCGAGCTCGAGGAGCTGCTGGCGCGGCTGCGTGCGCTGCATCGACGGGGGCCCGTGGTGGTTCCCGACGTACTCGTCGTCGACGACCTCGTCGTCGACACTCGTACCCAGACGGCGACACGCGCCGGTCGCCCGCTGTCGCTCACGCCGAAGGAGTATCTGATGCTCGAGTATCTCGCGCGCCGCACCGGGGACGTGGTGAGCCGCGCCGACATCTCGGCGCGTCTGTGGGACGACAACCACGACCCGATGTCGAACGCGCTCGAGGTGAACGTCGCCCGGCTCCGGCGAAAGCTCGACGGCGCCGGTGGCGTTCCCCTGCTGCACACGCGGCGCGGTGCCGGCTACATGCTCGCGCGGCTCGCCGCCGCGGAGCGGTGATGCTCGACTCGGTTCGCTGGCGCCTGACGCCCTGGCACTCGCTCGTCCTCGCCGTGCTCGTCGCGCTGTTCGCCGCCGGCGCGTAGGCGTTCCCGCAACCTCTGACGTCGGTCAGCGCGCGTAACGCGTGCGCTGGACCAGCCCGTAGTCCACGGACAGCCCGTCCTGGTAGTCCCACACCGCGCGGACTCCCGTGGGACAGCCTGGCGCGGAGGTGCTGAAGATCGCCTCGTTTCCGCGCGTGGAATACGTGCCGGTGCAGACGGAGATCGAGTCGGTGGTGACCCCGTTGTATACCACGGTGAAATCCATGCGATTGTTGTAAGTGCCGTCCGGCGTGAGCGTCACCGCACCGCTGGTTGCGGTCACGACGCGGTTGTTCGCGGGCTGATTGGTGAAGACGCCGGGCACGCCGTACCCGTTCACGTCCACCAGCCGATAGGTCCCCGTCATGGTCCTGGGTGTGGTCCCGGCGTCCGAGTCGCATGCGACGAGAGCGAGCAGGAAGAGCAGTATTCCAGTGTTGCGCATCCAGAATGTCCTCGGATACATGCGTGGCATTGCGCAATGGGCGCGTCGAAATCGATCTCGCGCGGCCTGAGCTGGGAAGAGCTCTCGCGCGCTGCCCCGGCTGCGCCGAAGCTGACCGAGCGCACGGTGCGTACGTTCGAGGCCTCTCGACTGGAAGACCCATGCGGCTCCTTCGACCGGGCGGGGTCGTCCTGCTCGCTTGCATTGCGTGCAGGCAGTCGACCGCACCCATGCCTTCATCGTCCTCGCCGCCCGGGTACTCTGGCGAATGGGACGCGACAGCATGGAGGTTGTTACCCGCGGGCTCGGTCGCGGCTTGATTCGGTCGTCCGGGGGCGGGATGTACGCGCGCATGCTCGCCATGCTACCGGACTTCGTCCCTCGCTGATCCCTCGCGACTGAAGACGCCGCGTCGCCACTGGCGTCGGCCCGTCGCCCGCAGCGGGAAAGCAAAGACCCGGCAGCACCAGAAGTGCCTGCCGGGTCTTCAGTTGCCCCTCCTGGGATCGAACCAGGACTCTCCTGATCCAGAGTCAGGCGTGTTGCCAGTTACACCAAGGGGCATCGAGACTTGCACGTCCTCGCGGACGGACCTGAAAAATAACGGGCGCCCACCCCTC
>DASVXU010000022.1:0-15392 GCA_036392515.1 Gemmatimonadaceae bacterium | reverse complement strand
CGCCGTCAGATACTCCAGCGCCGCCTCGCGCGTGTCGAACACCGCGAGCTTCCGCCGCGAGAAGGCGCCGATCATCGTGATCGCGGCGCGGTGGATCGCCGAGTCGCTCACGACGGCCGCGGCGCGCATGTAGGGACGGTTGTGCTCGGTCAGTCCCTTGAACGCCTCGACGATCTTCCGGTCGTAGCGCGTGCCGCGGACATCCGTGAGCGTGCAGTGCGACCCGTCGCATGGCAGCGTCGCGACGAAGGCGCGCGCCTCGGCGACCGCGGCGAGCCCGTCGTCGCGGTCGGTGATCCCCTCGAAGTCGAGGAGGACGATCGGCCTCCCGGCGTGCTGGATGATCCGCACGCGCGGCTGGCCGCTCCTCCTCATCGCCGGCGCGCTCAACTTTCCTGCGCCTCGTACTGTTCCTTCAGGCTCGCGACGACGTTCGGGTCGGCCAGCGTCGTCGTGTCGCCTAACGCGCGGCCCTCGGCGATGTCGCGGAGGAGGCGGCGCATGATCTTGCCGCTGCGCGTCTTCGGGAGGTCGGCGCTGAACATCACGTCGTCGGGACGCGCGATCGCGCCGATCTTGTCGGCGACGAAGTCGCGCAGCTCGTCGCGGAGGGCGGGGGATGCGTGCTTCCCCTCGCGCAGCGTGACGAAGGCGGCGAGCGCCTGCCCCTTCAGCTCGTGGCTGCGTCCCACCACCGCCGCCTCGGCGACCGCCGGGTGCTCGACGAGGGCGGATTCCACCTCCATCGTCCCGATGCGGTGGCCGGCGACGTTGAGCACGTCGTCCACCCGGCCGAGGATCCAGTAGTAGCCGTCGTCGTCGCGCTTCGCGCCGTCGCCCGGGAAGTAGACGTCGGGGCGCGTCGGCCACTTGGAGAAGTAGGTCTGGCGATAGCGCTCGTCGTCCCCCCAGATCGTGCGCAGCATCGACGGCCAGGGCTGCGTGATGGCGAGCAGCCCGCCGCCGTTAGGCACCTCGTTCCCCGCCGAGTCGAGGAGCGCGACGTCGTAGCCGGGCAGGGGATTGGTCGCGCTCCCGGGCTTCGTCGCGGTGACTCCCGGGAGGGGAGAGATCACGATCGCCCCCGTCTCCGTCTGCCACCAGGTGTCGACGATGGGGCAGCGTCCGCCGCCGATGACCTCGCGATACCAGACCCACGCCTCGGGGTTGATCGGCTCGCCGACGGAGCCGAGGAGTCGCAGGCGCGAGAGGTCGTGCTTCTTCGGGTACTGGTCGCCCCACTTCATGAAGGCGCGGATCGCGGTCGGCGCGGTGTAGAGGATCGTCACCCCGTAGCGCTCGCAGATGTCCCAGAAGCGATCCTTCTCCGGCCAGTCGGGGGCGCCCTCGTACATGACGCACGTCGCGCCGTTGGCGAGCGGGCCGTAGACGAGGTACGAGTGGCCGGTGACCCAGCCGACGTCGGCGGTGCACCAGAAGACGTCGTCCTCCTTGAGGTCGAAGACGAACTTCGTGGTCGTCGCGCAGCCGGTGAGGTAGCCGCCGGTGGTGTGGACGATCCCCTTCGGCTTGCCCGTCGTGCCGGAGGTGTAGAGGATGTAGAGGACGTCCTCGCTGTCCATCGGCTCCGGCGTGTGGTGCTGCGACGCGCGCGCCATCAGGCGGTGCCACCAGTGGTCGCGTCCCTCGACGAACTGCGCGAACGCTTCGTCTCCCGGCGCGCCCGGTCGGCGCTGGACGATGACGACGTTCTCGATCGTCGGGCATTCCTCGAGCGCCTTGTCGGCATTGCGCTTGAGCGGCACGACCTGGCCGCGGCGATAGCCGCCGTCGGCGGTGATGAGGAGCTTCGCCTTCGCGTCGTTGATGCGGTCGCGGACCGATTCGGGGGAGAATCCGCCGAAGATCACCGAGTGGACGGCCCCGATGCGCGCGCAGGCCAGCATCGCGATCGCCGCCTCGGGGACGAGCGGCAGGTAGATCGCGACGCGGTCGCCCTTGCGGATGCCTAACGATCCGAGGACGTTCGCGAACTTCGAGACCTCGACGAAGAGGTCCCAGTAGGTGAGGGTGCGGCGGTCGCCCGGCTCGCCCTCCCAGATCAGCGCCGCCTTGTTGCGCCGCCCGTTGGCGACGTGCCGGTCCACGCAGTTGTACGCCGCGTTGAGCTGCCCGCCGACGAACCACTTCGCGTGCGGCGGCTTCCACTCGAGCACCGTGTCCCAGGGCTTCGTCCAGTCGAGATCGCGCGCCATCCCGTCCCAGAACCCGGTCGGATCGGCGGCGGCGTAGTCGTAGAGCTCCCGGCTGGAGATGTGCGCCGCGCGGCGGAAGGCGGGCTCCGGCGGAAACTTGCGGTTTTCCTGGAGGAGGACGTCGATGTCGGTCATTTCTCGAAGCTGTACGCGTGGGGGGGAGGAGGGAAGGGGGGCGTGTAACCCCGACGTGGGAGTGGACGTGGGACGCGCTGGAGCGAGTTGGGGAGGCGGGGACGACGAGGGACGCGGGACGACGAGGGACGCGGGACGAGGAGGGACGTGGGATGACCGACCGGGGATCCGACCTCCCATGTTCCACGTCGTCTCCCAGTCCCTTACTCGCTCCAGCGCGTCCCACGTCGAATCCCACGTCCCGCGTCACGACAACATGACCGCTTGACACGCCCCCCGCTCTCGCCATCTTCGCCGCCCATGCCCAACACAGCCGAGCTGCACCCCGCCCCGACCGCCGCCGAAGTGGAGGCGCACGGAAGGATCTGGCGGGTGATCGCCGCGTCGTCGACGGGGACGATCATCGAGTGGTACGACTTCTACATCTTCGGCAGCCTCGCGACGACGATCTCGCCGATCTTCTATCCCGGGACCAACGCGACGATCTCGCTGCTGAAGTGGCTGGCGGCCTTCGCCGTCGGCTTCGCGGTGCGGCCCTTCGGGGCGCTCGTCTTCGGGCGGCTCGGCGACATGGTCGGGCGGAAGTATGCCTTCATGCTGACGCTGCTCATCATGGGCGGCTCGACGGCGGCGATCGGGATCCTCCCGGGGTACGCGCGGATCGGGATCCTCGCGCCGATCCTCCTCGTCACCCTGCGGCTGCTGCAGGGCCTCGCGTTAGGCGGCGAGTACGGGGGCGCGGCGGTGTACGTCGCCGAGCACTCGCCGGACGCGAAGCGCGGATACTACACGTCGTTCATCCAGACGACGGCGACGCTCGGCCTCTTCATGTCGCTGCTCGTCGTCCTCGCGGTGAAGAGCTCGATGACGGCCGACGCCTTCGCCCGCTGGGGATGGCGCATCCCCTTCCTCGTCTCGACGATCCTCGTCGTCGTGTCGTACTGGATCCGCGTCCGGATGCGCGAGTCGCCGCTCTTCCAGCGGCTCAAGGACGCGGGCAAGACCTCGACCGCGCCGATCGCCGACAGCTTCGGCTCCGCCGAGCGGATGAAGATCTTCTTCCTCGTGCTCCTCGGCGCGACGGCGGGGCAGGCGGTAGTGTGGTACACCGGACAGTTCTACGCCCTCTTCTTCCTGCAGACGGTGCTGCACGTCTCGCTCAGCCAGTCCTCCACGATCGTCGCGGTGGCGCTGCTGCTGGCGACGCCCTTCTTCATCGTGTTCGGCGCGCTCTCGGATCGCATCGGGCGGAAGAAGATCATCATGGCCGGGTGCCTGATCGCGGCGCTGACGTACATCCCGATCTACCAGGCGATGTCCGCCGCCGCCGGGCCGGCGACGCGCCTGACCGACGCCGCGGGGAAGGTCACGGAGGTCGCGCAGGCGCCCAACGCGGCGATGCTGATCTTCCTCGTCTGGATCCAGGTCATCTACGTGACGATGGTCTACGGACCGATCGCCGCCTTCCTCGTCGAGAGCTTCCCGGCGCGCATCCGCTACACGTCGATGTCGCTGCCGTACCACTTCGGCAACGGCTGGTTCGGCGGGTTCCTCCCCCTCATCGCGACGTGGGTCGCCGCGGCGACGGGCCATCGCTACGCGGGACTCTACTATCCGATCGCCGTCTCGCTGCTGACGGTGGTGATCGGGAGCTTCTTCCTGAAGGAGACCCGCCACGTGCGGATCTGGCACGAGGCGCATCACTGAGGGAGCGAGGAGGCCCCCGATCGAAGCGCCGGCCTGGCAATCACAGCGGGCGGCGAGGACCACGGAGGGAAGAATGCCGAGCGACCACCCTGGAGCGATGTGTTCATGTGTTCCCCGGGGATTCAGCGGGCGAAGGCTGGCATCCGGGCGCGATGTCCGAATATCGTATTGATGTTCCGAAATCAAACACCACCCAAGTCGCAGAGCGCCAAAGTTTCCGCAAATGCCGAGGCGCAGACGGTGTCGAGAAGCGTGACGGCTGATGAAGGACGATACACTTCAACGACTTACGCCGGGCTCCCCCGTGGCATGGCGCTCGCTTTAGGTGGGGTCGCCTGGCGAGCCAGGCTCGAACGGCAGGGCACAACTGGAGTCCACAGCAGGTCACCCGATACTAGCACACCCGTCGCGAGGCGGGGCCGCAAAGCCAGGAGTCTCTATATGGAGATCGTCCGGTTGCCGAAGGTGAACCATCGGCACATCGCATCAGAAGCACAGCAGCAGTCGCCCATTCCCCAACCCGCCGGTCCGGCGATGATGGGACGCACGGCGAGCAGGTCGCACCTCCGCCTCCTCGGCGGTGGAGCGGAGAAGAAGGACGGGGCCGCGCTCCGCGCCGAACCCGTCGACGGCATTCTGATGGCGCCGGAGCGTCTCGTCGCCGACACCCGTGCCGCCTTTCGCAAGGACGCGCTGAACTACCTCGACCGCGCTGAAGCGCAGTCGGTGAAGGATTTCTTCCTCGACATGTCGAAGACCGTCGAGATGGACGCGAGCGGGCTCGGTATCCTGGTCGTGATCCAGAAGAAGGCGAAGGAGCTCGAGATCCACATGCGGATCCGCAAGGCGCCGCAGCAGGTCCGATATCTCCTCCTCCTGACGAAGCTCGAGCACCTGTTCGAGTTCGAAGACTAGAACGGCCGGGGTCGGCCGTCGGGGTTCAGGGGTCAGGAACCGCCATGAGGCGGCTCCTGGCCCCTCTTCGTTTTCGTCATCATCCGCCGACCCCTGACCCCCGACCCCCGACCCCTATTAGCATTGCCCGCATGCCGCTCGTCGAAGCTGCCGCGCTCACGCGGGCGTTCGGGCCTCGCAAGGCCGTGGACCGGGTCGATCTCGCGATCGAGTCCGGGGAGTGCCTCGCGCTCTTCGGGCCGAATGGGGCGGGGAAGACGACGCTGCTCCGGCTCCTCGCGGGGCTGCTCCGCCCGAGCTCGGGCGAGGCGCGCGTCGGCGGGGTCGCGCTCCCCGGTGGAGCGAGCGCGCGGGCGACGGTCGGGCTGATCTCGCACCAGACGATGCTCTATCCCGCGCTCACCGCGCTCGAGAACGTGCTCTTCGCGGCGCGGCTGCATGGCGTCCCCGACGCGCGCGCCGCGGCGATGGCGGCGCTCGAGCGGGTGTCGATCGCGGACCGCGCGGACACGCCGGTGCGCGCCCTCTCGCGCGGGATGCAGCAGCGCGTCACCGTCGCGCGCGCGCTCGTCCACCAGCCGCGCGTGCTGCTCCTCGACGAGCCGTTCACGGGTCTCGACGACGCCGGCTCGACGACGCTCGCCGCGACGCTCACCGACCTCGCCGAGGAGGGCGCGGCGCTCCTGCTCGTGACGCACGACGTGCGCGAGGGGCTCGCGCTGGCGACGCAGGTGGCGGTGATGCGGCGCGGGACGATCGTGCTCCGCGAGCCGCGGCTGGCGAGCGGGGAGCCGGAGGCGTTCGTGCAGCGCTACCGCGCGCTGGTCGCATCGTGAGCGCGGACCTCGTCACCGGCGACGAGCCGACGACGTCGATCGAGCGGGCGACGCTCGCACCCTTCGCGCCGCCGGGCTTTCTCGCCGCGGCGCTGCTGATCGCGCGCAAGGACATGGTCGTCGAGCTGCGGACGCGCACGGCGCTCCTCGCCGCGCTCGCACTGTCGCTGCTCTCGATCGTGATCTTCAACTTCGCCTGGGACCCGACCGCGGTCGCGGCGATCGATCTCGCGCCCGGGCTGCTCTGGGTGATCTTCACCTTCTCGGGGCTGCTCGGGCTGCACCGCGCCTTCGGCATCGAGCAGGCGGACCGCGCGATGGACGTCCTCCTCGGCGCGCCGATCCCGCGCGGCGCGATCTACACCGGAAAGGCGCTCGGCAACCTGCTCTTCGTCCTGCTCGTGCAGGCGGTGTCGATCCCGGCGGCGTTGATCGTCTACAACCTCGAGATCGCGCGCATTATCCTGCCGCTGAGCGGGATCGCCTTGATGGCGGCGATCGGGCTCGTCGCGGTGGGCACGCTCTTCGGCGCGATGACGACGAGCACGCGCGCATCGGAGCTGCTGCTTCCGGTGCTCGCGCTCCCGTTCTTCGTCCCAATCGTAATGGCCGCCGCGCAGGCGACGACGCGCCTCATGTCCGGCCGCCCGGCGATCGAGGCGGTGGGCTGGCTCAAGCTCCTCGCGGCGTACGATCTGGTGTTCGCGGTGGCGTGCGCGCTGGCGTACGGCGTGATCGCTGATGAGTGACTCGTGACTGGTGAAACGACCCTGCGATGGGTGAGGTGTGTGGGTGAGTGACTCGTGACTCGTGACCGGCGTTGACTGCCGGTAACGCCAGTCACGAGTCACTCACCACGAAACCTCACACCTCACCGCCCGCAGTTCCGTTTCACGCCGCACGAGTCACGAGCAGTTTCACGAGTCACTCCCCGCAGTTAGCTTCCCCGCGATGGATATGAGGCGCCCCGCCATAGACAAGCTGCTCGTGGTTGGCCTCCTCGCGGTGGCCGGTGTCGTCGTGCGCGCGATCTGGTTCACGCCGGTGGAGCTGCGGCAGGGGCCGGCGCAGAAGATCTTCTACGTGCACGCGCCCTCCGCGTTCGTCGCGCTCTACGTCGCCTTCGGGCTGATGGCGGTGACGTCGGCGCTCTACCTCTGGCTGCGCGATCCGCGGCTCGACCGGCTCGCCGAGAGCTCGGCGGAGGTGGGGCTCGTCTTCATGACGGCGGTGCTGGTGACGGGGCCGATCTGGGGGCGTACGATCTGGGGCACGTGGTGGACCTGGGACGCGCGCCTCACGCTGACGATCTTCCTCTGGTTCCTCGTGCTCGGCTACCTGCTGCTGCGCGCGTCGATCGAGGAGCGGGCGACGCGCGCACGGTACTCGGCGGTCCTGGGGATCCTCGCGGCGATCCTCGTCCCGTTCATCCATCTCAGCGTCTATCTCTTCCGCACCCTGCACCCGCAGCCGATCGTGCTCAAGCCGAGCGCGCCCTCGCTGCCGGGCGGGATGCTGACGACGCTGCTCTCGGGGTTCGTCGCCTTCCTGCTGCTCTTCTTCGGGATGCTGCGCACGCGCTATCACTGGGCGACCGACCGCGACGCGCTCCTCCACGCGGAGGGCGGGGAGTGATGCCGCAGAACATGTCGTACATGATCGCCGGCTATGTCGCGGCCGCGGTCGTCTACCTTGGCTACACGATCCTGCTGCAGCGCCGTCGTGGCGACGTGGGACGACGCTGGCGCGGGGCGCCGCGTCCGCCCGCGCCCGAGGCCGCGCCCCCTCCGCCCGACGCCGCCGCGTGAGCGGCATCGTCTACCTCGTTGGGGCAGGACCCGGTGACCCGGGATTGCTCACCGTCCGCGGACGGGAGCTGCTGGCCGACTGCGACGCCGTCGTCTTCGACGCGCTGGCGAATCCCGCGCTGCTCCCCCTGCCCGACGCGGCCGGCCGCCCCGCGCTGCACGACGTGGGCAAGCGCGGCGGGAGCGCGGCGTCGGCGCGGCAGGACGAGATCAACGCGCTCCTCGTCACGTTAGGCAGGGAGGGGAAGCGCGTCGTCCGGCTGAAGGGGGGCGACCCGTTCGTGTTCGGGCGCGGGAGCGAGGAGGCGGAGGCGCTGCGCGCGGCCGGTGTCGCCTTCGAGGTGGTACCGGGGGTGACGGCGGGGATCGCGGCGCCGGCGTACGCGGGGATCCCCGTGACGCACCGCGGCGTCGCGACCTCGGTGACCTTCGTGACGGGGCACGAGGATCCGGCGCAGGGCGAGGGGCGCACCGACTGGGGGGCGCTCGCGCGCGCCGGCGGGACGATCGTGCTCTACATGGGGGTGAAGTCGCTGCCGCGGATCGCCGCCGCGCTCGCCGCCGGCGGGCTCGGGCTCGACACCCCCGCGGCGGCGGTGCAGTGGGGGACGCGCGCCTCGCAGCACACCGTCGTCGCGACGTTAGGCACCCTCGCCGAGCGCGCGGCGGCGGAGGGGATCTCGGCGCCCGTGATCACGGTCATCGGGCCGGTGGTGGAGCTGCGCGAGCGGATCGCCTGGCTGGAGCGGCGCCCGCTCTTCGGCGCGCGGATCGTCGTGACGCGCGCGGCGGCGGGGCCGGGTGCCGCCGGCCGCGTCTCGCTCGCCGAGCGGCTGCGCGGGCTCGGCGCCGAGGTCATCGAGGCGCCGGCGACGCGGCTCGAGGCGCTGCCGGGCGCGCCGTTAGGCCTGGCGGTCGAATCGCTCGCGCGGTATGACTGGATGGCCTTCACGAGCCAGGTCGCGGTGGAGCTGACGTGGAGCGCGCTGCGCGCGGCGGGGCTCGACGCGCGCGCGCTGGCGGGGCGGAAGATCTGCGCGGTGGGGCCGGCGACGGCGGACGCGCTGCTCGCGCGCGGGCTCGCTCCCGACGTCGTCCCGGAGCGGTTCGTGGCCGAGGGGCTGCTCGAGGCGCTCGCGTCGCGGAGCGACGTGAAGGGCGCGAGCTTCCTCTACGTCGCGGCCGAGGGGGCGCGCGACGCGCTGCCGGCCGGACTGGCCGAGCTGGGCGCGGAGGTGGATGTCGTGCGCGCCTATCGGTCGGTGCCCGACGTCGAGGGGGCGCGTCGCGCGGCGGAGGCGCTGCGCGCGCGGGAGGTGGACTGGGTCGCGTACGCGTCGGCGGGGGCGGTGAAGGCGTTCGCGGACGCGGTGGGCGACGCGGCGCGGATGGCACCGGCGGCGTGCATCGGGCCGGTCACCGCGCAGATGGCGCGCGATGCGGGGCTCGAGGTCGATATCGAGAGCGAGCGCAGCACGACGGCGGCGCTCGCGGACTCGCTGGTCGAAGCGTGGCGGGCGCGGCACGCCGGGACGGAGGTGAGCGATGGCCGTTAGGCGGCGGGCACCGGGGGATCCGATCCGCATCGCGACGCGCGGCTCCGAGCTGGCGCTGCGGCAGGCGCGCATCGTCCAGCAGGCGCTGGCGGCGCGGGGAATCGAGAGCGAGCTGAAGACGTTCACCACCGCCGGCGACAGGAAGCTCGACGTCCCGCTCGCGTCGATCGGCGGCAAGGGGCTCTTCACGCAGGAGCTCGAGGAGGCGCTGGCGAAGGGGACGGTGGACTGCTGCGTCCACTCGCTGAAGGACCTCCCGACCGCCGCGCCGGACGGTCTGCCGGTCCTCGCGGTGCTGGAGCGCGAGGACCCGCGCGACGTCGTCGTGCTCAACTCGAACGTCTTCGCCGAGCGGCTGGAGGAGATCCCGCGCGGCTCGCGGATCGGGACGTCGAGCCTGCGCCGCCGCTCGCAGCTGCTCGAGCTGCGCCCCGATCTCGAGGTCGTCGAGCTGCGCGGCAACGTGCCGACGCGGCTGCGGAAGGTGGAGGACGGCCAGGTGCACGCCGCGATCCTCGCCGCGGCGGGACTGCACCGCCTCGAGGCGAACCAGAGCATCGCGTTCTATCTGGGAGCCCCGCGCTGGATCTCGGCGGCGGGGCAGGGCGCGATCGCGGTGCAGGGGCGGGAGAACGACGAGGAGCTGCGCCCGGTGCTCGAGTCGCTGAACCACGCGCCGACGAAGATCGCGATCGAGGCGGAGCGCGCCTGTCTCGCCGCGCTGGAGGGCGGCTGCCAGGTGCCGATCGGCGTCGTCGCGCTGGAGCACGAGGAGACGTGGACGCTGCACGGCTTCCTCGCCGACGTGAAGGGGAAGCGCGTGGTGCGCGAGCACCTGGGGTTCGAGCCGAAGGACGCGCGCGAGGCGGGGGAGCGGCTGGCGTCGATAATCAGGCTGAGAGGGGGAGAGGAGATTCTCGAGGGGCTTCGTGAGGCGAGTGACTTGCCGAAGCCGCAGCCGGAGTAGCGACGGTCAGGAGCCAGCAGGGCTGAACCGACTGCCTCATGAGCCAGCCAGCCGACTAAATTGAGCGGATGTCGCAATTCCCCCAGTATCGCCCGCGCCGCCTCCGTCGCACGGCGGCGCTGCGCAACCTCGTTCGTGAGACGCGCCTCGATCCATCGCAGCTGATCCTTCCGCTCTTCGTCCGCTCGGGGAAGGGGATCCGCACGCCCGTCGAGTCGATGCCCGGGGTCGCGCAGACGTCGATCGACGAGATGCTGAAGGACGCGCGCGCCGCGCGCGACGCTGGCGTCGGCGGGGTGCTGCTCTTCGGGATCCCGGACACGAAGGACGCGACCGGCTCGTCGGCGTGGGACGAGCAGGGGCCGGTGCAGGAGGCGGTGCGGGCGCTGAAGCGCGAGATCCCCGAGCTCGTCGTCGTCACCGACGTCTGCATGTGCGAGTACACGGACCACGGGCACTGCGGGATCCTGCGCGACGGCGAGGTCGTGAACGACGAGACGATCGAGCTCCTCGTGAAGGAGGCGCTCTCGCACGCGCGCGCCGGCGCGGACATGGTGGCGCCGAGCGACATGATGGACGGCCGCGTCGCGGCGATTCGCGAGGCGCTCGACCACGCGGAGCTCTCGCACGTGCCGATCATGAGCTACTCGGCGAAGTTCGCGGGCCCCTTCTACGGGCCCTTCCGCGACGCGGCGGAGAGCGCGCCGAAGTCGGGCGACCGCCGCGGCTACCAGATGGACGCGGGCAACGGGGACGAGGCGGTGCGCGAGGCGATGCAGGACGTCGCCGAGGGCGCGGACATCGTGATGGTCAAGCCCGCGGGCCCCTTCCTCGACGTCATCCGCCGCGTGAAGGACGCGACCGGATATCCCGTCGCCGCGTACCAGGTGAGCGGCGAGTTCGCTATGATTCAGGCGGCAGCCGAGCGGGGCTGGATCGACGGGGAGCGGACGATGATGGACTCGCTGCTCTCCATCCGCCGCGCCGGCGCCGACATCATCATCACGTATTTCGCCACCACCGCGGCACGGCTGCTCGCCGCGCGTTAGGCGGCGCAGCGAGGTCCCATGAAGTACCGCAGATTTCCCGGCGCCGACGTCGAGGTCAGCGAGGTCGGCTTCGGCACGTGGACCCTCTCCACCGGCTGGTGGGGAGACAAGACCGACGACGAAGCGGTCGCGATGCTCCGGCGCGCGTACGACGAGGAGGGGATCACCTTCTTCGACGCCGCCGACAGCTACGGCAACGGGCGCAGCGAGCGGCAGCTCGCGACGGCGTTCCGCGGGATGCGCGACAAGGTCGTCATCGGCACCAAGGTCGGCTACGACATCTACGACGAGGCGGCGCGGACGGCGCGTCGCGGCCAGAGCGAGCTCCCGCAGCGCACCGACCGCGCGTACATCCGCCTCGCGGTGGACCGCTGCCTGCAGCGGCTGGAGACGGACTACGTCGACGTGCTCCAGATCCACAACGTGAAGATGGCGCACGTCCGCGACCCGGAGCTCTGGCAGACCCTGCGCGACCTGAAGCGCGAGGGGAAGATCCGCGCCTGGGGCGCCGCCTTCGGCCCGGCGATCGGGTGGCTGTACGAGGCGACGGACCTCATCGAGCGCGAGCCCGACATCGACACGATCCAGATGATCTGGAACATCCTCGAGCAGCATCCGGGGACGGCGATGATCGAGGCGGCGAAGCGGCACTCGACGAGCTGCTGCTTCAACATCCGCGTCACGCACGCCTCGGGGATGCTCGAGGGGAAGTACACGGAGGACACGCAGTTCGCGCCGAACGACCACCGCCGGCATCGCCCGCGCTCGTGGCTCGTCAACGGGGTGAAGAAGGTCCGCGCGCTCGAGTTCCTCGCCGAGCGAATGACGCTCGGCCAGGCGGCGCTGAAGTGGCTCCTCGCCGAGCCGCGCGTGGTGACGACGCTGCCCAACGTCTACGACGACGAGCAGCTCCAGGAGTTCGCGGCGGCGAGCGACCTGCCCGACCTCACGAAGGGGGAGATGACGCGGATCGCCGAGCTGCACGCGACGAACTTCGGCGTCGAGGAAGAGCCGATGGCGTACAAGGGCGAGATGGTGCGGGACGGCGGCGAGTACAACCGCGTGTACCCGCCTAACGCGCGCCAGGACGCCACGACGGGAGCGGCCTCCGCGTGAGCATGATCAACCCGTGGCACGACATGGCGCCGGGGCCGCATCCGCCGGAGCTCGTCACCGCC
This sequence comes from Gemmatimonadaceae bacterium, assembly GCA_036392515.1. Taxonomy (GTDB): domain Bacteria; phylum Gemmatimonadota; class Gemmatimonadetes; order Gemmatimonadales; family Gemmatimonadaceae; genus JABFXC01. Next base: position 3,025 of record DASVXU010000022.1, on the reverse strand, counting down.
GTCATCGAGATCCCGCGCGGGAGCCGGAACAAGTACGAGCTGGACAAGTCCACCGGGCTGCTGAAGCTCGACCGCGTGCTCTACTCGGCGGTCCACTATCCCGGCGACTACGGCTTCATCCCGCGCACGCTGTTCGAGGACGGCGACCCGCTCGACATCCTCGTCCGCATCAACGAGCCGACCTTTCCGGGCTGCCAGATCGAGGCGCGGCCGATCGGCGTGCTGAAGATGCTCGACAAGGGCGAGCCGGACGACAAGATTCTCGCCGTCCCCGCGTCGGACCCGTTTCACAACGAGTACTTCGACATCGCCGACCTCCCGCAGCACTACCTGGCCGAGATCGAGCACTTCTTCCACATCTACAAGGACCTCGAGGGAAAGCGCGTGACGATCCTCGGCTGGGAGAAGAGCGAAGTCGCCATGGAAGTCGTGCGGCACTCGATCGAGCTGTACGAGAAGACGTATCTCGTTCACGGACCGTGAACGGCGGCTGGAAGCTGGTCGCAGGAAGCAGGAGGCTGATGACCTGCACAACGCCGCAGTTGCTTCCGGCCAACGGCCTCCGGCTTCCAGCCGCCTGCGCGAATAACCTCAACTGACCGCGATCAATGCGCGACTCACTGCGACACTTCACGGCCGAGTTCATCGGCACCTTCGCCCTCGTCTTCATCGGGGGCGCGGCGATCATGATGACCAAGAATCCCGGGACGGGCGCGGGGCTGGTGGAGGTCGCGCTCGCGCACGGGATCATCCTCGCCGTCCTCGTTTCGGCGACGATGCGCATCTCGGGGCATCTCAACCCCGCGGTGACGCTCGGCTTCCTCGCGACGCGGCGCATCGAGCCGATCATGGCCGGTGTCTACATCCTCGCGCAGCTGCTCGGCGCGGTGATCGCGGCGTACGCGCTGAAGGGGCTGATGCCGGACATGCTCTTCACGGCGACGCGCGCCGGCGGGCAGGCGGTGGCGATCGACATCAGCTTCGGCCAGGCGGTAGGCCTCGAGGCGATCGCGACCTTCTTCCTCATGTTCGTGATCTTCGGAACGGCGGTCGATCCCGCGGCGCCGAAGATCGGCGGTCTTGCGATCGGCCTCACGATCGCCGCCGACATCCTCGCGATCGGTCCGATGACCGGCGCCTCGATGAACCCCGCGCGCTCCTTCGGCCCCGCGGTCGCGAGCAACATCTTCGAGGGGCAGCTGGTCTACTGGATCGGACCGATCCTCGGCGCCGTCGCGGCGGCGCTGCTCTACAACTGGCTCTTCCTGCCGCGGGCGCCGGAGCCGGTGGACCACGGCGCGGTGCGTCCGAAAGCGGCGCCGAGGGTGACGGCGTAAGTGCCACCCCGACGTGGGATTCGACGTGGGACGGCGGAGCGAGTCGGGGAGGCGGGGACGACGTGGAACATGGGAGGTCGGATCCCCGGTCGGTCACCCCACGTCGTCCCTCATCCCACGTCGTCCCTGAATCCCCAGCTCGCTCCAGCGCGTCCCGCGTCGAATCCCACGTCCCTCGTCAAGAGCCGCGCCGGAGGACGAGGGACGCGTTGATCCCCCCGAACCCGAACGAGTTCGTCAGCACGTGCTCGACGCGCGCCGCGCGGCCCTCGCCGCGGATGTAGTCGAGGTCGCAGGCGTCGTCGGGGGCCTCGAGGTTCACGGTCGGCGGGAGCCATTCCTCGGCGATGGCCTGGGCGCAGATCGCGGTCTCGACGGCTCCCGAGGCGCCTAACGCGTGGCCGTAGTAGCCCTTCGTGCCGCTCAACTGCAGCTTCGCGGCGTGGTCGCCGAAGACGCGCTTGATCGCGATCGTCTCCGTCGGGTCGTTGAGCGGGGTCGAGCTGCCGTGGGCGTTGACGTAGGCGATCTCGTGCGGGGCGACGTTCGCGTCGGCGAGGGCGCGCTCCATCGCCTTCGCCGCCTGCGAGCCGTCGGGGCGGGGGGCGGTCATGTGGTGCGCGTCGTTCGAGAGACCGTAGCCGAGGATCTCGGCATAGATCTTCGCGCCGCGGGCGACGGCGCGGTTCCACTCCTCGAGGACGAGCACCGCGGCCGCCTCGCCCATCACGAAGCCATCGCGGTCGCGGTCGAAGGGACGCGAGGCGCGCGAGGGATCGTCGTTGCGCGTGCTCATCGCCCGGATGAGCGCGAAGGCGCCGAAGCAGAGCGGCGCGAGGGGCGCCTCGCTCCCGCCGGCGATCATCACGTCGGCGTAGCCGTCGCGCACCGCGCGGAAGGCGTCGCCGATGGCGATCGTCCCGCTCGCGCAGCTCATCGCGTTCGTGCTGTTCACCCCCTGCACGCCGAACTCGATCGCGACGTTGCAGCTCGCCGCGCCGCCGAAGACGGAGAGGGCGAGCAGCGGGTCCACCGCGCGCAGCCCGCCCTGGAGGAAGTTGCCGAGCTGCTCCTCGGCGTAGGCGATCCCGCCGAGCGCGGTCCCCATCATCGTGCCGACGCGCTCGCGGTCCTCCTTCGCGAGGTCGAGCGAGGCGTCCTCGAGCGCGAGCCGCGACGCCGCGACGGCGAGCTGGCCGAAGCGGTCGAGCCGGCGGGCGCGCTTCGCCTCCATGTGGTCGGCCGGGGCGAAGTCGGGGATCTCCGCCGCGTTGTGGCTGCGGAAGATCGACGGGTCGAAGCGCGTCACCGTGCCGACGGCCGATCGCCCGGCGTGGAGGCCGGACCACAGCCCCTCGGCGCCGGTGCCGATCGGGGTGACGGCGCCGATGCCGGTGATCGCGACGCGCCGGCGGTGGAACGAGATCATCGGGTCTTCTCCTCTGCTGCGAGGCGCTCTGCCGCCCGACCGAGGCCGGCGAGGGTGCGCGATGCGATGCCGTGGACGAACACGGGGCCGATCACCGCGCGGGCGGCGAAGCGCCCGACGAGAGGCCAGCGCGGACCGTCCCAGACGTGCACGATCCGCACGTCGGTGCCGCCCGCGCGGGGAACGAACTCCCAGACGACGTCCATCCCCGTGGTAATACCCCCGATGTGACGAAATCGGATCGTCGGGCCCGTGGTTC
>DASVXU010000021.1:0-9452 GCA_036392515.1 Gemmatimonadaceae bacterium | reverse complement strand
CTCCAGCCGATGGCCTCCCGCCTATAGCTTCCAGCCACGATGCGCACACTCCCGACACTTCTCCTCGTGGCTCTCGCCGCCTGCGCCGAGCTCCGCTCGCCGGTCGAATGGCGTGATGCGCGCGCGAGGGACGCCGACTCGCTTCCCGGCCGCCTCGTCCTGCGCGGCGACAGCGTGGGCTTCGCGCCGGACACCCTCGCGGCGGGAGCGACGCTCCCCGCCGGCGCCTGCCCGGGGAGCGCGCGCGTCGCGTGGAGCGGGGGGAGCGGCGTCGAGCGCTACGTCGTCTGGTGGGCCCCGCGCGCCGACTCGAGCGCGGCGCTGATGTCGGCGCGCAGCACCGACGGCGGTCGGAGCTGGACGACCGTCGAGCCGGTGGATACCGTCGATCGCTCGACCGTCGGCTGCTCGCGTCCCGCGCCCGCCGTCGCCGCCGACTCGGCGAGCGGTTACGTCCACGTGGCGTACAGCATGCGAGCGCCGGAGGGCACCGGGGTGTTCTTCTCGCACTCGATGGAGCATGGCCACATGTATCACTCGCCGGTGGCGATCATGTACGGCGACGAGCTGCGACAGGTCGCCATCGCCTCGCTCGGTGACACCGTCGCCGTCGCCTTCGTGCAGCCGACGCGCTCGCGCTCCGAGCTCGGCGTCGCGCTCTCGCGGACGATGGGACACATCTTCGAGGAGCGCGTCACCGTCCCATCCTCGGGAGACGCGAGCGACCCCGCGGTCGCGCTCGCGCCTGGCACGATCGCCGTCGCCTGGGTGCAGCGCGCGCCCGGTTCGGCGCCCGTGCTGACGACGCGCATCGGGGAGCGCGCGTCCCCGTCCACCAACCGCTAGCCCGGATCCACGAATGAGCACGCATTACTTCGGGGCGCACACCGTCGACAACGGCGGAATCGACATGGCGGCGCGCCGCGCCGGCGCGTCGTCGATGCAGGCGCTGCAGATCTTCACCGCGGTGCCGAAGTACTACAACGAGAAGATCGGCGTCCGCCCCGAGCGCGCGGAGCGCTTCCGCGAGGCGCTGAAGACGACGGAGATCCCCTCGCGCCGCGTCATCGCGCACGCCGCGTACGTCCTCAACGTCGCGACTCCCGACGAGACGAAATGGGGGCGCGCGAACGCCGGGCTCACGAAGGAGCTCGAGCGCGCGACGACGCTCGGCCTCGGGATGGTCTGCTTCCATCCCGGCGCCGCGACCGACGGCGACCGCGCGGCCGGGGCGAAGCGCGTCGGGCAGGCGATCGCCAACGCGCTGCGCGCCGTCGAGGGAGAGACCAGGCTCCTCATCGAGAACACCGCCGGGGCGGGGAACACCGTCGGCCGCACCCCCGAGGAGGTCGCGATGATGCTCGCCGCCGTCCCCGAGTCGCTGCGCGATCGCACGGGCTACGGGCTCGACACCTGCCACCTCTTCGCCGCGGGATACGATCTCGCGTTCGGGCCCGACGCGGCGTCGGTCATCCTCGACGAGTTCGAGAATGCGACTGGGATCACACCTTCGTTCTTCCACCTGAACGACAGCGCGGGCGCGCTCGGCTCGAACGTCGACCGGCACGAGCTCATAGGGGAGGGGAAGATCGGGAAGGATGGCTTCCGCTGGCTGCTCGCCGACCGACGCACGCGCGGGATCCCCCTCGTCCTCGAGACGCCGCAGCAGAACTACGACATCGCGGAGGACGATCCGAGCCCCGATCCCTGGGACGAGAAGATGGTGCGCCTGCTCGAAACGCTGGCGGGGGATTGAGCGTCTCTGCTGCCGTGGACGCGTGCGGAGTCACGCGTCCAGAGGGAAATCGACGGTGCCTGACGATGGCGGCACGGCGTTTTCAGAGGGGCGAGAGCACGTTTCTCCTATGAAAAATCGCGCGCTCCCTATTGCGCGCCGCGCTGGTCGATATAGTTTGTGCCCCGTCGGACAGGTATTTCCCTCGTGAAACCGGACTCCGATCACACACAGGAGAAACAGCATGGCAGCCAGAAAGAAGGGCGGCGCGAAGAAGGGTGGCGCCAAGAAGGGCGCGAAGAAGAGCAGCGCGAAGCGCGGCGGCGCCAAGAAGGGCGGCGCGAAGAAGAGCAGCTCGCGCAAGAGCGCCGGCAAGAAGCGTAGCGGCGCGAAGCGCACCCCGAACGCGGCCTTCATGAAGGCGATGCAGCCGAGCGAGCAGCTCTCGGCCGTCGTCGGCAGCAACCCGATGCCGCGCACCGAGATCACGAAGAAGCTCTGGGCGTACATCAAGCGGAAGGGTCTCCAGGACGCCAAGGAGCGCCGCATGATCAACGCCGACGAGAACCTCCGCCCGATCTTCAAGAAGGATCAGGTGTCGATGTTCGACATGACGAAGCTCGTCAACAAGCACCTCTCGTAAGCCTCGTCGATCGGCGATACACGAAGGGCGCACCGGCAACGGTGCGCCCTTTTCGTGTCCGACACGAGCGGATGCGGCTCGGCGTGAGTGGCATCGGATCGCTCCGTGTGGCGGAAGAGTTCCACGGCGCAACGAGCCGGCCGTCGCTCTCGTCATTGAAACACGAAGGTCGCGAAGGGCCACGAAGGGGGCTCAGGTCAACATCTTCGTGCTCCTTCGCGACCTTCGTGTCTTGACAGCCGTTGCCAAGGCCATGAGCGCCCCGGCGCGACGGGCCCCGAAGCGCGCTCGGAGCGATCCGATACCCATCCGGGAAGAGCCACCGGGCCCGTGCCGCGCGAGCCGTTCACGTCGTATCTTCCGACCCGGCGGCATCGTCACGCCGGAACAGATCGCATCTCCTTCTCGTCTTCGCATCTCGTGGCCCGTAAACGCACGCCCTCGTCGAACAAGCCGAAGAACACCGTCGCGCAGGCGCGCGGCGGCGGGAAGCGCCCCGCGTCGGGGAAGACGTGGGAGAACTTCAAGTCGATCGTCGCTCTCGTCGCGATCTTCCTCGGCATCCGCGCCTTCGTCATCGAGGCGTATCGCATCCCCTCGGGGAGCATGGAGCCGAGCCTGCTCGTCGGCGACTGGCTGTTCGTGAACAAGTTCATCTACGGCCCGACGATCCCCTTCACGAACCACCCGATCCGCATCCGCGTCCCCGGCACGCCCGTGCGCTTCTACCGCGACCCGCGGCGCGGTGACATCGTCGTCTTCCAGTCGCCCCCGCAGATCGACCAGCCCGAGGATCCGACGCCGACGCTCGTCAAGCGCGTCATCGGGATGCCGGGCGACACGATCTACATGCGGAAGGGGCTGGTCTACGTGAACGGGATCGCGCAGCGGCAGGGCTACGGCTCGCACGCGCCGCCGACGCCGGACCAGACGACGGAGTACAACCCGCTCTTCGACTGGCAGCACCAGTTCGAGCTGCGCAATACGCGCTTCGGCGCGGCGCCCGCGCGGCCGACGCACGACGACTGGGGGCCGCTGCTCATCCCCGAGAATCGGTACATGATGCTCGGCGACAACCGCTACAACTCGAAGGACAGCCGCTACTGGGGGCTCGTCCCGCGGAACAACGTGCGCGGCCAGCCGATCTTCGTGTACTACTCGTACGACGACCAGTGCGGCTCGGGCGTCTGCCCGCTGACCGACATCCGCTGGAAGCGGATCGGCCACCTGATCCGGTGACCGGCCTAACGCGCGACGCCGAGCCGACGACGCGTCTCGCGCCACCGGCCGGCCGCCCCTCCGGCGCGCAGCTCGTCCGCGGGCTGTCGCTGCTCGGCACGGTGGCGCTCGTCGTCGGGAACATGGTGGGGACGTCGATCTACACCCTCCCCGCCTCTCTCGCCAGGGAGACCGGGCCGTACGGCATCGTCGCCTGGGGGTTCGTCGCCGCGGGGTACTTCTTCGTCGCGCTCGTCTACTCGCGGCTCGGCACGCGCTTCCCGCGCACCGGCGGTCCGTACGTGTACGCCCGCGCCGCCTTCGGCGATCTCACCGGCTTCGTCACCGTCTGGTCGTACTGGGTGAGCGCGATCATCGGCAACGCGGCGATCGTGACCGGCGCGGTGGGCTACATCGCCGGCTTCTCCCCGCTGCTCGAGGGGAGCCCGGCGCTGCGCTTCGTCCTCGCCCTCACGCTCGTCTGGGGGCTCTGCCTGATCAACGTGCTCGGCGTGCGGCAGAGCGGCCGGGTGCAGACGGTGGTGATGTTCCTCAACCTCGTCCCCCTGGCGCTCGTCGCGATCGCGTCGCTCTTCTGGTTCGACCCGGCAAACCTCCATCCCTTCGCGCCTAACGGCCTCGGCTCGATCGCGGGCGGCGCGGCGCTGGTGGTCTGGGCGTACTCGGGGATCGAGTCGGCGACCGTCCCCGCGGAGGAGGTCCAGGCGCCGGAGCGGACGATCCGCCGCGGCACGATGATCGGCTACTGGGTCGGGACGGCGATCTTCCTCCTCACCGCGCTCGCGGTCGCCGGCTCGCTGCCTAACGCGACCGTCGCCGGCTCGGCGCGTCCGATCGCCGTCGCCGCGGAGCACGCGCTCGGCCCGTGGGCGGGAATGATCGTCGGACTGGCGGCGATCGCCGCGGCGCTCGGTACCCTCAACGGCTGGATCCTCATGTCGGGACGAATCCCGCTCAGCGCCGCGGAGGACGGATTGTTCTTCCGCCCGCTCGCCGCGATCCATCCGCGCTTCCACACGCCCGCGGTGGGGCTCGTCGTGGGGGCCATCGTGACGAGCCTGATGCTGACGCTCTACTTCTCGCAGACCCTGCTCGAGGCGTTCAACTTCATCGTCCTCCTCTCGGTCCTCACGACGCTCCTCCCGCACCTCCTCGCCGCCGCCGCGGAGTTCATCCTCGCCCCCCGCGGCGCCGCCGCCGCGAAGCTGGTCGCCGCGATCGCGTTTCTCTTCGTGCTCTACACGATGTACGGCGTGGGATGGAGCGTGATCGGGTGGGGGACGGCGCTGGTCGTGGCCGGACTGCCGCTTTATCCATTGCTGCGCCGGAGGCAGAATGCTGTAGGCTGAAGGCTGGAAGCGACTGCGTCCGTTGTCGCCGTCAGCATTCAGCTTCCTGCCCGCAGCCTCCGGCGACGCGCACCTGGAACCATGTGAACGCGATGCCTCTCCACTTCCACTTCGACCCCGACATCTCCCGCGCCGCGACGATTCCGGCGCGGCTGTATGTCGATCCCGTGTATCTCGAGCTCGAGCGCGAGAAGATCTTCGCGCGCAGCTGGCAGCTCGTCGGACGGACGGAGCAGGTCGCGCAGAGCGGGCAGTTCTTCACCACCGAGGTCGCGGGGGAGACGCTCGTCGTGCTGCGCGACGGCGAGACGCTGCGCGGATTCCACAACGTCTGCCTGCATCGCGCCGGTCCCGTCGCGTACGGCTGCGGGAAGCGGCAGACCCTCCAGTGCAAGTATCACGGCTGGACCTACGACCTGAAGGGGAGCCTGATCAACGCGCCGGAGATGGAAGGCGTCGAGCGCTTCGAGAAGCGCGACTTCCACCTGCAGCCGGTGCAGGTCGCGAGCTGGGGCCCGCTCGTCTTCGTCAACGTCGACCCCAAGGCACCCCCGCTCGCCGACTTTCTCGAGGACATCCCGCAGCGCGCCGCGCACTTCCATCCCGAGCGCATGCGCTGGGTGATGCGGAAGGACTACGAGATCGCCTGCAACTGGAAAGTCTACGTCGACAACTACCTCGAGGGATACCATCTCCCCGTCGTGCACCCGGGGCTGCACAAGGAGCTCGACTACGATCAGTACCGCGTCGAGCCGCACCGCTACTACTCGCTGCAGCACGCGCCGCTGCGCCCCGTGCCCGCGCATCTCGCGGGTCAGCGCCAGTACGTGCCGACGAAGCCGGAGGAGCAGGCGCAGTACTACTGGCTCTTCCCGAACACGATGCTCAACGTCTACCTCGGCCAGGTGCAGACGAACGTCGTCCTCCCGGCGGGCAACGACCGCTGTGTCGTCGTCTTCGAGTGGTTCGCCCTCGAGCCGCCTTCCGATCCCGCGACCGATCCCGCGTGGTCGAAGCTCGTCGCCTTCAGCGACGAGATCCAGGCGGAGGACATCGAGATCTGCGAGGCGGTGCAGAAGAACCTCCGCTCGCGCGTGTACGACCGTGGACGCTACTCGGCGAAGCGCGAGAACGGCGTGCACCACTTCCATTCCCTGCTGCACGAATTCATGACGTGAGGCAGCTGACGCGGACACTGTGACCGCGTGTCCGGTCAGCTTGTCCGATCGCAAGGGAGAGTGACTCAAGGCACGCTGCGTAAGCCGTTGTGGCATAACGACTTTCTGAACGAAAGCGCGTGGCTCCGGAGTTGCCTTACGGGGCGCCGGAGCGACGGCGCTCCGCAGGGCAGCATCCGCTGGCCCGACCGGGATTCGCCCCAAAGTCATCGGGGATTCGTTCATGAAGACGCTACTCTCAACGCCGCGGAAGCTCATCGTCGCCTTCGCGGTGCTGGTCGCCGCCATCGCCCTCGCGAGCTGCTCGACCGACAGCGCGACACCCGCGACGCCCGTCGCGCCCACTGCGGCCGCCTACGATCTCGGCTCCTCGGGACCGAGCCTGACCACCGCCAGCCCGGACGACGCGCTGGCTCAGTGGAAGGACCGCGAGAAGGCCCGCGTCAAGGCGGAAGCCGACCGTAGCGTCTCCGTGTACGACTCGCTGCACGGGCTCTGGCAGGCGGCACACGCGAAGAAGCGCCACGGCCATCCGAACACCGCGACCACCGTCGCGGACTGCGAGCCGCTCCCCTACGCGGCGGACGTGCAGATCGTCGGGCCGGAAGGCGCCCTCTTCAACGTTGGACCGCACAAGTTCTTCATCCCGAGAGGCGCGCTGAAGGAGAAGACGGTCATCACCGTCGAGCTCCCGGTGTCCGAGCACGCGGAACTGAGCTTTTCTCCGCACGGGCTCCACTTCGGCAGCTCGTACCTGATGCTCGACTACCACAAGTGCGAGCTGGCGAACAGCAAGTACCGCGACGTCGTCTACACGGACGACGACTACAACATCCTCGAGAAGCCGACCTCGTACGACCAGAAGAACGCGTCGAGCGTCTGGGCGGCGATCAATCACTTCTCGCACTACGTCGTCGCCTACTGAGCGGCCGGCGATGAGCGAGCAGCAGACGGGGGAAGCGGGCGGCGGGGCGCGGTACGACGGCGTCCCGCCGCTCGTGTCCGCCCAGGACCTGATCCGCAGCGCGCGCGGACAGGAGCTCGGCGGGCGTCTCGACGACGCGGGGCGCGAGTACGAGCTCGCGATCGCGGCCGCCGAGCGGGAAGGGGCGGACGCGGTCCTCAGCGAGGCGCTGCGCCGCATGGCGGTGATCCATTTCCGCCGCCACGAGCTCACCGCGGGGCGTGACCGCTGCAACCGCAGCCTCGCCGTCGCGCAGAAGATCGGCGACAACATCCTCGCCGCGGAGGCGCTCAACTCGCTCGGCGCCTCCGAGCTCGAGGTCGGCGCCTTCGACTCGGCGCGCGCGATCTTCGAGCGCGGCATCCAGCTCGGCGGCTATCGCAGCCCGGCGCTCCGCGCGCGCATCGAGCAGAACCTCGGCATCATCGCCAACATCCAGGGCGAGCTCGATCGCGCGCTCATGCACTATCATCGCGCGCTCGAGGCGTTCCGCGACGTCGAGGACGACCGCGGCTGCGCGATCGTCTACCACAACCTCGGCAAGGTCAGCGCCGACCGCGAGGAGTGGGACGAGGCGGAGCGCTACTTCGACCGCAGCCTCCAGTTCGCCGAGTCGGTGGGCGACGTCCACCTCCGCGCGTCGTGCCTGCTCAGCGGCACCGAGGTGCTCCTCGCGAAGCAGCGCTACGACGAAGCGCGTCGCAACGCCGAAGCGGCGCTGCAGATCTTCGGGCAGCTCGGCATCCAGCGCACGAGAGCGGAGGCATACCGCGTCCTCGGCGTCGTCTATCGCGAGACGGGGCGCACCGTGCTCGCCGAAGCGCGCCTGCGCTCCGCGCTCGATCTCGCGGCCGAGTCGTCGAACACGCTCGCCGAAGCAGAGTCGGCGCGCGACCTGGCGCGGCTCTATCAGGAGCAGGGCCGCAACCAGGAAGCGCTGAAGCTGCTCAACACGGCGCACCGGCTCTTCCGCCGTCTCGACGCGCGCATCGACCTCGTCGACATCACGACGAAGCGTGCCGAGCTGGAGAGCGTCTACCTCGACACCGTCCGCGAGTGGGGCCGCTCGATCGAATCGGCGGACACCTACACCTTCGGTCACTGCGAGCGAGTGGCGGATTTCGCGGTGCGTGTGGCGCAGGCGCTCGAGCTTCCCGATGCGGAGCTCACCGTGATCCGCATGGGTGCCTACCTGCACGACCTCGGCAAGGTGAACGTCCCCGACGAGATCCTGAACAAGCCCGGTCGGCTCACCGACGAGGAGATGGACGTGATGCGGAAGCATCCCATCTTCGGCATCGAGATGCTCGCGGGGATCGACTTCCCGTGGGACATCAAGCCGATCATCCGCTGGCATCACGAGAAGTACGACGGCAGCGGCTACCCCGATCGCCTCTGCGGCGACGAGATCCCGCTCGCCGCGCAGATCATCGGGATCGCCGACGTCTACGACGCGCTGACCTCCACGCGCAGCTACCGTCCGGCGATGACGCATCACCGCGCGGTGGACGAGGTTCGCCGCGTCTCGTCGTGGTGGCACCCCGACGTGGTCGAAGCCTTCATGACCAGCATCGGCTCCGGCGACGACGTCTGACCGGGAGCCGCGGGGGCGCGAAACGCCCCACTCGCTCGGGCGTCCATCAGGAATGACAGGGAGCTGGCTTCGAGACCGGTCGCCGAGCGGGCGGCTCGCGCTCGCCGCGCGGCTGAGCGCCGTCGTCGCGCTCGCGATCATCGCGCTGCGCCCCGTCGTCCCCGGACATGAGTTCGCGACGGCCGGCAGCGTCGCCCTCGGCATCGCGGTCGCGCTCCTGCTCGCCGGCCTCGTCGTCGCTGGCGCGAGCCGGCGCGGGATCGGCCGATCCTTCTACATCGGGATGGCGCTCGGCACCGCCGCAGGCGCCGTGGCGCTGGGGCACGACATCGTCACCTACGTCATCCCCGGGAAGGTGCCCGTCTTCCCGAACCCCGGGCTCTGGGCGCTGATCGCCGGCGTCAACCCGACGCTGGCGATCACCTTCGCGCTCGTCGTCGGCCAGCGGCGCGCGCGGCGCGGGCTGCACTTCGGCGAGCTGCTCGACGTCATCCTCGTCGCGACCGCGGCGGGGATCGTCGCCCTCCTCCTCGCGCAGCATTCGCCCTGGCCGATGACGACCAGCGACAGCGAGGTGGCGGCGCTGCTGCTGCTCTGGCGCGCCGGGATGATCGCGGCGATCTCCCTCGCCGCGCTCCTCCTCGTGACGCGCTCCGACGCGATCGGCGCACGCCCCGCGTCGATGCTCGTGATCGGGACGGGGGTCCTCGAGATGGCGCACACCGTCATCGGCCGCCAGGCGCTCGCGAC
>DASVXU010000020.1:0-57462 GCA_036392515.1 Gemmatimonadaceae bacterium | reverse complement strand
AGCGCCGCGCTCGAGTCGGCGCGCGGCGCCCACCAGACGACGTAGCGCTCGACGCCGCTCCCCCCACTCCACGCGACGCGCGCGCTCCCGGGGCAGGCTCCCCCGGGCAGCGACACCCCGGCGGCGAGGGTGTCGGGCGCGAACGCCGCGCTGTCCGCGCGCAGCACCAGCCGGCCGGGAAGCGAGTCGGCGTCGCGCGCGCGCGCGTCGCGCCACTCGACCGGCGAGCGGAGCTCGGCGCAGGCGGCGAGAGCCACGAGGAGAAGTGTCGGGAGTGTGCGCATCGTGGCTGGAAGCTATAGGCGGGAGGCCATCGGCTGGAGGCTATCGGCTGGAGGCAGGAGGCTATGGGCAGGAGGCTATGGGCAGGAGGCTGGAAGCTGAAAGCTTTTAGCCTCCAGCCATCAGCCTCCTGCCTCCAGCTCCGCGCTCGATTCACTTCGACCACGCACCGGAATAGCATTAATGCAGGACCAGCCGAGGAAGAACATGTCAGCAGCTCCCGCCATTCCCGCCGCGAACGCGCGCGCTTCGAATACGAATCCACCCGCGACGCCGAGCGATCGCGTCGCCGACGGCACCGGCCTCGGTGCTTTCGCCGGGGTGCGCCACGTGCCGCCGCCGGTGAACGAGCCGGTGAAGTCGTACGCGCCCGGCTCCCCGGAGCGCAAGGCGCTCAAGGAACGCCTCGCGTCGATGAGCGCGGAACGGATCGAGATCCCGCTCGTGATCGGCGGGAAGGAGATCCGCACGGGAGAGGTCGCGCAGGCAGTGATGCCGCACGCGCACCAGCACGTACTCGCCGACTGGCACAAGGCGACGCGCGAGCACGTGACGCAGGCGATCGACGCCGCGGCGGAGGCGCACCGCGAGTGGGCGGCGTGGAGCTGGGAGGATCGGGCCGCGGTCTTCCTCCGCGCCGCCGAGCTCCTCTCGACGACGCGCCGCTCGACGCTCAACGCGGCGACGATGCTCGGCCAGTCGAAGACCGCCTTCCAGGCGGAGATCGACAGCGCCTGCGAGCTGATCGACTTCTGGCGCTTCAACGTCGGCTTCGCTCAGGAGCTGTATCGCGAGCAGCCGCTCTCGCCGGCGGGCTTCTGGAACACGATGGACTACCGCCCGCTCGAGGGGTTCGTCTACGCGGTGACGCCCTTCAACTTCACGGCGATCGGCGGGAATCTTCCGACGGCGCCGGCGCTGATGGGGAACACCGTCATCTGGAAGCCGGCGGCCACGGCGATGCTCAGCGCGTGGTACACGCTGAAGATCCTCGAGGAGGCGGGACTTCCGCCGGGGGTGATCAACTTCCTTCCCGGCGACGCGGCGATGATCTCCGAGGTCGCGCTCTCGCACCGCGATCTCGCGGGCGTGCACTTCACCGGCAGCACCGCCGTCTTCAACAACATGTGGAAGACGATCGGCGGGAACATGTCGAGCTACCGCTCGTACCCGCGCATCGTCGGCGAGACGGGGGGGAAGGATTTCATCCTGGCGCACGCGAGCGCGGACCCGGCGGCGCTCGCCGTCGCGATCGTACGCGGCGGATTCGAGTACCAGGGACAGAAGTGCTCGGCGGCGAGCCGGGTGTACGTGCCGAAGTCGCTCTGGCCGGAGGTGCGCGACCGCTGCGCCGCGATGATGAACGAGATCCGCGTCGGCGACGTGCGCGACTTCCGCAACTTCATGGGCGCGGTGATCGACCGGAAGGCGTTCACGAAGATCAGCGAGTACCTCGGCGACGCGAAGCAGAACGCGAAGATCATCGCGGGCGGCAAGGCGGACGACAGCGTGGGGTACTTCATCCATCCGACGCTCGTCGAGACGGCGGACCCCAACTACCGCCTGCTCTGCGAGGAGATCTTCGGCCCTGTGGTGACGGTGAGCGTCTACGACGACGCGAAGTGGGAGCAGACGCTGAAGCAGGTGGACGCGACGTCTCCCTACGCGCTGACGGGCGCGGTGTTCACGCGCGACCGCAACGCGCTGCGCGAGGCATCGATCGCGCTGCGGAATGCGGCGGGGAACTTCTACGTGAACGACAAGCCGACGGGCGCGGTGGTCGGCCAGCAGCCCTTCGGCGGGGCGCGCGGGTCGGGAACGAACGACAAGGCGGGCTCGAAGCTGAACCTGATGCGGTGGGTATCTCCACGCGCGGTGAAGGAGACGCTCGTGCCGCCGACGGATTATCGGTATCCGTTCATGGAGGCGGAGTGATCGTGCAACTTGGATCGGGCTCGCGCTGCGCGAAACGGCGATGCACGTTCAGGCGAATGAGCGGAAGGCGTGTCAACGATACGGCGATGAACGGGGCGCGATGAACGGGGCGCGATGAACGAGGGCGCGTCGTGCACCGTGCATCGTGCACCGCGGTATCGTTGCCGCGTGCATCGCTGTTTCGCCTGAGCGTGCATCCCCCACAAGAGGCAGAATGAAGTATCGCTTCGTGACAGCTGATGTCTTCACCGACAAACCCTTCGGCGGAAACCAGCTGGCTGTCTTCCCCGATGCGCGCGGGCTGAACGACGAGCAGATGTTCGCGCTGGCGCGCGAGTTCAACTTCTCGGAGACGACCTTCGTCTTCCCTCCGGAGAAGGGCGGGACGAAGAAGCTGCGGATCTGGACGCCGGGGGGCGAGGTGCCGTTCGCGGGACACCCGACCGTGGGGAGCGCGCACGTGCTCGCGGCGATCGGGGAGATCCAGCTCACCGGCAACGAGACGAAGATCGTCTTCGAGGAGGAGGTCGGGCCGGTGCCGGTGACGATCCGGTCGCGCGATGGCCAGCCCGCCTTCGCGCAGCTCTCCGTCGCGAAGCTCCCCGAGATCGGGCCGCCGGTGCCGACGCGCGAGACGCTGGCCGAGATGCTGTCGCTCGAGGCGAAGGACCTCGTCGGGGGCCACTTCGCGCCGCAGGCGGTGTCGTGCGGGCTTCCCTTCGTCTTCGTGCCGCTCAAGGACCGCAACGCGGTGAAGCGCTCGCGCGTCCGCGTCGACCACTGGGAGCGGACGTTAGGCAACGCGTGGGCGTCGATGATCATGGTCTTCTCGCGCGACCCCGAGCGCGAGGGCTCGGACATCCGCGCGCGAATGTACGCGCCGGGGATCAGCGTCCCCGAGGATCCGGCGACGGGCTCCGCCTGCGCAGCCCTCGGCGGCTACCTCGCGGCGCGCGACGCGCGCCAGGACGGCACCCTGCGCTGGGTGGTCGAGCAGGGCTTCGAGATGGGACGGCCGAGTATCATCGAGGTCGAGGTAGACAAGCGAGGGGGACATGTAGACGCCGTTCGCGTGGGTGGGGCGTCGGTCGTGATGAGCGAGGGGACGATCGAGGTGCAATGACTGCGGGGACAGGGGGCCAGGCGTGAGGAACTGCGGTTGCCGCCGTTCATTGCACCTGGCCCCTGTCCCCCGCAGTTCTTGCGAAACCGCCTCGGGAACGACAACGTATTCGCACCTCGGCCGGGCCCCCGCCCGGTCGAATTTTTTTACCGACAACTTCGAACAGGACCCCCCCCGAAATGAACCACCTCCGCGCACCGATGCTGGTGTCGGCGGCAGCGCTCGTGATGGCTGCCTGCTCGACCTCGAACGCCGAGTCGCACAGGGACTCCACCGCCGCCGCGGCCGCCGCGACGCCTAACGTTCTCGTCGTGAAGACGTCGGACTTCGCCTTCCAGGCGATGGACACGATCAAGGCCGGCCTCACCACCATCCGCCTCGAGACCAACGCCGGTCCCGAGCTGCACCAGGTGGGACTCATCCGCCTCGACTCCGCGAAGACCCCGGCGGATCTCTTCGCGACGATGAAGACGTCGCCCGCGCTGCCGAAGTGGGCGGTCGAGATCGCGGGGGTGAACCCGCCCGCGCCCGGAAGGGTCGCCGAGGCGACGCTGAACCTCGAGCCGGGGAGCTACCTGCTCGTCTGCTTCGTGCCGAGCGCGGACGGCGTACCGCACATCGCGAAGGGGATGTCGCGTCCTCTCACCGTCACTGGGACCGCCGTCGCCGCGGCGCAGCTTCCGGCCGACGTCGAGCTGAAGCTCACCGACTACAGCTTCGGTCTCTCGACGCCGCTGACGAGCGGCGCGCACGTGATCCGGGTCGTCAACACCGCCCCGCAGACGCACGAAGTCGTGCTGGTTCGCCTCGCGCCGGGCAAGACCGCCGCCGACGTCGCGAGCTGGATCGAGAAGCAGCAGGGTCCGCCGCCGGGTGAGCCCCTCGGCGGCGTCTCCGGCCTCGGCGTCGGCCGGACGGCGACCTTCCCCGTCACGCTGACCCCGGGCGACTACGCCATGCTCTGTTTCATTCCGGACGCGAAGGACGGCAAGCCGCACGTCGCGCACGGTATGATGCAGAACATCAAGGTGAGCTGAACGCAGGAGTCGGGGGTCGGGGGTCAGGGGTCGGGTCCTGCCGTGTGGCAGTTGCCGACGGCTGACCCCTGACCCCCGACCCCTCCGAGGGTACACGACTTGCCCTCTCTGGGAACGCCCGCGCTCATTCAGACGCGGGCGTCTTCGTGTCACCACATGTCGGAAACGCTGCAAGCATCCTCCGCGGCCACGGCCATCGACCCGAGTGAGCTGCGCATGACGCGTCTGCGCGCGCTCCGCGGTCCCAACTACTGGCGTCTCGCTCCCGTCATCGCCTGCGACCTGACCCTCGGAAGCCTCGAGCAGGTGACGTCGGCGCACGTCCCCGGATTCGCCGAGCGGCTCGTCACCGCGATCCCGACGCTGCACGAGCACCCCTGCTCGCGCGGCGAGGCGGGAGGGTTCATCGAGCGACTGCGGGAGGGGACGCACATCCCGCACATCCTCGAGCACGTCGCGATCGAGCTGCAGACGCTCGCCGGGAGCGACGTCTCCTTCGGGCGCGTCGTCGCGAGCGGTGACGAGGGCGTCTGGTGGGTGATCGTCGCCTACGAGGAAGAGGAGGTCGGGCTGCAGGCGATGCGCGACGCCGTCACCATCGTGCGCGCGGCGCTCGTCGGCGAGCCGGTGGACGCGGCGAAGATCGTGGACGACCTGAGCGAGCTCCGCCAGGACGTGCAGCTCGGTCCCTCGACCGCCGCGGTGGTCGAGGAGGCGCGGCGGCGCGGGATCCCCGTGCGGCGACTGAACAGCGGATCGCTCGTCCAGCTCGGCCTCGGCAAGAACCTGCGCCGGATCCAGGCGACGATGTCCGACTACACGAGCGCGATCGCGGTCGAGATCGCGCAGGACAAGGACGACACGAAGCGCGTCCTGCGGAACATCGGGCTCCCCGTGCCGCGCGGCGACGTCGCGACCTCGCTCGAGGGAGCGATCGAGGCGGCGGAGGACATCGGCTTCCCCGTCATCCTCAAGCCGCTCGACGCGAGCCACGGGCGCGGGATCTCCGGCGCGCTGCGCAGCGTCGAGGACGTGCGGACCGCGTGGCCGCTCGCCCGCGAGTACGGGCGCCGCATCGTCGTCGAGCAGTTCGCGGTCGGGAACGACCACCGCGTGCTCGTCATCAACGGCAAGGTGATCGCCTGCGCGGAGCGGGTGCCGGCGCGCGTCGTCGGCGACGGGCGGAGCACGATCCGCCAGCTCGTCGACGAGGCGAACTGCGATCCGCGCCGCGGGCGCGGGCACACGAAGATCCTCACCTTCCTGCCTAACGACCGGACGACGGAGGAGTTCCTCGCCTCGTCGGGGCGCACCTTCGACACGGTGCCCGCGGCGGGGGAGACCGTCCTGCTGCGAGGCACGGCGAACCTCTCGACGGGCGGCACCTCGATCGACCGCACCGACGAGATGCACCCCGACAACGTGACCGCGTGCGAGATGGCGGCCGGCGTGGTCGGCCTCGACATCGCCGGGATCGACGTCATCACCCCCGACATCTCCGTTCCCTTCCGCGAGAACGGGGCGGTGATCATCGAGGTGAACGCGGCGCCGGGGATCCGGATGCACACGCATCCCACCGAGGGGACGGCGCGCAACGTCGGGGCGCCGATCATCGACATGCTCTACCCGCCGGGCACCGAGCCGACGATCCCCGTCATCGCCGTCACCGGCACCAACGGCAAGACGACGACGACGCGCCTCATCGCGCACCTCTTCCGCCACAACGGGATGACCGTCGGCTTCACGACGACCGACGGCGTCTACCTGCAGAACCGGCTCGTGATGGAAGGGGACATGACCGGCCCCTTCTCGGCGAACATCATCCTCTCCAACCCGACGGTGGACGTCGCCGTGCTCGAGACGGCGCGCGGCGGGATCATCCGCGCCGGGCTCGGCTTCGACGAGGCCGACGTCGGGATCGTGCTCAACGTGAGCGCCGACCATCTCGGACTGCGCGGGATCAACACCCTCGAGCAGCTCGCCGACGTGAAGGCCGTCGTCGCGGCGGTGGTGAAGCGCGAGGGACACGCGGTGCTCAACGCCGACGATCCGCTCGTGGCGCAGATGCGCGAGCGCACGACCGCGGACATCGTCTACTTCTCGACGCGCCCCGAGGGGACGAACGAGGTGTTCGAGGACCACATCGCGCGCGGCGGGATCGGCGCGCGGATCGAGAACGACACCTTCGTCATCCGCCGCGGGCGGCTGCGCATCCCCGTCGCGCCGACGCGCGAGGTGCCGCTCACCATCGGCGGCGCGGCGAAGTTCCAGTTCGGCAACGTGCTCGCGGCGATCGCCGCGGCGTACGTGCAGGGGATGCGCTACGACGACATCCGCGCCGGGCTGCTCTCCTTCTTCCCTTCTCCCTCGCTCACGCCGGGACGCCTCAACGTGCTGCGACTCGGCACGAAGCGCGTCATCGTCGATTACGCGCACAATCCGGCGGCGATCGAGGGGCTGATGGACATGGTCGGCGGCATGCCGGTGCACCGCCGCGTCGGCGTCATAACGGTGCCGGGCGACCGGCGGGACGAGGACATCCGCACCGTGGGACGCATCGCGGGTGGAGTGCTCGACTACGCGGTGATCAAGGAGGACGAGGACCGCCGCGGCCGTGCCGAGGGGGAGATCGCCGGGCTGCTGATCGAGGGGCTGACCGCGGGCGGCTTGAGCCGCGACGCGATCGAGATCGTGCACGAGGAGCTCGAGGCGGTGCAGCACGCGCTGTCGTTGCTCGAGGAGGGAGACCTCGCCGTCGTGACGGCGGACGACGTCCCCGCGGTGCTCGACCTCGTGCGCGCCCAGACGCCGCATCCGCCGGCGCAGTTCTACCCGGAGCCGTCGCCCTCCCCCGACGGGGGAGCGCGCCCGCGCGCGAACGGCGACGCCCCGGGGGCCGGCGCATGACGGCGGTCGCCCCCGCGGAGCAGCGCGCCGACCAGCGTCCCGACCCCGCGTCGGAGATCCGGATGACGACGCTGCACGCGACGCGCGGCGCCAACTACTGGATGCGCGAGCCGATCATCCGGATGGATCTCCTCGTCGGCGCGTACGAGAACATCTCCTCGGCCGACGTGCCGGGGCTGACGGAAGCGCTGCTGCACGCGATGCCCGGCCTGATCGAGCATCGCTGCAGCATCGGCGAGCGCGGCGGCTTCGTGACGCGGCTGCGGCGCGGCACGTACGCGGCGCACATCATCGAGCACGTCGCGCTCGAGCTGCAGACGATGATCGGCCACGACGTCGGCTACGGGCGCACCCGCGGCGGCGACGTGGACGGGGAGTACACGCTGATCTTCGAGCGCGTCCACGAGCAGGTGGGGCTGCGCGCGGCGGCGCTCGCCCTCGAGACGGTGCAGCGCGCCTTCGCCGGCACGCTCGACAGCGTCGAGGCGTACGTCGCCGAGCTGCGCGCCCTCGCCGCGCTGCCGGACGTGCCGCCTCCCATCCAGGAAGTGTTCTGCGGCATCACCGGCGGCGAGGGACGCGGGGAGACGCGCGAGGCGATGCTCCGCCACGGGATCGAGGAGAACGCGCTCGTCATCGACGTCGCGCCGTCGTACATCCTGAACGCCGGGCTGCCCTACTCGCACTCGAAGATGGCGATCGTGCTCGACACGAAGCTCACCGACGTGCCGGAACGCTACCAGGATCCCGAGCGCGCGAGCCGGCTCGTCTCGGTGCTCGCCGACGCGGTGAGCCGCCGCGGCGTGATGATCGCGCCGGCGAAGGCGTGGGAGGTGCAGGATCGCGCGCGCGACGAGGGCTGCCGCGTCGCGATCTTCGCCACCGACGACGACGTGACGCGCCGCGACCAGAAGGTCGCGGTCGCCGTCGCCCTCGTCGAGCGAGGACGCATCCTCCTCGACATGGGGAGCCGCACCGAGGACGTGGGACCGCTGCGCGACGACGCGCCCGCCGCGTCGCAGGTCGCCGCCGCGCTCGCCGCGCGCTGCTGGTCGGAGCGCTGCGCGGAGAAGGAGGCGCCGCGGTGACCCCGTCCCAGCGCCGGGCCGGCGACACCGCCGGCACCCTCGTTCTCATCGGCGGCGGATGCAGCGCCGACGGCGAGGCGTTAGGCACCTTCGTTCACCGCGCCGGTGCGCGCGACGGGGGTCGCATCGTCGGCTTCACCACCGCGTCGAGCGATCCGATGGGGTCGGCGATCGCCTGGCGCAACGACCTCAAGATCGCCGGCGCCACCAACGTCGAGATCCCGATCGTGGACCGGCGCGAGGTCGCGCAGGACCGGCGCATCGCCGAGCTGGTCTCCGAGGCGCAGGGAATCTTCCTCGGCGGGGGCGACCAGGTGCACCTCGTCGCGACGATCGGCGGCTCGCGCGTCGGCGAGGCGATCCGCGAGGCCTACCGCCGCGGCGCCGTCGTCTGCGGGACGAGCGCCGGCGCGGCGGCGCTCACGGAGACGATCCTCGCCGGGGGCGAGGTGGACGAGCAGGGCGTCAGCACCGACATGCACATCGGACCCGGGCTCGGCCTGCTCGGCTTCCGCGCGATGATCGACACGCACTTCGCCGAGCGGCGGCGCCTGCACCGGCTCTTCGTCGCGATCGCGTCGAACCCGGATCTCATGGGACTCGGCATCGACGAGGACACCGCGCTCGTCGTCGAGGGGCACCTCGGCGAAGTGGTGGGCAAGGGCGGCGTCACCTTCGTCGACGGCCGTGGCGTCCGCTTCGACAACGCGAACGAGGTGACGAGCGGCTCACGCCTGACGCTGAGCTACCTGCGCGTCGGCCTGCTGGGCCCCGGCTACCAGTTCAACCTGCGCGAGCGCGAGCTCGACTGCCTCGTGAAGTCGAAGGCCGAGCCGCAGGCGGTGACGTCGGTGAAGGGCGATACTGCCGAAAGTCCGGGAGTACGGAGGTAGGAGAGTACGCAACCGCCTCATGGCAGTGCCGTACTCCCGTACTCCCGTACTCCCTCGAAGTACGGCCGCCAGCCACCAGCAGAAAACAGCGACGGCTCTCCTCCGCCGTTGCTCCCTGAAGATCGCTGACGACCGTGGCGAGCCGCGTCGCCCGCTTACTCGCTGTCGTCGCCCTGATCGTCGCCGTGGTCGTCGTCGACGTCACCGGCGCGCCGCGGGCCGGAGATCAGGAAGACCCTGCCGGTGTTGCCCGACGGACCGCTGTTGTCGGTGGTGAGGACGTAGACCTCGCCGCGTGCATCCTGGCCGAAGCCGAGCACGCGGTGGTGCAGCTCTCCGTCGGGGCTCCCGGCGATCATGAGCTTCTGCATCCCCCACATGCGCTGCCCCATCGGCGTGGACACGAAGAGCTGTCCCGTCGGCGCGCCGAGGAAGCTCCTGCTCCAGTCCCCGAAGATGTAGCGGCCGTCGAGCCCCTCGACGCGGTGACCGCGGTAGACGACCCCGCCGACCACCACGAGCCCGACCCCGTTCGCGCCCTGCGCTCCGTTCGCGTACTCGATCACCGGATCGATGAGCGGCGTTCCGTCGGGCATCGCGCTCGGGCACGACGGGCGATCGACCCTCGCGTTCGTCGCGTCGAAGCAGTGCGTGCCTTCCTTCACGTTCCAGCCGTAGTTCCCGCCGCGACGCACGAGGTCCACCTCCTCCCAGCGATTCTGTCCCGCGTCGCCGGCGATGAGCGAGTGCTCGCCCTTCATGTCGAAGGAGAAGCGCCACGGGTTGCGGAAGCCGTACGCGTAGATCTCGGGAAGGCCGCCGCCGCGGGCGAAGGGATTGTCGCGCGGGATCGCGTACTCCAGTCCCGCCGCGCGATGGTCGACGTCGATGCGGAGGATGTTGCCGAGCAGGTTGTGGGTGACGTCCTGCCCGTTCCCGCCGGGATTGGCCGCGTACCAGTCCTCGACGTGCCCGCGTCCGACGTCGTTCGCGCCGCCGCCATCGCCGATCGAGATGTAGAGATTTCCGTCCTTCGGCCCGAAGGCGATCGTGCCGCCGTTATGATTGCTCTGCGGCTTGTCCACCTGGAGGAGGATCCGCTCCGAGGCCCTGTCGGCGACGTTCGGATCGGACGAGACACGATACTCGGCGATCGTGCTCGTGACGTTGTACCCGGCGGGCGCGCCCGGGCGCAGCGGCGCGCTGTAGTAGACGTAGAACTTCCCGTTCTGCTTGTAGCGCGGATGGAAGGCGAGCCCCAGCAGCCCGCGCTCGTCGTAGACGCGGTTCAGGGGAACGATCCGATCTCGGATATCGAGAAAGGGCTCGGGGCGCAGCGTCCCGTCGCGATCGATGACGCGGATGATACCGATCTGATCGATCACGAAGAGCCGGCCGCTGCGGTCGTTCGCGTGCACGAGGCCCACCGGCTGAGTGAAGCCGTCGGCGACCTGCGTCAGCTCGATGGTGCCCGGCGTCGCGTCGCGCGCGCGGTCGGCGCTGACCGCCGGCGCGGCCGTGGGCGAGGTCGGGAGCGAGCGATCCTGGCAGGCGGCGAGGAGCGCGAGGAGCGTGATCGAGAGCGTGAGCTGTGCGATGCGCATGACGTTCACCTCTGGTCGGTGATGACGGCGTCATCGTGCGAGGTCGGGGCGCGCGGCACAAGCGACCGGGGGCGAGCGTCTCCCGGTTCGGGGTGAGCGACAGCGGCGCGTTTCGTCCAGCGCCTGCCTAACGGCGGGCGCGACAGGCCGCGATCGAGCGCTTGTAGCCGTCCGGCATGCGCAGCGCCGGCACGTCGTCGTACACGAAGAGCCGGAGCGCCTTGTGCTCGTCGCTCACGCGCAACGCGACGCTGGCGGCGAGGGGACGCATCGCGAAGGTGACGATCAGGACTTCGACTTTGCCGAGCACGTCGTAGAGCCAGACGTCGAGGAGCGAATCGACGACCGCGGCGACGCCGAGCTCCTCGAGGATCTCCCGCTCGACACCGCGCGCGGGGTCCTCGCCCGGCTCCAGCTTTCCCCCCGGGAGCTCCCACTCGTCCCGCGGATTGCGGAGCAGCACGACGCGGCCGCCGACCTCGACCACCCCTTTTACCGACACCGGGAACTTCGCGGCGAAGGCATCGGAGGGGAGATCGGCGTCGCGACCTGTCATTCGCTCCCCGGATGTCGCGCCGGGAGCTCGACGCGCCGGTTCCTGTCGTCGACGAAGACGACCGTTGGCTCGAAGCCGGCGTCGAGCTCCTGCTCTTCGTACTCGCCATAGGTGATCACGATGACGACGTCGCCCGGGGCGCCGAGGCGGGCGGCGGCGCCGTTGAGCTGGACGGTGCCGCTGCCGCGCTCACCCTCGATGATGTAGGTGACGAGGCGGCTGCCGTTGTTCACGTTGACGACGTGCACCTGCTCGTACGGGCGCATGTCGGCGGCGTCCATCAGGTCGCGGTCGACGGTGAGGCTGCCGACGTAGTGGAGGTCAGCGCCGGTGAGCGTGGCGCGGTGGATCTTCGACTTGCACATCGTGCGGCGCATGCGTCGCTCGTGGATCTCGGTTGAAGGGCGGCAGCGGTCGCGGCCCGCGAGCCCTCAAGATACAACCGCGTCGGTCGGGCCGGCGTTCCGTGCCGGCCACTCGCCGCGCAGCGAGAGCACCGCCAGCGCGGCGACGATCGCGCTCCCGAAGCAGAGCCACGCCAGCAGATACGAGAGCCCGGCGGCCGGACCCGCATCGGGATTGCCCGGCGCCATCGCGAGCTGGAAGGTGGAGCGGAGGAGCTGACTCACCATCCATGCGCCGAGCACGATGGCGACGTGTCGTCCACGCGGCTCGCGATGCGCGAGCGTGAGCGCCGCGTAGAGCGTCGCGACCAGCTGCGCGAGGATGATCTCCGCCGTGACGAGCTCGCGCCATCGGAGCGACCCGAGAGGAAGCCCGAGGAGAAAGAGCACCTCGAGCAGCGCCGAGAGCGCGAGCAACGCCCTCGCCACCACGACGCGGCGCGGCGAGCGTGCGACCGTTCGCCGCTCGGGCGCGAGTCGCGCGAGCGGGTTCGCCCCGCGCGCCGCCCAGATCGTCAGCCAGCCGGCGCAGACCGCGAGCACCATCAGCGCGAACGCGATCCAGGGGGCGCCCCGATCGCCCTGCACGGCGATGTTCAGCTGCGTCGCGCCGAGCAGCAGGAGCACGCTCGTCGCCGCGACGCCGCACAGCGTCAGCGCCGCACGCATCGCGACCGACCGCGGCGCCATCAGCTCGTGGGCCGCGTCTTCTTCAGGTAGTACTGCCTGTAGCCGGGCGGATAGCCCTCGAGCGTCCCGAACAGCTCGTAACCCAGCTTCTGGTAGAAAGGGAGCGCCTGATACTCGAAGGTGTCGAGGTGCACGCCGAGACAATCCTCCTTCCACGCGTGCTCCTCGGCCATGCGCATGAGCTTCGTCCCCGTGCCGGTGCCGCGCAGCGAATCCGGCAGCCAGAGCTTCGCGACGTAGAGCCAGCGCCACTTGATGTGCCCGACGAGCCCACCGACCACGCGCCCTTCGCCGTCGCGCGCGAATACGTTCACCGGCCGCTCGTGCGGATCCCCGATGACGGAGACGTTGAAGGCGCGCAGGCCCTTGAGGACGACCTGCTCGTCTGCCGGGGCCGGAGTCGTCTCGAGCGAGAGGGTGAGCATGTTCGGGAGTCGTGATGCACGCCTGGCGAAGGAGCTGATGCACGCGCACGCGAATGAGCGGAAGGCGTGTCAACGATGCTGCGATGCTCGATGAACGATGAACGACGGGACCCCGGTCAGCCAGTGCCGACCGAGGCCCGTCCGTGTATCGTGCACCATTCACCGCAGTATCGTTGACACGCGCATCGCCGGTTCGCCTGCGCGTGCATCCCGCCGGTTCGTGCTTCGTGCAGCTCTTACGCCGTCGCGAGCGGCCTCATTACCGTCTCCGAGAACCGCTCCATCTCCTCCAGCTGCGGGCTGCACTGCAGGAGAAGCAGTGCCACCCCCGCGTCCTCGAACTCCTGGATCCGCTCCGCGACCTGCTCCGCGGTTCCGACCAATCCGGCACGAAGCCCGCGGTTGGAGACGGAGTAGTCCTCGAGCGTCACCCGCGACTCGAGCTGCGTGTTCGCGATCCAGTCCTGGTAGTTGTGATAGCCCGGCGAGCCCGGCGCGACGTTGGTGATGCGCGCCAGCTCGTCCTTCGCCTCGCGCTCGGTGTCGCGGACGATCGCGTACGCGGCCATCCCGAACTCCATCTCGGGGAGACCGGCGGCGTCGCGGCGGCGGCGCATGTCGTCGATCTTCGGGCGGATGCGCTCGGGAGGATCGCCGTGCATCACGTACGCGTCGCAGCGGCGCGCGATGAGGTTCTTCGCCGTCTCGCTCTCGCCGCCGGCGTAGATCGTCGGCCGGGGACGACGCACGGGCTTCGGCTCGAGGATCGTCTCGCTCACCTCGTACAGGTTGCCGCGGTGCGAGAACTCCTTCTCGCTCCACGCGCCGCCGAGCACCGTCAGCCACTCCTCGGTGCGCGCGTAGCGGTCGTCGTGCTCGTCGAAGCGGACGCCGTAGCGGCGCGCCTCGTCCTTCCACCAGCTCGAGACGACGTTGAGCGAGAGCCGCCCATTCGAGATCAGGTCGACGTTCGCCGCCTGCTTGGCGAGGATCGCCGGCTGATGGAAGGTCGGCCGCACCGCGACCATCAGCTCGAGGGTCTCCGTCACCGCGGCGAGCGCGGCGGCGGTGCTCCACGCGTCGAGCGAGGGCGCGTCGATCCCCTTGATGTCGTTGAGGAAGAGCTCCGCGATGAGCGTCAGGTCGTAGCCGAGCTCCTCGCTCCGCTGGGCGAGCTTCTTCACGTACGCCCAGGAGGCCTCCATCCCTTCGTCGGGGACGTTGCGCAGCCACCCGCCGAAGACCGGGAGCCAGTAGCCGTAGCGCAGTCGCTTCTCGCTCATCGCTCAGCCCTCCGCGCGCGCGAGGGCGGCGTCGTGCGCGGCTTCGCTCGAGGACTCGTCCCACGAGCCGCGGCCGGCGCCGGCGCGCTCCTCGATGAAGTCGACGAAGGGCTGCCAGGGATCGAAGCCGATCACGCGCGGCGCGTCGGCGACGAAGTTGGAGAGCGCGTTGACGTCGTAGTAGTAGTGTCTTCCGTCGCGGTCGTCGACGAGAAACTCGATCCCGCCGATGTCGAGCCCCACCGCGCGCGCGATGCGCTCGGCGCCGGCGATGATCTCCGGCGCGGGCGAGGCGCGCTGCACGCGCATCCCGTTCTTCGGCGCGTCGATCGCGCACGCGGCGCGGGCGAGCGACTCGCCGCGCGTCGTCTGGCAGATGTCCGCCGGGCAGAGGTCGAAGGAGCCCTCCGCCGGGAAGACGTCGATCGCGTAGAGGAACTTCCCGCCGAGCAGCTCGATGCGGGTGATGTGGCCGTCGCGGAGGGGCGCCGCCTCCTGGACGAGCGCGACGCCGTCGATGCCTAACGCGATGCGTCCCTCCTCGACCGCCGCGGCGAGCGCTGCCTCGTCGTCGTACCTGACGATGCCCGCGCCGCTGCCGCCGATGTTCGCCTTGACGAGGACGGGATAGCGGAGCTTCGCCGCCGCCTCGCGGACGCGCGCCGCGGAGTTCACGACGAAGGTCTTCGGGTACGGAAGGCCGAGCCCGGCGAGGACGTCGAGCTGGAGCGCCTTGGAGATCTCCGTCTCGTACGGCAGCGACCCGTTGATCACGGGGACGCCGATCCGCTCGAGGTGGCGCAGCCAGTTGAGGGTGTGGAAGGTGGACTGCGCGTGACCGCGGAGATACGCGGAGGGCGAGGCCCGGTTGACGACCACCGACCAGGGGACCTCGGTCTCGGCGGGATCGTAGACGTGCGCGGCCGCGTCGAGGCGCACGTAGGGAAGGTTGCGACGGTCGAGCTCCGCGAAGAGCGGACGGAACCAGTCCGGATGCTCGTGATAGATCGCGATCGGCTTCATGGAACCTCTCCATTGGGGTGACGGCGCCGCGGCGGTTGCCATTCCGCGAGCGCCCGGTCCGCCCGACGGGTTCGGGCGGGTAGTGCGTTAGGCAGACGAACGGATACGAAAACGCCCCGGTTCCCGTTGGAACCGAGGCGCTGATGATCTGCTACGCTCGTACGCGAGCGTACCTACATGCGCGACCCGGCTCCCGGCGTGTGAGGCCACATGAGACAACACATGAGCGCGAGGCGCGAGTGCATGAGGAAGGGTAAGCGCGACGCCCGGTCGGCGTCAACAGGTCTGTCATGACTCGTGACTCGTGAGTCGTGAAACGGAACTACGATGGGTGAGGTGTGAGGGGGAGTGACATGTGACTCGTGACGGGCGTTGACGGCCGGTAACGCCGGTCACGAGTCACTCGCCACGAAACCTCACACCTCACCCCCCGCAGGGTCGTTTCACGACTCACGAGTCACAAGTCAGAACAACCCTTCCACCGACAGGTAGCGTTCCCCCGTGTCGTAGCAGAACGTGAGTATCCGGCTCCCCGCCGGAACGTTAGGCAGCGTCTTCGCCACGGCGGCGAGGGAGGCGCCGGAAGAGGGGCCGACGAAGATCGCTTCCTCCTTCGCGGCGCGGACGGCGTAGGCGTAGGCCTCCTCTTCCGTCACGGCCACCGTGCCGTCGAGCATGGGACGGTTCAGCACCGCGGGGATGAACCCGGTGCCGATGCCCTGGAGCTTGTGCGGGCTGTGCTCGCCCCCGCCGATCACCGCGGACTTCGCCGGCTCGACTGCGAGCACCTTCAGCGCCGGCATCTTCTGCTTGAGCACCTCGCCGACCCCCGTGATGTGCCCACCGGTGCCCACGCCGGTGATCAGATAGTCGAGCCCCTCGGGGAAGTCGCGCAGGATCTCCTGCGCCGTCGTCCGGCGGTGGATCTCGGGGTTCGCCGGGTTCTCGAACTGCTGCGGGATCCAGGAGCCGGGGTTCTGCGCCTTCAGCTCGTTCGCGCGATCGATCGACCCGCGGATCCCCTTCTCGCGCGGAGTCAGCTCGACCTCGGCGCCGTACGCCTTGAGGATGCGGCGCCGCTCGACCGACATCGACTCCGGCATGACGAGGATGAGCCGGTAGCCCTTCACCGCCGCCGCCATCGCGAGCCCGATCCCCGTGTTGCCCGAGGTCGGCTCGATGATCGTGCCGCCCCTCTTCAGCACGCCGTGGCGCTCGGCGTCCTCGATCATCGCGATCCCGATGCGGTCCTTGATGCTCCCGCCGGGGTTCGCCCGCTCGAGCTTCAGCCAGACCTCGGCCCTCGAGCCGAAGAGCCTGTTGATCCTGACGTGCGGCGTGTCGCCGATCGTCTCGAGAATGTTGTTCGCTTTCATCGCTCGGTGCCCTGGGGTCTGGTGGCGCGCGTGATGTTTCGCCGCTGGAGGCAGGAGGCAGGAGGCTGGAGGCTGTTGGCAGGAGGCTGGAAGCGATCAGCTTCCTGCCAACAGCTTCCCGCCACCAGCCTAACACGCACACTGGCTCAATGAAACAACGGGCCCCCAGGTTCACTCCAATCAGAACCGCGCGTCGATGTACAGGTAGACGCGCACGCCCCCCGACGGACGGATCCCCTTCGCCACATCCGCGCGGATGATCCCCTCGAAGAGCGATCCGCCGATGCCGGCTCCGGCGAGCGGCCGCCCGGGATGCTGCCAGTCGTCGCGGCTCCCCGCCCAGCCGAGGTCGCCGAACACGACGGGCTTGAAGACGCCGCGCGACAGGGCGAGCTCGCCGCGCCCGAGCCAGAACGCGTTGCCGACGCCGCTCCCCGGATCGATCCCGCGCACCGTCTGCGGTCCGCCGACGAAGAAGAGCTTCTGGATCGGGGCCTCACCGCCCGCGATCCCCGCCGCGCCGGTGAGCGCGCCCTCGGTGCCGAAGGGGAGCGGATGCGAGAGCGTCAGGTCGGCAAGGGCGCGCGAGTAGTCGAAGCTCCCCGTCGCCGCCTCGCCGCGCGTGCTCGCGAGCAGCCGCCAGCCGCGCGGATTCTCGCCGAAGGCGCGCGTCACCACGAGACCGATGCCCCCGACGTCGCCGCGGCGTGCCGGGATGTTCGCCGTGAAGCGTCCGTTGCCGAGGTGCGCGAGGGAGACGTTGGTCTTCATCGGCGCGCCCCCCTCGTGCTCGCCGAACAGCCGCCACTGCACCGCCGTCCGGTCATTCGACGTGCGCGTCAGCTCGACACCCGTCGCGCGGTAGTAGAAGCCGTCGTCGCGCCCGAAGAGCAGCGCGCTCAGCGACGCGCCGAGGGTGAACGGGTCGCCGTAGTCGCCGGCGACGGCGAGGCGGTGATACGCCGTGAGGTCCCAGGTGCGGATCGGGTTCGTGCTCGAGATCCCGATCTCGCCGCCCGGATGCAGGTCCGCGAAGCCGAAGCGCGCGACCGCGTGCGCCGTGTAGCCGCGCTTCAGCTTCTGATCGGCGCGCACGCCGAGCGACAGCCCCTCGACGCGGTTGTAGCGCGTCAGTCCCCCGCCGAGCCCGTAGAGGATCGTCGGCGGGGGAGCCTTCCCTTCCTCGCTCTGCGCCTCGATCGACATCGCCCACTGGCGCAGCTCCTCGCGGTCGGTCGCGCCGAAGAGCACGTCGCTCGACTCGTAGATGGACGGGGGGAGGTCGGCGGAGTGCGCGAGGACCGCGGTGTCGCACGGGACCACGATGAAGGTGCGCACGCCCGAGCGCCTGGTGATCTCGGTGCGCGTCCCCTTCAGCGACTTGATGCACTCGCTCTTCTCCGCGTTCTGCAAGGAGTCCAGCTGGTGGCGGGCCTTGGTCGACGCCGAGTCACCCACGGTGTGCTGCTCCTGCGCGTTCGCGGCGGAGTCGGCCAGCGGGAGGCGCGCCGCGTAGCGCGCGGCGAGCGAGTCGAGCGCGGCATCGGGGAGCGGAGTGCCGCGCACGTCGTCGTACGTGAAGCGCTCCTCCCACGAGACAGGCACGCGCAGCGGCCCCACCTGCACCGTTCCCTCGGCGGTGCGCGAGATCGGGAGCCACCACTGTCCGCCCTGCAGCGCGAACTCCTGCGTCACCGCGGAGAGCGACGCGCGCATGGGATTGAGCGCGGGCCTGACCCAGGCGGGAATGTCGTCGTCGTCCTTCTTCCCCTTCGCGCTGTCGGCGGCTCGGTCCTCGTCGATCGCGAACCAGAGATCGAGGGGCGAGGAGAGCCGGTACGCGGCGCGGACGATCTGCGCGCTCTCGCGGTCGAGCCAGAGCGATCCGACCACCGCGTTCCACCGTTCGGCGCGCGGGTTGACGCGCAGCTCGATGAGGTGATACTCGCCGCCGCGCGGGATGCGGATGACGACGGAGTCGCCGATCGAGTAGGTGTAGTACGCCTCCGCGTCCGGACCGAGGGGATGGATGATCTCCTCGTCGTTGACGTCGATCTTCCAGCGCCCGACGGGCCAGAGCCGGTCCTCCCCGGGGACGTACGGGAGCTCGAACGTCTCCGTGCTCGACGGGTCGACGTCGTCGTCGTCGGGATCGATCATCTGGACTTCGCGCGCGCCGGTGATCTGCACCAGCGCGCCACGGTCGCGATCCCACCAGACCTTCGCCGACTGTTCACCGCGCGCGGCGAGCCGCGCGGGCGCGAGGGCGCGCAGCGCCATTCCCGCCGACATCCGCTGGTACGCCGTTGCGCGATACGCGCGCAGCGTCGAGTCGACCGCGGTGCGCGCGTCGCGGGCACGGAGGACGAGGGCGCGCGTCGCCGGGGTGCGATACGCGCTCGCGATGAGCGCGGCCGTGACGGGGATGCGCTTCGCGGCGATGCGGCTCGCCTTGCAGGCATCGTTGTCGTTGGAATCGGTGGACAACCCCGTGCACGCGCCGGTCTTGCGGTCGCGGACGGTGAGGGTCACCGAGTGGCCGTCCTTCTTCCGCGTGCTGCTGTCCGCTTTCGTCACGGGAGGAAGCGTATCTCGAGCCTGCGCCGCGGGTGAAGTGAGGAGGAGGGAGGCGAGGAGCGGTAGCAGCATGGGAGTCTGGAGGGGATTCTCGTAGTACGCGATCAGCGGGGGGAGGTTTCCGACGTTCTACCCCGACGTGGGATCGACGAGGGACGTGGGACGCGGACCGACATGGGATGACCGACCGGGGATCCGACCTCCCAGGTTCCACGCCGTAGTGGAGCTTGCGCCCACTCTCCCCCGCGTCCTGATTTCCCTTCCCTACCCTCCCTCCCCGAGACATGCGTCGCACCTCTTTCCTCGCTCTCGCGCTCGCCGCCGCGCCGGCGCTCCTTTCCGCCCAGCAGACCGCGCCCATCGACTGGAACGCCGCGCGCGACGAGACCGTGCGGATGATGCAGGAGTACTTCCGCATCAACACCACCAATCCGCCGGGGAACGAGCTGCAGACGGCGCTCTGGCTCAAGGGCGTGCTCGAGAAGGAAGGGTTCGAGACGCAGATCCTCGACACGGTGTCGCTCGGCGCCGGACGGGCGAACTTCTACGCACGGCTCAAGGGCAACGGGAGCAAGAAGGCGATCGCCCTCGTGCACCACATGGACGTCGTCCCCGCGACGCCTTCGTACTGGACGCAGGATCCCTTCGGCGGCGCGATCGTCGACGGGTACATCTACGGCCGCGGCGCGCTCGACATGAAGAGCGAGGGGATCGCCCATCTCATGGCGATGCTCCTCCTCAAGCGCAGCGGCGTGCAGCTCAACCGCGACATCGTCTTCATCGGCAACTCCGACGAAGAGCTCGGCTCCACCGGCGCGATCCAGTTCGTCGAGAAGCACCCCGACCCGCTGAAGGACGTCGAGTTCCTCATCACCGAGGGGGGCGACAACTCCGTCGAGAAGGGGAAGCTCAGGTACTGGGGCGTGGGCGTCGCCGAGAAGCGCACCTTCTGGCAGAGCGTGACCGTGAAGGGGACGCCCTCGCACGGCTCGCGTCCGACGAAGCAGAACCCCGTGCCGAAGCTCGTGCGCGCGCTGGCGAAGATCGCTGACTACGAGACGCCCATCCACGTGACGCCCGGCGTCGCCAAGTACTTCCGCGACATCGCACCCATGTACACCGGCGAGCAGCGTCGCTGGCTCTCCGACGTCGCCACCGCGGTGAAGAATCCGCGCGCGAAGGCGTGGATCACGAACGACGTCTACTGGAACGCGATCCTCCGCAACACCATCTCGCTCACCGGACTGCAGGGGTCGAACAAGACGAACGTGATTCCGCCCGAGGCGAGCGCGAAGCTCGACATTCGATTGCTCCCCGATCAGGATCCCGACGCGTTCCTCGCGACGCTGAAGCGGATCGTCAACGACACCTCGGTGCACTTCAGCACGGAGCTGAAGCCGAAGACGCCGCTCGAGAGCCCGACGGAGACCGATCTCTTCCGGGCGATCGAGCGCGCGGCGCGCGAGCGCGATCCCAGGGCGATCGTGACCACGCCCATGCTCACCGGCGCGACCGACCGGCCGACGTATCGCAAGCTCGGGATCGTGACGTACGGCTTCGATCCCTTCATGACCGACGTCGCCGATGCGCAGAAGGGCGTACACGGGAACGACGAGCGCATCTCGGTGGAGAACGCGGGATTCGGGGTGCACTTCCTGTACGACATCCTGCGATACGCGCAGTGAGCGGCGAAGGGCGGGTGGCTGGAAGCGACAGGCTGGAAGCGACGGCGTTCGGGGATCTGCCTCCCGACCTCTTCGTCGAGTACGGGAAGCGGCTCGTCGAGTGGATCGGGGAGTTCCTCGCGAACCCCGAGCGGTATCCAGTGCTCGCGCAGGTGAAGCCGGGGGAGATCGCGGCGTCGCTGCCGGCGTCTCCCCCCGTGCGCGGGGAGTCGCTCGACGCGATCCTCGCCGACTTCGAGACGAAGATCCTCCCCGGGATCACGCACTGGAACCACCCCGGCTTCTTCGCCTACTTCTCGATCAGCGCCTCGGCGCCGGGGATACTCGGCGAGCTCCTCGCGTCGGCGCTCAACGTCAACGCGATGCTCTGGCGGACGTCGCCCGCGGCGACGGAGCTCGAGCTGCGCGCCCTCGACTGGCTGCGCCAGCTCCTCGGACTTGGGCCCGGCTGGCACGGCCACATCAACGACACCGCGTCGATCTCGACGATGCTCGCCCTGGCCGCGGCGCGCGAGGCGGCGGGGCTCGATGTCCGGCAGCGCGGGATGGCGGGGCGCGTCGATCTCCCCGTGCTGCGCGTCTACTGCTCCGAGCACGCGCACTCGAGCGTGGACAAGGGCGCCATAACGTTAGGCATCGGCCACGAGAACGTGGTGCACATCCCTGCGGACG
Source organism: Gemmatimonadaceae bacterium (assembly GCA_036392515.1). Taxonomy (GTDB): domain Bacteria; phylum Gemmatimonadota; class Gemmatimonadetes; order Gemmatimonadales; family Gemmatimonadaceae; genus JABFXC01. The sequence continues at coordinate 35,902 of DASVXU010000020.1, read as the reverse complement.
CGGAGTTCCGGATGCGCCCCGACCTGCTGCGCGAGGCGATCGCCGCGGATCGCGCGCGGGGGATGCTGCCGCTCGCCGTCGTCGCGACGGCGGGGACGACGAGCACGACGAGCATCGATCCAGTGCGGGAGATCGCGGGTATCGCACGAGAGAACAATCTCTGGTTGCACGTCGACGGTGCCTATGGTGGGACGGCCGCCGTCGTCCCCGAGCTGCGCGGCGTCCTCGACGGCGTCGATCTCGCCGACTCCTTCGTCGTGAACCCGCACAAGTGGCTCTTCACCCCGATCGACTGTTCGGCGCTCTACGTGAAGCGGGCGGAGATCGTCAAGCGCGCTTTCTCGCTCGTCCCCGAGTATCTCACGACGCGCGAGCAGGCCCCGGTCGAGAACCTGATGGACTACGGCGTCCAGCTCGGCCGCCGCTTCCGCGCGCTGAAGCTGTGGATGGTCATTCGCGCGTTCGGGGCGGAGGGGCTCGCGGAACGGATTCGCGCGCACTGCGCGCTGGCGCGGAAGTTCGCGGGGTGGGTGGAGGGCGAGCGCGACTGGGAGGTCGTCGCGCCGGTGCCGTTCTCGACGGTGTGCTTCCGGTACGCGCCCAGGGGGAAGGGCGAGGCGGAGCTCGAGGGGCTCAACACACGCATTCTCGATCGAGTGAACGAGTCGGGGTCGGTGTTCCTCTCGCACACGAAGCTGAACGGGCGGTATGTGCTGCGGCTGGCGATCGGGAACATCCGCACGGAGGAGCGGCACGTCGCGGAGGCGTGGCGGCTGCTGCGGAATGCGGCGGGGGATGCGGGGTAACGGGAATCAGCGATGCGGGGTGTCCGCCTGCGGCGGGATACCGCGATACGAGATGCGGGCTACGGGAAACAACTCAGCGATACGGGACTGGCCGAGCGCGCGCCGTCCCCCGCATCGCCTTTTCGAGCGTGACTACGCCATCTCCCACTCGAACACCGCGATCTCCGGCGGCGCGCAGAAGCGCAGCGGCACCATCGTCTCCCCGATCCCGCGCGACACGTAGAGCGGGATCATCGCGTCGCGGTACCAGCCGGCGACGTACGGTCCGCTCCCCGGGGGCGTCACGGGCGCCCAGCCGCCTAACGTCAGCTGCCCGCCATGCGTGTGCCCGGAGAGCACGAGCGACGGGCGGTGCGGGAGCGAGGGGCCCTTCGAGCGCGCGCCGGAGACGTCCCGTCCCCCCTTTCCTTCCGTCTGGCCCCTGGCCTCCGCGGTGCGCAGCCCCGGCACCGGGCAGACCGACCCCGTGGTGATGTGCCGGACCACGTGGTCGCGCTGCACCGGGCAGTGCGCGAGCACCAGATGGTTCGCCGCTGGCTCGACGCCGCGCAGTGCCTTCGCCAGGTCGGGGAAGCCGCTCTGCGACGAGTCGAGCCCCGTCACGAGGAGCCGCTTCCCGTTCACGTACGTCACCGCGCTCTCGTTGTTCAGCACGCGGCACCCATGGCGCGCGTAGACGTCGGCGGTGGTGCGGAGGTCGATGTCCAGGTAATGCTCCCAGTTCCCCCACGTCGCGAGCTTCGGCGTCGCGGGGTCGAGCAGGGAGAGGAAGTCGTCGAGGCGCCCGTTCGAGTCCTCGCGATCGATGCTGTCGCCGGTGATGACGATCAGGTGCGGATCGGCGTGCGCGACCTCGCGCGCGATCCGCTCGTGGAAGGGGCCGATCGGCGACAGGTGCAGATCGGTGAGCTGCACGATGCGCACGTGCCGCGCGTCGGGCGCGGCGCCTGGAGAGCGGATGAGGTGGCGCGTGACGGTCAGCCGCCGCGGCTCGATGAGCGCGGCGTCGGCGACGAGCAGCGTCACCGCCGCGCCGCCCGCGGCGAGGAAGCGTCTACGGTTCACTATCCCTCATTCCGGCATTCCGGATAGTCCATTGCGACGTGGGAGTGGATGTGGAACCGCGGAGCGAGTTGGGGACGAGGAACGACGTGGGACGAGGGACGACACGGGACGAGGGACGGACGTGGGATGACCGAAGGGGAATCCGACCTCCCATGTTCCACGTCGTCCCCGCCTCCCCAACTCGCTCCAGCGCGTCCCCCGTCCACTCCCACGTCGGGGTGGCTCTATTCGTACCGCAGCGCCATGATCGGATCCAGCGCCGCCGCCCGCCGCGCCGGCCAGACGCCGAAGAGGATCCCGACCCCCGCCGAGAACACGAGCGCGATGATCACGCTCGCCGCGGAGACCGACGTCGTCCACTGCGCGAGGTGGCTCATCACGATCGCCCCCGCCGCGCCGAGCAGCACCCCGCCGATCCCGCCGAGGATGCAGAGCACCACGGCCTCGATCAGGAACTGGAGGAGGATGTTGTTCTTCGTCGCGCCCAGCGCCTTCCGCACCCCGATCTCGCGCGTCCGCTCGGTCACCGAGACGAGCATGATGTTCATGATCCCGATCCCGCCGACGAGGAGGCTGACGGCGGCGATCCCGGCGAGCAGGTAGGTGAACACCTGCGTCGTCTCGCCCAGCGTCGAGAGGAAGTCCGACTGGTTGCGGATCTGGAAGTCGTCGCTCGCTCCCGGGCGGAGCTGGTGCTCGCGGCGGAGTATCTTCTGGATCTCCGCCATCGTCTCCGGGATCTTCGCCTCGGTGGGGGCGAGGACGTTGATCGAGCGCAGCCGGTCGGTGCCGAAGGCGCGGAAGCGCGCGGTGTTGATCGGGATGAGGATCTGGTCGTCCGGGTTCTGGAAGCCGCCGGTCTGGCCCTTCGACGCGAGCACGCCGACGACGGTGTACTGCAGCCCGCCGATGCGCACCTCCTCGCCGACGAGCGACGCCGGGTCGGCGACGCCCAGGTTGTCGGGGATCGCCGCGCCGAGCACCGCGACGCGCGCCCGCGCCCGGTCCTCGGCGTCGCTGAACATCCGCCCCGCGGCGACCGAGTACTTGCGCACCTCGGGATAGTTCGACGAGGTGCCGATCACCGAGGTGTTCGCGTTCCTGTTGACGTACTGGATCTGCTGGTTCTGCGACATCTCCGGCTCGACCGCGGCGATGATGGTCGCGCGCTCGGAGAGCGCGACGGCGTCGTCGAGGGTGAGCTTGGCGCGGTCGGTCCCCGACGCGACGCCACGGCCGAACACCTGGCCGGGGATCACGGTGAGCAGCGTCGTGCCTAACGCGGCGATGCGGTTGTTCACCGACTCCTGCGCTCCGCGGCCGAGGGCGACCATCGCCACCACCGCCGCGACGCCGATGACGACGCCGAGCATCGTCAGCACCGAGCGCAGCTTGTTGACGCGGAGCGCGCTCAGCGCCACCGAGACCGTCTCGCCGATCAGCATCTGTCCGCCGAACATATGATCAGGGCCTCCCGCCCCCGCCGCCTCCGCGCGGGCCCCCGCCGCCACCGCCGCCGCCCGGGGAGAGCGGCCCGGCGGTCATGGTGCGGATGCGCGCCTGCTGGTCCTGCCGCTGCTGCTGCAGCGTCGCCGACGCGAGGAGCGCGACCTGATCGCCCTCCTTCAGCCCGCCGACCACCTCGGTGTAGTCGTAGTTGGTGACGCCGAGCCTGACGAGCCGCGGGGTGAAGCCGGAGCTGTCCTTCACGAACACGACCTGCGCGTTCGCGCGCCCCGTGCCGCCCCCCGCCCCGCCGGCGCCGAACGGGAGTTGCTGCGGCTGGTCGCCGTTAGGCGCTGCCGGCACCTCGCCCGCCCCCCTCGCTCCCTGCCGCGTACGCCGGCGGCCTCCGTTGCTCGCGACCGCGGCGCTGTCCCCGACCCCCGCCCCCCGCCCCCCGACCGCCGGCCCCTGCACCTCCCCCGCCGCGCTGTCGCGCGTCCGGCCACCGTTGGCGCCCCCCCCGCCGCGCGCCGCGAACGCCGCGCGCAGCGTCGCCTGCGCCGAGTCCGGGTCGAGCCCGAGCGCGCGCGCCGAGACCGCGAGATCCTTCATCGCCCGCACCGCGTCCGCGGGGACCGCGAGCACGTTGTTCTTCTGCGCGACGACCATCGTCACGTTCCCGTTCATCCCGGGAAGGAGCGAGCCCTCGCGGTTCTCGAGCGAGATCAGCACCGGGAACATCGTCACGCTCTGCTGCACCACCGCCTGCGGCTCGACCTTCTCGACCACGCCCTGGAAGCGGCGGTCGGGGAAGGCGTCCACGGTCACCGTCGCGACCTGCCCGGGCTTCACGTTGCCGACGTCGGTCTCGTTCACCAGCGCGCGCATGCGCACCTTGTTGAGGTCCGCCATCTGCACGATCGTCGTGCCCCCGCTCGGGCCCGAGGTCGCCGAGGTGATCACCGTCCCCTGCGAGACGGGCTTGGTGATGATCGTCCCCGCGACCGGCGCGCGCACCGTCGCGTCCTCGAGGCGCTGGCGCGCCAGGTCGGCGTTGGTGCGCGCCGCGACCACCTGCGACTGCGCCTGCGCGTAGGCGAGCGTCGCCGTCTCGTGCTCCTGCGGCGTGATGACTTCCTGCTTGAACAGCTCGTCGGAGCGCGTCTTCTGCGCCTGCGCGACCTGGAGGCTCGTCTGCGCCGCGCGGAGCGCCGCCGCCGCCTGGTCGTAGCTGTTCTTCACGTCGCGCGTGTCGATCTGCACGATGAGCTGCCCCGCGCTCACCCTGGTGCCGACCTCCACCGGCATCTGCGTGACCAGCCCGGAGGCCTTCGACTTCACCTCGACGATGGTGACCGGCTCGACGGTGCCCGTCGCCTCGGCGGTGACGGTGATGTTGCGACGCTCGACCGGCGCGGTCTGGATCGCGATCCGGCCCTCCTGCTTCTTGCCGCAGGCGGCGGCGAGGGCGAGCAGGAGGACCGTGGCGGCGCGACGCGCCTGCGTTGGGCGTGGCATCATGAGCGGGGTGAGATCGTGGCGGCCGCTCATCGCGCGGCCGGCGTCAGGCGTTGTCCGATGAGCGACTCGAGCCGCGCGCGCGCGACACGCGCGTCGAAGCGCGCCTGGATGAGCGCCGTCTGCGCCTGGCTGAGCTGGTTCTGCGAGGTGAGCACGTCGAGCAGCGTGGACGCGCCGGCGGTGTAGCGCTGCTGCTGCACGCGGAGATCCTCCTCGGCGGCGAGCACCGAGATCTGCTGGACGCGCGCGCGCTCCTGCGCGGTGCGGAGCTGGTCCACGTTCTGGATCAGGACCTCGCGCGCGGCGAGCCGCGCGTCGCGCAGCGCGGCGCTCGCGTTGTCCTCCGCGACGTCGGCGCGGACGACGCGCTCCTCGCGCGCGAACTGGTCGAAGATCGGATACGAGAGGCCGAGGCGGAAGCTGCCGCCGTAGCTGTACGGGTCGTTGGTGAAGCCGAAGATCGACTGCCCGCCGCCGCTCCGCGAATAGCCCGCCGTGATCGTCGGCAGGTAGGGCGCGCGCGCCGCGCGGCGAGAGATGCGTGCCGCGGCGTACGCCGACTGCGCCTGACGGACCGCGGGCCCATTCTCCGCGAGGCGCGCCAGCGCCGCGGTGTCGAGCGCGACCGCGTCGAGCGGTGGCTGCACCGTGTCCGCCGCCGCCGCGGTGACGAGACGGTCCGACCCGATGAGGCGCGTCAGCGCCGCGTTCGCCGAACGGAGGTTCGTCTGCGCGGTGAGGAGCGCGAGCTGCGCGGTCCCGACCTGGATGAGCGAGCGCAGCGAATCCGACTTCGTCGCGACGCCCGCGCGGACGCGCGTCGCCGAGTAGCGCAGCTGCTGCTCCGCGAGCTCGAGCTGCTGGCGCGCCGCAGCCTCCGACTCGCGCGCGGCGAGCGCATTGTAGAACTGCTGGCTCACGTTGAGGGCGACGGTGAACTGCGCCGCGACCCCCGTCGCCTCGCCGGCGATGGTGTTGGCACGCGCGGTCCTGATGTCGTAGAGCGACTGCCCTCCGTTGAACAGCGTCATGTTCACGGAGAGCCCGTTGCTGTACGACCAGGGCTGCGACGGAAGCAGGATCGTCTCGCCCGACGAGTTGGTCCGCGTGGCCTGTCCCGCGGGGAACTGGCGCACCGCGCCCATGTTCACGCTCAGGCTCGGCAGCAGCGCGCCGTACGCCGAGCGCACCGCGGCGCGGTTGCTGCGCTCGGTGCCGCGCGCCGCGATGGTCTGCGGGGAATTCCGCTGCGCGAGCCGGATGGCCTCGTCGATGCTGATCGGAACCGCGGAATCGGTCGGGATCGCGGGCGCCGTCGCGGCGGGTATGCGCGTGGTCGAGTCCTGCGCGGCGAGCGCCGTCGCGAGAAGCGGAAACGCGGAGAGGGCACACACGCGGAGCGTGTGCAGGATTCGTCGGGTGCTGAGCAAGGTCGTCAGGGTACTGGTCACGACTCGTAGTACGCCCGAGGCGGGCAAAACGCTGGGTGGGCAATGTCGGTGCCCGGGCAGCCAACGCTGGTGAAGCGAAGGGTGTATTTCGTACGACGCGGCACGCCCGTGCCCGCGATGCAGCGAACCGAACGAGGAGGAGAGATGAACCGCAGGATGATCGTTGCGATGACGGTGGGCGGTGCGCTGATGGCGTGCGCGCAGAACCCGCAGACGACCGCGGCGACCCCCGCGACGACGGCCCAGCCGAGCGTCGCGCAGGGCCAGGGGATGGGCGACGGCATGGGCCGCGGGATGGGCGGCGGCGAGCGGATGCAGCAGATGCTCTTCAACGGCATCACGCTGACGAGCGCGCAGCAGGCGCAGATCGACTCGATCCAGGCGCGCCATCGCGGCGAGATGCAGGGGCTCGACCCGCGCAACAACCCGGACGACCGGGAGAAGATGCGCCAGATGATGGAGACGCGGATGAGCGAGATCCGCGCGGTGCTCACCGCGGACCAGCAGGCGGTCTTCGACAAGAACGTCGCCGACATGCGCGCCCGCCGCGGCGGGCGCGGGATGGGCGGTCCTCCGCAGGGCGCTCCGCCGGCGCGGTGAGCCAGCGGGCTGTCGGCTGTAGCAAAGGCCGACACAGAGTTCCACGGAGCTCGGCACTGATGAGTTCCACAGAGGACTACGCTGCGTGGCAGTCCTCTGTGGAACTCGTCTTTGCAAAGCTCTGTGGAACTCTGTGTCGGCAGTTGCCGAGCTGTCGGCAGTTGCCGAGCGTGTCGGCAGGCGCCGAGCGGCGTCAGCGCGGGGGCGGCCCGCGGTGCTCGCGGCTCTCGTGCTCCCACCGCTCGTGCATCTTCTCGCGCTGCTCGGGGGTGAGCACGGAGTCGATCTCGCGCCGCGTCTGGGCGACGACGCTCGAGAGTCGCGACTCCATCGACTCGCGCACCGAATCGAGCGCGGGGCGATGACGCCTGAAGATCGAGTCGATCTTCGCGGACTGCGCCGAGTCGAGGCCGAGCTCCTTCGCGAGACGGGCGCGCATCTCGTCGCGACGCTCGCGGCCGCCTTCACCGCGCCCGCCGCGCGCCTCGCGCCACTGCGGGTGCAGCACGCGCCGCTCGACGACGACGCCCGTCGCCGCGCCGGCGAGGAAGGCGAGCAGCAGCACCACGGCCGCGAGGGCGAGCGCGCGCCCGCGCGTGAGCCGGCGCCCCGCCGTCACCGGCTCGTCGTTCGGCGAGCGCTCGCTCACTGCGCGCCCGTCGTGGAGTTCGCGGCGTCGGTGCCGACGGTCGCGCCCCACAGCCAGGTCTCGTCGAGCGGGCTCGCGGCGACGGTCCGCACCGCCTGCGCCGGGCTCGCGCTCGTCACGATCTCGGCGACCGACGCGCGGTCGGCCGGCGTGGCGTCGGTCGCGCGCGGCGTGAAGAGGGCGAGCAGCACCGCCGCCGCCGCGGCGAGGAGGCCGACGGGAAGCGCGCGGCGCGACCAGCGGCCGGCGAGCTCCCACCACGGCGTCTGCCGCGCGCGGGCGCGCAGCCGGAAGAGCGCCGCGCTCCGCGTGCGATGCGCGAGCGCACTCCAGTCCACGTCGCGCGGCTGCTCGCCGAACGCGTCGGCGAGCGCGGCGCGCAGCCGCGGATCACGCTCAGGGTCGATCGTCGATTCCTGCTCCTCTCTCATCGCTCCTCTGTCCTCTCTCGTCGCGCCTGTACGGCTCCAGCTCGGCGCGCAGGACGCGCCGCGCCTCGTGCACGTGCCAGCGCACCGTCCCGTCCGAGATGCCTAACGTCGCGGCGATCTCGGCGCTCGTCCAGCCGTCGATCTCGAAGAGCTGGACGATCAGCTGCTGCCGCTCGGGCAGCTTGGCCACCGCGTCGCGCAGCCGCTGCGCGAGCTCGGCGCGCTCCGCGTCCCGCTCCGGCGACCCCGTCGTCGCCGCCACGTCCTCCGGCAGCTCGGACATCGTCCGCAGCGCCCGCGACTGTCGCGCGTTCAGCCCGCGGTTGGTCAGGATGCGGAAGAACCATGGAGCGAAGGGACGACCGGCCTCGAAGGTATCGATCCTGTCCAGGGCCTGGATGAAGGCGTCCTGCACGAGATCCTCCGCGTCCTCCCGGTGGCCGAGCAGCCGATAGGCGACCGCGTAGGCCCGCTTCATGTGGCGCTGCGCCAGCTCGTCGAATGCCGCGACGTCGCCGCCGCGAACCCGCTCGACGAGGGCCGAATCGTCCTCGGCCCCCGCCGGCGGTCCCCCTTCCCCTGAAGACACCCCGGTCACGAGGTGAACGGCTCTCTCGCCGTCACCCATCCGTACAGGCGCGGCCGGGGCGACGTTGGCTGGCGCTTGCAGAGGGCGCCCATCGCCGCTCAGCGCGAGGCGCGGTCCTCGGACTGACGCTGCTGCGCGAGCCAGTCGCGCCAGGCGCGATCGAGCGCGTCCACGTCGCGCGGCACCACCCGCGCCGACGCGAGCACCTCGTCCATCGTGCCGCCGCCGATGAGGGTGCGCGCCGCCTGGCCGATGAAGGCATGTCCCTCTTTCGCGCCAAGGAAGAACGCCACGCTGATCGCCTCGGCGTCCCAGAGGGTCGCGCCGCTGAGCGCCGCGAGCTCACCGCCGCGGCTCATCGGGAAGGGACCGCGCCCCGAGCGGCGGCCGAGCTGCTCGCGTCCGTCGCGGTCGAAGGGATACTCGCGCGCCGCGCTGTCGCGCGTCTGCTCCTCGGTGGGCACGGGCCGGTCGCCCGAGAAGATCGAGCGCAGCCCGATGATGCGGTCCGGGTGCTGCGCGATCTGGAGCGAGACCATGTCGGGGTCAGGGTTCCCGACGACGAGCGGCGGAAGCGCGGTCGCGAGCCAGCGCGGGACCGCGGGCCGGGCCGTCGCCCCGCTCGCGCTGTCCGAGCGGGCTCGAGCGCCGAGCGCATTCACCCAGGCGCGCACCACCGGCGAGACGACGACGAAGTCCTGTCCCGGTCCGTAGCGTCCGCGCTCCTGCTCAGCGGTGCGGATGAAGAGCGGGGTCGCTCCGCTCGCTGTGATCTCGCGCAGGCGCGTCGTGTCGGGACGCTGTCCGCGGCGTGGCGCCTGGATGGCGACGACGCGCACCTTCGGCGGATCGTCCGAGAAGTAGCCGCGGAAGTCCGACGCCGCCCCGTCGAGCGCGGTCTGCGCCGCGGCGAGGATCGAGCGACGAGTGCTCGTCATCTCGTACCCGGCGCCGTCGAGAGTCCAGGTCGTGTCCTTCCCCGTGATGTGCGCGACGCCAACGTTCGGCTCGATCGGGGTGAAGACGTCCTCGTGGCTCGGGAACCACTCCTTGAGGTGGGCGCAGCCGCCGGCGAGGAGAGCGCCGGCCGGGAGCAAAAGCATCGCGGCGCGACGAACCGTCGCGCCCGGGAAGAGCCGCATCGACATGGATCCTGAGGAAAGCTGGTGAGCGCCGTCCCGCCGACCGGCGGCCGCGGCGCTCACACTACTACACTCGGCATGCCACAAAGGTTGGGGGCGGTGGGGCCATGGGGCATGAGGCTAGTGTCATCACTGCTGAGTCATGAGACACTCGCCAGAGAGGCCACGTGGCAGACGGGCTCGGAGGCAGCTGCCTTCCGGCCGCTTGCCATGTTGCCCCTCTGCCACGTGCCGCATGCCGCTTGCCATGTGGCCCCTCTGCCACGTGCCGCATGCCGCTTGCCCTGACACTAGTCTCCTGTCACATGGCAGTCAGTCAGTCCGCCGACTCGTGCGCTCCCCCCAGCTCGCCGAGTGGGATCCGGTGCTCCGCCGTCTTCTGCGAGGGCTGGCGGCCGAAGAGGCGCGCCACCCGCACCCGCCAGCCGTCCATGATCTCGTAGACCGTCGGGATCACGATCAGCGTCAGCAGCGTCGACGTCATGACGCCGCCGATCACCGCCACGCCTAACGGCGCGCGGAACTGCGCCCCCTCGCCGCGGCCGAGCGCGACGGGGATCATGCCGGCGATGAGGGCGAAGGTGGTCATCAGGATCGGGCGCAGACGGATCGCGCCCGCCTCGATCAGCGCCTCGCGCAGCGGCATCCCCGCCTTCTCGCGCGCCCACTTCGCGAAGTCGATGAGCAGGATCGCGTTCTTCGCCACGATCCCCGCGAGGAGGATGATCGCGATCATGCTCATGATGTTGATCGTCATCCCGGCGATCGACAGCGAGATCATCACCCCGATGAGGGACAACGGAAGGGAGACGAGAATGGCCAGCGGATCGACGAACGACCCGAACTGCAGCACGAGCACGAGGTACATCAGCAGCACCGCCGTGCCGAGCGCGGTGAAGATCTGCCCGAACAGCTCGTTCTGGTCCTTCGACTCGCCACCGAGCGAGACGTGCACGCCGCCGAGGTCGAGCTTCGACACGCGCGCCATGATGTCGTTGGTGACGTCGCCGCTCGCGCGCCCGGCGACGTTCGCCTCCACCGTCACGACGAGGTCGCGGTCGAGGTGGTCGATGATCGCCGGCCCCTCGCCCTTCTGGACCGACGCGACCTGGCCGAGCGGGATCGTCGTCGGCGCGCCGGTGGGTCCCTGCATCACCAGCGGCAGCTGCGCGAGGTCCGCGGTGTTGCGGCGCGACTCGGGGGTGAGGCGCACCTGCACCTTCCGCGTCTCCCCGCTCGGATCCTCCCAGTAGCCCGCCTCCAGCCCGGCGAAGGCGGGCCGCAGCGACTGCGCGACCTGCCCCGCCGTGATGCCCAACGTTCCGGCGACGCCGCGGTTCAGCTCGACCGTGAGCTCGGGCTTCTGTCCCTTCGTCGAGAGCCCCACGTCCACCGCGCCGGGCACCGATTTCACGATCGCCATCACCGTGTCCGCCGCGCGGGTCAGCGTCGCGATGTCGTTGCTGCCGCGTACCTGGAACTGGAGCTGCTTCCGCCCGCCGCCGAAGTCGCTGGTGAACACCGACAGCGTCGCGCCGCCGACTTCCTTCAGCTCGGTGCGCAGCCCGGCGACGATCTCCTCGACGCCCTTGCTCCGCTCGTTCTTCGGCACCGTGCGCACATACATGTTGCCGACGTCCACCGATCCCGTCGCCTGATTGCCGAGCGTCGCGTAGGTGTACTTCACCTCGGGGTGCCGCTTCAGGATGCTGTAGATCTCGCTCGCCTTCTCGCGCGTATAGGCGAGGTTCGACCCTGGCGGCGTCTCGATCGCGACGATGAACTCCGCGCGGTCGTCCTCGGGGAAGAAGCCGGGACCGACGTTGCGCCACGCGGGCACGAAGCGAGGTCCGACGAAGAACAGGGCGACGCCGACGACCGCGAGCCCCAGCCGGAACACCATGTCGAGCCCGCGGTGCGTCATCGCCCAGACGATGACGGCCAGGCCGAGCAGCGCGATCGCGAGTCCGGTCAGCCCCTTGCTCGGGATGGTGAAGGCCGCGAGGAAGCTGCCGATGGCGAGCACCATCATCGCGCCGCGGTGGTCGAGCGCCCAGGCGATCACCTTCTTGTAGTTCTGCGCCTGACGGTTGAACCAGTGGTTGAACTGGTCGAGCTTCTTCGTGATCCACCACTTCTCGTGCTCCGGCCGGTGCGGGTCGGGCCAGTAGGCCGAGAGCATCGGGTCGAGCGAGAACGACACGAAGAGCGAGACGAGCACCGAGCTGGCGATCGTCAGCGCGAAGGGCTTGAACCACTGCCCGCCGATCCCCGGCATGAAGCCGATCGGCACGAACACCGCGAGGATCGAGAACGTCGTCGCCGCGACGGCGAGCCCGATCTCGTCGGTCCCCTCGTGCGCGGCGCGCATGTGATCCTTCCCCATCTCCACGTGGCGCACGATGTTCTCGCGCACCACGATCGCGTCGTCGATCAATATCCCGATCGCCAGCGACAGCCCCAGCAGCGACATGGTCTCGAGCTTGAAGCCGAGCACCCAGACCATGATGAAGCTCGCGAGCACCGACACCGGCAGGGCGAGACCGGTGATCACCGTCGAGCGCCACGAGTTCAGGAAGAGGAAGACGACGAGCACGGTGAGGAGCGCGCCCTCGAGCAGCGCCTCCTTCACGTTCGTCACCGCCGCGGTGACGCGCGTCCCCGAGTCCTTCACGAGCACGATCTGCGTTCCCTCGGGGAGATCGCCCTGGAGCTGCTTCACCTTCTCGCGCACGCGGTCGCTGACGTCGGTGGTGCTGTAGCCCGGCGACTTCTTGATGTCGATGCCGACCGCCTCGCCGTCGTTGTAGAGCGCGAGCGAGCGCGGCTCCTCGGTGCCGTCGCGCACCTGCGCGACCTGGCCGAGCCGGATGAGCTGCCCGTTGCGCTCGGCAACGACCATCTGCATGAAGTCCTGCGGACCCTCGAGCCGACCCTTGAGGCGGATCGAGCGCTCGTCGAGCGCGCCGGTGACGCGGCCGACCGGTGCCGCGAGGTTCTGCATCTGCAGCGCCTGCACCACCTGACCGACGCTGACACCCGCCGCCTGCAGGCGGTCGGGCTGCAGCTCGACCGTCAGCTCGCGCTCGACCTTTCCGAACACCTGCACCTCGGCGACACCGCTGAGCGAACGGAGCTCGCGGGTGATCTTCGGATCGGCGAGCCGCGTCAGATCCGCCTGGGAGAGGTTCGTGGAGGTGAGCGCGAGCGAGACGATCGGCCGGTCGGTGTCGTTGAGCTTCGTGATCACCGGCTCCTTCATCTCGGCCGGGAGATCGGCGCGGATCGCGGAGATCTTGTCGCGGATCTCCTGCGTCGCGTCGCTCATGTTCGTGCCGAACTGGAACTCGATGATGATCGAGCCGTAGCCGTCGTAGGCCTTGCCCATGACGGTCTTTACCCCGCTGATCGCGGTGATCTGCTCCTCGACGGGGTTGAGCACTTCCTTCTCGACGCCGTCGGGGGACGCGCCGGGGTAGATGAGGCCGACCGACGCGTACGGCGGCACGACCTCGGGGAACTCGTCGGTCTTCAGCTTCATCAGCGCGACGAGCCCGAAGACCACCAGCGCCACCATCGCGACGACGGTGACGAGCGGTCGCTTGATCGCGAAATCGGAGATGAACATTGTGCCGCTACCTCACTCTGATTGCGCGGGGCGGTCGTTCACCGCGCGAACGCGCACGATCGTGTTCGGGCTCATGCCCTGCGCACCGCCGACGAGCACGGTGTCGCCCGCGGCGAGCCCCTTCGTGATCTCCACCGTCTCGGTGCCGCTGTCCTCGAGGCCGAGCGTCACCGCTGCCTTCTCCGTCTTCCCGCCGTGGATGCGCGTGACCGTCGGGACGAAGTCCTTCTGGTTCACCGCGTTCGCCGGGACGACGAGCCCCGTGCGCGCCTCGCTCGCCACGTGTCCCTCGGCGAACAGCCCGCCGACGAGGGTGTTTCCGCTGTTCGGGATCGAGGCGAGGATGCGGACCTGGCGCGTCGTCGGATCGGCGACGGGGTTGATGCGGGTGATGCGCCCGGTGAAGACGCGGTTGGGATAGCCCTGCACCGTGAAGTTCACGGGCATGCCGAGCCGCACCGCCGAGATCTGATCGGTCGGCACGCTCCCCTCGAGGCGCATGCTCGACGGATCGACGATGGTGAAGAGCGCCGCGCCCGGCGACGCAAGGTCGCCCGCGTTCACCGAGCGGACGCTGACGACACCGGCGATCGGCGACTTGATGGTCGTCTTGTCGAGCTGCTTCTCGGCGGCGGCGAAGCGCGCCTTCGCGTCGGCGAGCTGCGACTGCGCCGCCTGGTTCTGCGTGCGCGCGGTCTCGACGTCGCGGTCGGCGATCGCGCCGGCGGCGATGAGCTTCTGCGACCGCTCGAGGTTGCGTGCCGCGGCGTCCGCCGCGGTCTGCGCGGCGGTCACGCCGGAGCGCGCCGAGAGGTACGCGTCGCGGATCGCGGTGTCGTCGAGGCGCGCCAGCACGGTGCCGACGGCGACGCGCGTCCCCTGATCGACGAAGGTCTGCAGCACGGCGCCGCCGACCTCGGCGCGCACCGTGGCTTCCTGATCGGGGTCGAGCGAGCCGGACATCGACGGGCCGGTCTCGATGCGCCGCTCGGCGACGACGTAGATCTCCTGTGGCGAGATCGTGACGGCCTTCTCGTCCCCCGAGGTGGCCGCGTCGGCGTTGCCCTTCTTGCAGGCCGCGACGGAAAAGGTCGCGGCGAGCAGCACCGCGCCGAGCGCCGCACGCCGCGGCGCGAAGGTGTGGACCGTCATCACTGCTGCCCCCCGAACGAGTTCGTATTGGTCGCGCCCGCCGCGCTCTGCGACGGTGGCGTGGTCTGCTGTTGTGTGGGCTGCTGCTGCGCCGGGCCCGCTCCGGCGCCCTGGGTGACCGTGCCTAACGGCAGGTCGTGGATCAGCGCGAGCCGGACCTCGGCGACGCGAAGGTTCCGCGCCGCGCTCGCCCGGTTCGCTGCCGCCTGCTCGAGGAGGAGGCGCGACTCGGAGAGCTCGAGCTGCGTCGAGATCCCCTCGCTGTAGCGCACCTCCGCGATGTGGTAGGCGCGCGCCGCCTGCTCCGCGGTGCCGGCGCTCGCGTTCCAGGCCGCGATCGCCTGCTCGAGGTCGGCGATCGCCGAGCGCGTGTCGAGCGCGGCCAGCTCCTTCGTCTGCTGGTAGTTCTCGCGCGCCTCGATGAGGTTCGCGCGGGCGACCATCTCGTCGCCGGTGATCCGCCAGCCGGTGAAGATCGGCACCGAGAGCATCGCGGTGACGGTCCAGTTCGGGTAGTACGCGTCCCACGCCGGCAGCCCGCCCGTCGGATAGCCGATGCGCCCGTACTGCGTGCTGAGGGTGAGCGCGGGGATGCGCTGCGCGCGCGCGATGCGAAACTGGTTCTGCTGCACCTGCACCGCCTGGGCGAGCTGCCGCACGGTGGCCCGTCCCTCGGCGCTCGTGTCCGACGCGAGAGCGGCACGCGCCGCGACGGCCAGGGTCGAGTCGTCGAGCGCGGCGGCGCGCATCGTCGAGTCGGCGAAGGCGCTGACGAGGGTCAGCGGCTGGTCGGCCGGGAAGTCGAGGAGCTGCCTGAGGCGCAGCATCGCGAGGTCGCGACGCGTGCGGCTCTGGATCACCACCGGACGCTGGTTGTCGCGCGTCACCTGCGCGCGGAGCTGCTCGAACTCCGACGTGTTGCCGACGTTGCGCGCGAGGGTGACCTGCGCGAGGGTGCGCTCGCTCTGCGCCAGCGAGGAATCGGCGATCGTCGAGAGCTGCTCGGCGAGCGCGGCGTCGTAGTACGCCTCGGTAACCTGCAGCCGCAGCGACGCGGTCGCGCTGGCGAGCCCGATCTCCGCGGAGCGGCGCGCCGCGCTGGCGATGCGGTTCGCCGCGATGAGGCGGCCGCCGGCGAACACCGTCCACGAGCCCGTGAGGCCGAGGGTCAGCGTCTGCTTCGCCGCGAAGATCTTGGCGAGCGGGCTGTTCGCGAGGTCGGTGCTCCCGCCGCCGCAATTCGTGATCGCGGTGTTGAGCGCGTTCTGGCGCGACGCCGCGCTCGCGGTGTCGGGGATCGGCTGCGTGGTGCAGACGCCGTAGGTCGTCGGTCCCGCCGGGCCCGAAGACTGCGCGGCCTGCCTGCTGATCGCCTCGAACTGCGACTGCAGCGTCTTCTGGAAGGTGACGGCGCCGTTGAGCTGCGGCATGTACTGCGAGCGCGCCTGGTACTGCTGGCCGCGCGCGCGCAGCACGCCGGCGCGCGCGATGCGCACGCCCTCGCTGCGGTCCTCCGCGATGCGCAGGGCTTCGTCGAGCGAGAGCGGGCGAGCCGCGGAGGTCGCGGGCTGCGCGGCCGGCGTCACCGTCTGCGCGGGAAGCGAACGGACCGCGACTGCGCAGAGCGCGGCCGCGGCGAGCGTCCGCGCGCCACGCCTGGATGCTGTTCTCATCGTGAGTTGCTCGGTCTGACTGGGGGGCGACGTCCGTTGGCCGTCGAAGACGCATGCTTCGCTGCCACCCTCGCGGGGCGCGGCCGGAGACCGATCGCGCGCAGGAAGAGGCGCGAGTAGGAGCGCGGCGCCGCCGAGAGGGGGGGAAAGTGGTCGGGCATCATCTCGCGGCCCATCGCGTCGGAGAAGATGACGCCGATGAGCATCGCGATCGCGGCGCGCGCGTCGACGTCCTCGCCGAGCCAGCCGCCCGCGGCGAGCGCGGCGAGATAGCCCTTGAGCGCCTGCCGCGCGTACTGCGGTCCCTCGCGCACGCACGCGGCGAACTGCGGGCGCTCCTCCATCTCGCTCATCGTCTTGCGGATGATCGATCGCCGCTCGCGGAGGAAGGCGAGGTTCGCGGCGACCCACGCGGTCAGCTCCCGCTCGGGGTCGATGGGCTCGTCGGGGAGGGCGACGACCTCACGGCGCTGAGCGCCCGGGCGGATCGCTTCGGCGAGGAGGGCATCCTTTCCGCCGAAGATGCGGAAGAGGGTGACCTCGTTGACGCCCGCGACCTCGGCGATGCGCCGCGTGGTCGCGCCACGGAAGCCGTGCTCGGCGTAGACGCGCTGCGCGGCCTCGAGGATCCGGTCCCGACTCGGGCTTTCCATGGGACCGAACGCTAAGGGCGGCGGGCGGTGGACGCAAGTGAGTACTTGCATACACCATGTGTTTATTGCAACTCCCTAACAACTGCGTGGGGGTCGGCCGTCGGGGGTCGGGGGTCGGCGGCTGTCACATGCAGTCGCCGACGGCTGACCCCGACCCCTGACCCCCGCTATTGCGTCTCCATCCACGAATCCTCCGCCTTCTGCCACCAGCCCTGCGGCAGGGTGCGCTGGCGCGGCCAGATTTCCGTCAGTGTCTCCGCCTCGTACAGCCGGCCGTTCTTCATCACGTAGCGGATCGACTTGATGTTCTGCAGATCGTCGAGCGGGTTCGAGTCGAGCACCTGGAGGTCGGCGAGCTTGCCGGCCTCGATCGAGCCGATGTCGCGAGCGAGGCCGATCGACTCGGCGCCGGTGATGGTGCCGATCCTCAGGACCTGGCGCGGCGACATCCCGCCCATGCCTAACGACCAGAGCTCCCAGTAGGTGCCCAGTCCCTGGAGCTGGCCGTGGGCGCCGAGGCCGACGCGCCCGCCGGCGTCGACGATCTTCTTCGCCTGCGCGGCGATGAGGGGGAAGGAGTACTGGTCCTGCCGGAACCACCCCGCGCGGCGCAGCCCGCGGCGCTCGAGCTCGGTCTTCGGGACGAAGCGCGCGAGCTTCCTGTCCGTGGTGATGTCGTAGCTCTCGTACCAGTAGTTCTCCGCCCACGGGCCGCCATACTGCACGATCAGCGTCGGCGTATAGGTGATCTGGCTCGCCGCGATGGTCTTCACGACGTCGTCGAAGAGGGGCGCGATCGGGTATGCGTGCTCGCTCCCCGAGTAGCCGTCCATCGCCTCGGTGAGGTTCTTCTTGAAGTCGAGCCCGCCCTCGAGCGTCGGTGTGAGCTTCAGCTCGCGCGCGGCCATCACGACCCACTGCCGCACCTTCCGGTCGCCCACCATGTACTGCTTGATGGTGTGCGTGTCGTAGAACTCCGAGTAGCGGCGCAGCACGTCGCGCGCGTCGTCGAGACTCTTGATGTCGTCGCTCGCGAAGACGCCGGGGCCTGTTGAGAAGATCCTCGGTCCAATGATGTCGCCGGTCTCGACGAGATCGCCGTAGGAGAGGACGTCGGTGGTGGAGGTCTGCGGGTCGCGGGTCGTGGTGACGCCGTACGCGAGCTCGGCGAGGTACTCCCACACCTCGGTGCGGTGGACCCCCCACGCCGGCCACATGTGCGCGTGCACGTCGATCCAGCCGGGGATGATCGTCTTGCCCGAGACGTCCACGATCTTCGCGTTGGCGGGGACGTCGACGCTCCCCGTCGCGCCGACGCCGACGATGCGGTTGCCGTTCACGACGACGTCGCCCTTCTCGATCACCTCGTCGCCCTTCATGGTGACGATGCGCGCGCCGCGGAGGACGACGACACCCTCGGGGCGATCCTTGCGCGCGGTGATGGTGACGTCGACGCGCGCCGGCTCGTAGAGCGGCTTCCCCTTGGCAGTGTCGCTCTTCTGCGTCGTGTCCGCCGCGGCGAGCTTCTTCGCCGCGGAGTCGGTGGCGGCGATCGACTTCCTGTTCGTGTCGCCGGCGGCGCGCTTCGCTTCCGCCTTGATCGTCGAGTCGCGGACCAGACTGTCAGCGAGTGTCAGATCGTAAGTGAAATAGGAGTGGCCGATGGAGTAGTACGCGTGGCGGCCGTCGCGCGCCCAGCCGATGAAGTCGCCGCCGACCTTCGTCAGCTTGCGCACCGGCACCGGCGCGGCGGCCGGGTTGGTGACGTTGATGCTCGGCGCCGTCGCGCCGATCTGCGGAAGCTCGACGACATAGACGTTGTTCTGCGCCTGCACGAGGGCGCGGTCGCCTTCCGGCGAGATGAGGATCTCGTCGGCGGGCGAGGGGCGCGGCATCGGCGCGAGCGGGTTCGTCCAGCCCGTGGCGTTGAGCACCTGCTTGCGATCGCTCCCGTCGAAGCGCATCGACACGAGCCCGTCGACGTAGTCGTCGATGTAGACGCGCGTCGTGTCGCGGGTGAAGTGCGGGTAGCCGTAGAAGGTGAGGGGCGCGATGACCTGCGGCTCGCAGCCGCCCTTTCCGCAGCCGTTCGCCGGGAACCACACCAGCTCCACGCCCGCGCTCAGCGGGTCGCCATTCGCCTCCTCGTTCTCGATGCGCGGGCGGCGCGGGCCGCGCGCGACGACGATCCGCCTCCCGTCGGGGCTGTAGTTCGGCGCGTCGAAGTACGCGGCGCGCTTCGCGAGCTGTTCCGGGTCGCCCTTCCCGTCGCTGCGCACGCGCCAGAGGTTGCCGCCGCTCTCCGTCCAGGTGACGTAGGTGACGTACCGCCCATCGGGGGACCAGACCGGGTAGTGCTCGCCGGTGCCGGCGCCGCTCTTCGTGAGGCGGCGCGGCGCGCCGGGGGCGATCGTCCCCTTCACGTTGCCGCCGCCGCTGGGGAGGTCGATGACGTAGAGCTTGTCGAGCGCGGTGAAGGCGAGACGCTTGCCGTCGGGCGACGGGCGCGCGCCGCGGATCTGGCGGACGAGCAGCGTCGTGTCGTTGATCGAGTACTCGAAGCGCGCGAGGGGCCCCATCCACTGCTCGACCTCGGCGGTGAAGGGGATCTCGGTCGTCTTTCCCGAGGGGACGTCGACGCGCCAGATCTTCCCGCCCCACGCGGCGACGAGCGCCTTCGAGTCCGGGGTGAAGGACATCCCCGGCATCATGTCGCGGGTGAAGCGCGACTCCATGTCGTCGCGCTGCGCCTTGTGGACGAGGGTCTTCTCGTCGCCGGTGGTGAGATCGCGGAGGCGGAGCGCGGTGACGCTGTCGTCGCGCGTCGCGTAGACCAGCCAGTGGCCGTCGCGGCTGACCGTCGGGCGGACTGCGCCGCCTAACGCGTTGGTGCGCTCGTAGACGCGTCCCGTCTCGCGATCGTAGACGGCGATCTGCCAGTCGAAGGAGGTGAGGTTGTAGCCCCACCCGCCGCGCTTCGCGGCGACGTAGACGAAGCGCCCGTCGGGGGCGGGCGCGGGTCCGACGTAGTTGTTCGGGATCGGCGGCGCGTTGGGGTTCGGCGGGGTAGTCGTGGACTGCGTCATCTTGATCCCCTTCCCACCATCCTTGTGGTAGAGCCAGAGATCGAACAGTCCCGTCGACTTCGAGACGACGACGTACTTCCCGTCGGGCATCCAGCGCGGGGAGAGATACTGCGTGTTGTCGCCGGTGGTGATCGCGCGTGCGTTCTTCCCGTCGGCGTCGATCACCCAGACGTTATCGGCGCCGCTGCGGTCGCTGACGAAGGCGATCGACTTCCCGTCGGGGGACCACGTCGGCGTCCCGTCGAAGGCTGTCCCGCTGGTGATGCGCGTCGCGGTGCCTCCGCCGATCGGCATCGTGTAGAGATCGCCGACGAGATCGAAGACGAGGGTCTTCCCGTCGGGCGAGACGTCGACGGACATCCACGTCCCCTCGCGCGTGGTGAACTTGACGCTGCGGGTCGGGACGAGGGGAAGCCCCGTCGGCTTCATCGACGAATCGGGCTTCGGCGTCTTCGTCGTGTCCTGCTGGGCGACGACGGCGGCGGGCGCCACGGCGAGTGCCGCGGCGAATGCGAGAGCGAGGCGCATGTGCGGGGAGGAGAGGGCGGGTGGGTACCGCGCTCTACTCTACCGGCCGGGGAGCGGCTTGCAAGGACGGGTGTGTACGGGACGCGTAAAGGGTTCCCAGTTGCCGGTCGCCAGCCGTCAGTACCGGCGGCAACCGGCAACTGGCAACCGCAGTTACAGCAGCCCCGGGTTCGACATCAGATCGCTGGACAGCCCGCCGACGGGGCGCTGCCAGGCGTCGCGAATGGGAGACCGGGCTTCGTTCCACTCCAGCTTCGTCGGCTGCGTCTCGCGCCAGTGGCGCTGGAGATCGCTCTCGACCTCGTCCCACTCCTTGTTGCCGTGGCGGGCGCGCGCTTCCCAGCCGAAGCGATAAGCGGGCTGGTAGTACTCGTAGCCGCGGTCCGCGCTGGCGTAGGGACGGGTGTGATAGTTCTCGCGCCAGTACGCGTCCTCGACGGTCGGGTCGATCGCCTCGGCGACCCCCTTCCCCGCCAGGCCGCCGGCGACGGCGCCGATCGCGCCCCCGACCAGCGCCCCCACCGGGCCGCCCACCGCGCCGATCGCCGCACCCGCCGCCGCGCCACCCGCCGCACCGATGCCCGTCCCCACCGGATGCGCGCCCGGCGCGCCGCTGATCGGGTCGCGGTTGGCGTCCCCTTCACGGTCCGCGAGCTCGCGATCGCGCGTCGCTCCCTCGAGCGCTTCCCCTTCCCGGTTCACCCCGCGATTCGTCACGCTGTCGGCGTTGATCGGATCGACGTTGTCTTCGTTGAGGCTTTCCATGTTTCCTCCCTCGTGTTGGCGGTCACGTCACGACTGCACGTGGGATGGTGGAGCGCAGCGCCTGTGCCAGCGGCCGCTGGCGAGCCCGACATGGAGACTCTGGCTCGGCAACGACGCACGCGAATCAGCGCGGATCGGGCGGATCGGGCGGATCTCTGCAACTCCTCCCGCGGCCTCCATGGCTCCCTGTCGCATACAGCGCCGCCAGGAGTGATCCTGGGGCGCGCCGGGCGATACCATGCCGCGCAGTTCGCCGCGCGACCTCGCTCGTACTCGAGAGATCAGTCCCCGCCTAACGGTGTCTCCCGGATCCGCTCCAGCAGCTCCGCCGGATCGGCGAAGACGGCGATCGCGCCCGCCAGCTTCTCGTCGCCCCAGCCACCGCAGCGCACCGCGATCGTCGCGACGCCGGCCTTGCTCGCCGCCTCGACGTCGTAGGGGGTGTCGCCGAGCATGATCGCTTCCTCGGGACGGGCGTTCGCCTTCTCGAGGGCGGCGATGATGATGTTCGGGTCGGGCTTCGACTTCCCCTGCGCGTCGTCCTTGTTCGTCTCCTCGGTGAGGAGGTCGCCGACGCCGGCGATCTCGAGGAGCGTCGAGAGCTCCGCGTCGCCGGCGGAGGTCGCGACGACGCGTTTGATCCCGCGCTCGCGCACCGCCTCGAGGAGCTCGCGGACGCGCGGAAAGGCGCGGATCGACGGAGCGTAGGCGGCGAGGAAGTGCTCGTTGCGCTCCTTCGAGAGCTGCTTCCCGCGCGACGACTCGGCGGCGACGCCGGTGAGCTGCGGGAGGAGCTTGTCGCCCCCCATCCCGATCAGCGGCTGCACCTGCTGCCAGGTGATCTCCGGCCATCCGTGCGCCTGGAGGATGTCGGCCCAGGCGCGCGCGTGCGCCTCGTTGCTGTCGATGAGGGTGCCGTCGATGTCTATGAGAAGCGCACTGACCGCTGCGCGGTCCTGCTCACGAAGCGCACTGACCGCTGCGCGGTTCTGCTCACGAAGCGCACTGACCGCTGCGCGGTTCTGCTCACGAAGCGCACGCGGCGGCGCCATCAATCGCGACGCCGCTTCGTGCGTCGCTCGAGGACGACCTCGTCGGCGACGATCATGTAGCGGATGATCCGGTCCTCGACTTCCGGATACTTCGCGATGCGGTCGCGGTAGCGATCGTTCGAGAGCACGGAGGCGCCGAGCTCGCGGGCGAAGGAGAGGATGAAGTAGTCGGCGTCGGTGCCCGCGGGGGCCTGCTTGATCTTCCCGTCGTCCACCAGCTTCTCGTACGCGCCGCGATCGTCGATCTGATGCCGCAGCGCGGCGTCGGCGACGATGATCGGCTCCATCCCTTCCTCGCGCATCTTCTCGGCGACGACGAGGATGTTGGCGAGCCGCGCCTTCTCCCCTTCGCTCGAGTGCGCGACGTTCGATCCGTCGATGAGGACGATGTGCTCGTCGGGCTCGGGCTGCGCGGACGCGGCGTTCGCCGCGGACGCCGCAGGCGGGCGTGGGGAGGACTGCTCCTCCCCACGCGACGACTGGCTGCGCTGTGGTTGCTGCGACATGAAGCTCAGGTGGTGGGCGTGCCGAGCTTCTGCTGAATCTCGCGCGCGCGGTCGAGGTGCTTCTGGATGACCGGCGACGCCTTCTCGATCAGCCCCTTGAGGTCGGCGTCCTTGGTCTGGTCGTGCGCCGCCTTCGCGTTGGCGAGCACCTGCTCGTGCGTCTGCACTTCGTTGTCGATGTACGCCTTGTCCCACGCGGCGCCCTTCGGCTGCTGCTCGAGCGACTGCATCGCGCTCTTCGCCTTCTGCGCCGTGCTGTCTCCGCCCGCCGGGTTCGGCGTGATGTTCTTCTGCCTGGCGAGCTGCTGTCCCTGCTCGCGCAGCGCGTGGTGCTCGCCCATCATCATCTTGCCGTAGTTCTTGACGTCGGCGCTGCTGCCCTTGGTCGACGCGAGCTTCCCGCCCGAGCTGTCGCTCATGTTCGCGGCGTCGAGGTACGCGACGATGTCGGCGTCGCTCGGCGCGGCGGGCTGCGCGGCGGGGGCGTTCTGGCTGACGTTGCCGGCGGCGCTGTCGGTCGCGGAGCCGTTGTTCGTTCCGCTCTTGTCCTGCGCGCAGGCGGCGATAGTGGCTGCCCCGGCCACGAGGGCGAGGCAGGTGAGGCGATGGTTGCGCATCGATGTCCTCCGCGGAGGCGGTAGAGGTGGTGCCCTCGAGGGGGGCAAGAAGCATACGCGACCGCCACCAGCCCGAGTGGGCTGGTGGCGGTCCAGTTCGTCAGGCGCGATCGACGGTGCGAGGCTCCGGCCCCGCGGATCCGCTACTACGGGCGCGGCGGTCTGCTCGTGCCGCTGGTGCCGGTGCGCGAGGTGTCGCGCGAGCCGCTCGCGCCGCTCGTGCCCGTGGCGCTCCCCGACTGCGTGCCGGTGGTGCCGCCGGCGGTGTTGCCGCTCGTCCCGGTCGTGCTCGTGCCGCTGCCCATCGTACCCGAGGCGCCGGTGGTCGAGGTGCCGCCCGACGCGCCGGTGCTGCCCGACGTGTTGCCCATGCTGCCGGTGGCGCCCATCCCGCTGTCGGTCCCGACCGCGCCGCCGGCGGTAGCGTTCGTCGTG
Source organism: Gemmatimonadaceae bacterium (assembly GCA_036392515.1). Classification (GTDB taxonomy): domain Bacteria; phylum Gemmatimonadota; class Gemmatimonadetes; order Gemmatimonadales; family Gemmatimonadaceae; genus JABFXC01. The sequence goes on along the minus strand of DASVXU010000020.1, from coordinate 12,107 downwards.
TCGGAGGCCCGGTTGCCTCCGCCGCACGCGGCAACGAGCAGAGCGGCGCCAGCCGCCATGGTGAACTTCGCGATCCCGTGGTGCTTCATGTTTCTCCTCTCCAGGAAGGTGTGGTGCGCCCCCGGGCGCAAGAAGCGTACACATGACATGCGGGTTACCGTTAGGCGCCGTCGAGCCCGCCGCTGGGAGAGTGAACGCGTTACCTTCCGTACCATGACCGACGACCGACAACGAACCAACGACCGGTTGAACAGCACCGCGCCGGATGCCGGAGCGCTCCCCGTCGCGCCGAGCCTCGCGCCGGCGCTCGCCAGCACGGAGTCGCGCGCCGCCTTCGAGGCCGGCCCGCGCGGTCCGGGTGAATCCGCCCCCGTCGACCGCCGCACCGTCTTCATCTCCGCCCTCGCGATCGCGATCGCGATCGGCGCGGGACTCATCGCGCAGCTCCTCGTGAAGCTCATCGGGCTCGCGACGAACCTCTCCTTCCTCGGTCGGTTCTCGACGGAGTTCATCTCTCCCGGCTCGGCGCATCCGTCCCGCATCCTGCTCCTCATCGTCCCCGTGCTCGGCGGAATCATCGTCGGCCTGATGGCACGCTACGGCTCGGCGGCGATCCGCGGTCACGGCATCCCCGAGGTCATGGAGCGCGTGCTGCTCGGCGAGAGCCGCATCCCGGCGCGCGTGATGTTCCTGAAGCCGCTCTCCGCCGCGGTGGCGATCGGCACCGGCGGACCGTTCGGCGCGGAGGGACCGATCATCGCGACGGGCGGCGCGCTCGGCTCGATCGTCGGACAGCTGATTCGCATCACCGCCGACGAGCGGAAGGTGCTGCTCTCGGCGGGCGCGGCCGCGGGTATGGCGGCGACCTTCGGAAGCCCGGTCTCGGCGGTGCTCCTCGCCGTGGAGCTGCTGCTCTTCGAGTATCGCCCGCGCTCGCTCATCCCCGTCGCGCTCGCCGCGGCCACCGCGGCCGGCGTGCGCGTGATGTTCGACGGAAGCGCGCCGGTGTTCGCGATCCCGCCGATCGCGCCGCCGAGCGATGTCGCGCTGGCGAGCTACATCGTGCTCGGCGCGCTGATCGGACTGATCGCGGTGGGGATCACGCGCATCTCGTACGCGATCGAGGACGGCTTCGAGCGCTTCGGGCATCGCACCGGGATCCACTGGATGTGGTGGCCGGCGATCGGCGCGCTGGTGGTCGGCATCGTCGGGATGATCGAGCCGCGCACGCTGGGCGTCGGCTACGAGAACATCACCGGCGCGATCGCGGGGACGATCGCGGGACGCGCGCTGCTCGTGCTCGTGCTCCTGAAGTTCATCTCGTGGGCAGTCTACCTCGGCAGCGGGACGTCGGGGGGAACGCTCGCCCCGCTGTTCACGATCGGCGGCGGGATCGGCGCGTGGATCGGCGCGTTCATGGCGGCGACCCTCCCCGCCTTCGGCGTCGACCCGCACGTGGCGGGGCTCGTCGGGATGGCGGCGATCTTCGCCGGCGCATCGCACGCGCTGCTGGCGTCGATCGTCTTCGCCTTCGAGACGACGCGGCAGCCGCTGGGACTCCTCCCGCTCCTCGCCGGATGCAGCGCGTCATACCTGGTCTCGCTCCTCGTCAGCCGGCACTCGATCATGACGGAGAAGCTCGCGCGCCGCGGGATGCGCGTGCAGACGGAGTACGCCGCGGACCATCTGGCGCAGGTGCTGGTGCGCGACGTCGCCGCGCGCGACGTGGTGACGATCCGCGCCGAGGACACGATCGACGCGGTGCGCCGCTGGCTGGCGTCGGGCGCGCACGGCGCGACGCACCAGGGCTTCCCGGTGGTGAACGAGCTGGGTCATCTGATGGGCGTCGTCACGCGTCGCGACCTCCTCGACCCGACGGTGAGCGGCACGTCGCTCGTCCGCGACCGGCTGCGTCGTCCGCCGGCGGTGATCTACGACGACAGCACGCTGCGCGAGACCGCGGACCACATGGTCATCGAGCAGGTGGGCCGCCTCCCGGTAGTCACCCGCGACGATCCCCGCCGGGTGATCGGCATCGTCTCGCGCAGCGACCTCCTCGCGGCGCACGCACCGCGACTGCGCGCGGCGAGGCGGAAGAGCAACAGCGGGGCGTTCGCGTGGATCGGGAGGAGGAGGGCGTAGGGGCGGGCTGAACCGCGGCTCTGCGAACGACGTACGCGGATCAGCGCGGATGAGCGCGGATCTTCACGGATACTGCTGCTCTAGCGAATCGAAACACAGGGCGCACAGGGACCACAGGGAAAGAGCAATCCTCCCTGTGCGCCCTGTGTGCCCTGTGTTCTATTCGAAAGCCTCGGCTGTATGTAACAGGGAGCCGGGGAGCCCGTGGGAGGAGTTACAAGTAGCAGTCCTCACCAGAAGCGCACCTCCCGTAGCTCCTGACTCCCTGTCATTCCCGCCGAGCAACGATCGAAAGGCTCGCGTCGAGCCGCGCCTCATCCGCGAAGATCCGCTTGCGCCGTTCAACCGGCGGCCGCCTCCCAGCCTAACGCTTTCCCAGCAGGTCGTCGTACTCGTGATGCCGCTTCACGTAGGTGGAGACGAAGGGGCAGGCGGGAACGATCTCGAGCTTCTGGGCGCGTGCCCAGTCGAGCCCCGCCTTCGCGAGCGAGGCGCCGATGCCCTTGCCCTCGGACTCGGGGGGGACGCCGGTGTGGGTGAAGATGATGCGCTTGCCGTCGCGCATGTACTCCAGGGTGGCCTCTCCTCCGGCGACGTCGGCGACGAAGCGGGAGGCGGCGGGCTCGTGGCGGATGGATGCGTCGCTCATGATCTCCCCGTGATCGCAGGCTCCGCGCCGCCGCGCAGGACGAGCAGCGCGACCTGCGGTCGGGCGCCGATGCGGAAGGGGATTCCCCAGTAGCCGGTGCCCGGGTGGATGTAGAGCAGCGACCTCCCCTCGCGGTGGATTCCCATCGCGTGCGGGAGGAACAGGGAGGCGAGGCTCCAGTCGGCGGCGGGGATCGCGAACTGTCCCCAGTGCGTGTGTCCGCTCAGCGTCAGGCTCGCGCCGTGCGCGGCGAGCTCGGGCCAGAGCGCGGGGTTGTGCGCGAGCGCGAGCACCGGCACCCCGCGCGGCACCTTCGCGTACGCGCGCGCGACGTCGGGGGCGACGTGCGACGCGCCCCCGCCACCCCAGCGGCGACCGCGTCCCGCCGGATCGCCGACGCCGACGACCGCGAGCGACGCGCCCCCACGCTCGACGATGCGCGCGTCGTTCACGAGCACGATGGAGTTCGTCAGCCGCGCCAGCTCGCGCGCCACCTCGTCCCACCCCGCGTAGACGTCGTGGTTGCCCGCGATCGCGAAGACGCCGAGCGGCGCGCGCAGGTCGCCGAAGAACTCCGCGTAGCGCTCGACGTCCTCCCACCGGTCGTCGATGAGGTCACCCGTCACCGCGATCAGATCGGGAGTGAAGCGATCGATCGCGCTGCGAACGCCGCGGAGGAAGCGTCGCGGGATGTGCGGTCCGACGTGGAGGTCGGAGATCTGCACGACGCGCAGCCCGTCGAGCGCCGCGGGGAGCCCGGGGATCGTCACGTCGAAGCTGCGGATCGAGAGCCAGCGCGAGCCGACGTATCCCGCGACGAGGAAGGCGACGACGACCGCGAACGCGACGCCGGCGCTCCATCGTCCGCCCGCGAGCGGCGCGTGGAAGAACGCGCCCACCAGCATTCCCGACACCGCGGCGCCGGCGACGATCGGCAGCAGAAGCTGCACGTAGAGCGTGACGCGGACGACGAGCACGCGGAACGTGGCGCCCGGATAGAAGGGCCACCCGCGCCAGCGCACGAGCAGCAGGATCGGCGCGGTGACGTACGCGATGAGGAGCAACATCGCAACGGTCGCCCACGGATGGCCGATCGTCAGCGCGAGGAGCGCGAGCCAGGCGACGACCTGATAGCCGACGAAGCGCCGCGCGAAGGAGCCGCGGCGCGGGGCGGCGGGAGTGGTCGTGGATGCGCTCATTCCCGGTGAATGTAACCGGCCGACCCTCCGGTTCCTCGGCGCGGTGGCGCGGCACGGCCCCTGCTTTATACGCGGGCAGATGCCGACGATGTCGGTACGCAACACGACGCAGCACGGAACCCGATACACCCGAAGATCCGATGACCACGCAGATCGTGACCGATACTCCCCGCGCTCGCACCCGCGCGATCAACGCCGATCGTCGCACCCGCATGCGGCTCCGCGAGCTGTGCGACGAGGTGCTCGCCTCCTATCGCGTCGCGAAGGCGCGCGATCTCTTCGACGAGAAGGAGCGGAACGAGGCGCGGGCGGTGCTCGCGCGCATCGCCCCGCTCGGCCGCGCCTGACATCGAGCGCCGCCGCATGGCCGGCGGCAGCGTCTTCATCCTGTCGCCCGCTCGCGTCGACGGCGAGCGGGCGAAGCTCCTGCTCAATCCCGCCGCGACCTTCCCGTTCGCGACGGCACTGCGCGAGCCGCCGGGACTTCCGATTGGTGAGGTCTTCAGCTTTCTCAGCTCGCTCTACTTCCGCGGCAAGCTCGCCTACGCGCGCCGCTTCGCCAGCCGGCTCCGGCGGGTGCCGCCGATCCTCGTCATCACCACCGACCGCGGGCTCGTCACGCCCGACACGCGCATCACGCGCGATGATCTCGTCGCATTCGGCCGCGTGGACATCGCCGCCGCCGACGCGCGCTACGTCGACCCGCTGCGCCGCGACGTCGAGCGCCTCGCCGAGCGCGTGGCGCGCGCGACGAGCGTCGTGCTGCTCGGCAGCATCGCGACCGGCAAGTACGTGGACGTGCTCACGGGGACGTTCGGGAGGCGCGTGCTCTTTCCCGTCGAGTTCGTGGGGCGCGGCGACATGAGCCGCGGGGGGATGCTCCTCCGCCACGCGCGCGAGGGACGGCCGCTCGAGTACATCCCCGTGGAGGGCGCGGTGCGGCGCGGCTCGCGTCCGCCGAAACTCGAGCCCGCGCCACGCAAGCGCGCGAGCGACGCACGGGACGAGCTGCGATGACCCTTTCGCTCAAGCGCGGCTACGCGCCGATGGAAGCGAAGCTCGTCGACGAGCTGCCGACGGGTGACGAGTGGCAGTACGAGCCGAAGTGGGACGGCTTCCGCTGCCTCGCCTTCCGCGACGGCGACAAGGTCGATCTCATGTCGAAGGCGGGGAAGCCGCTCGGGCGCTACTTCCCCGACGTCGTCGAGATGCTGCGCGCGCTGAAGGCGCCGCGCTTCGTGCTCGACGGCGAGATCGTCGTCGTCGCCGACGGCACGATCTCCTTCGACGATCTCCTGCTGCGCATCCACCCCGCGGCGAGCCGGGTCGCGCTGCTCGCGAAGGAGAGCCCGGCGAGCTTCATCGCCTTCGACCTGCTGGTGGACGCGCGCGGGAAGTCGCTCGTCGCGCTCCCGCTCGAGGAGCGCCGCGTCGCGCTGGAGAAGTTCGTCGCGAGCGCTGCGAAGGGGGTGAAGCGCCTGAAGCTCTCGCCCTCGACGACCTCGATGGCGACGGTGAAGAAGTGGTTCCGCTCGGTGGGCGGTGGGCTCGACGGGGTCGTCGCGAAGCGGCGCGACCTGCCGTATCAGAGCGGCAACCGCAGCGGGATGGAGAAGATGAAGCAGATGCGCACCGCGGAGTGCGTCGTCGGCGGCTTCCGCTACGCGTCGAAGGGCAAGGTGGTCGGTTCGCTGCTGCTTGGCCTCTACGACGCGGGCGGGCTGCTGCACCACGTCGGCTTCACCTCGAACATCCCCGCCGAGGAGAAGAAGCCGCTCACCGCGAAGCTCGAGAAGCTGGTGAAGGCGCCGGGGTTCACGGGGCAGGCACCGGGGGGACCGAGCAGGTGGAGCACGGCGCGATCGGCGGAATGGCAGCCACTCGCGCCGAAGCTGGTGGTCGAGGTGCAGTACGACCACTTCTCGGGGGGACGATTCCGGCACGGGACTTCGTTCCTGAGGTGGAGGCCGGACAAGGCGCCGGGGCAATGCACGATAGAGCAAGTGGAGAGCGAGAACCGATCGGCGCTGAAGCTGCTGCGATGACGAGGGGCCGAGGATTGTTGCACGCGCAGGCGAACAAGCGGAAGGCGTGTCAACGATAGGGCGGTCGGCGGTGCACGGTATACGAAGGGCCCTCGGGCAGCTTCGTGGCGCCTGACTCACGCTCCTTCACACCGGCGGCCCGGCACTCAGTGCACGCTGGCCGCGGCGGCGACCGCCGCCGCGGGCGAATCCGCGTCTCGTCGTTCAGCGTTCACCGCGCATCGCAGTATCGTTGAGACACCCTCCGCTGGTTCGGCTGCGCATGCATCCCTCTCACCGTCCCGTGAGCAGCGGGTATGGATCGATCGCTACCCCTTTCCACCAGTGCGCTCCATCCCCTCGGGCGATCGCGAAGTGCAGATGCGGCAGCTCCGGCGGCGCGTTGCCGGTGGTTCCCACATAGCCGATGATCTGCCCCTGCTTCAGCGGGATCCCGTCCGCCATTCCCTCCGCGTACCTGTCGAGGTGCGCGTACATCAGGATGAAGCGGTCGCTCGCGTCGGAGGCGTAGATCATCAGGCCGCCGTCCTTGCTCGTGAAGAGTCGGCGCAGGGTGCCGTTGGCGGCGGAGAGGACCGGCGTGCCGCGCGGCGCGGGGATGTCGAGCGCTTCGTGGCTGCGCGTCCCGCCGCCGCGCGCCTCGGTGAAGCTGTCGTGGAGCTCCGACGTCTTCACCCCCTGCACGGGGACGATCAGCGACGCGGCGAGCCAGCGAAGCTCTTCGTCGGTTGGATGCGGGGCACTTCCGTCGGAGACGGGTGCCGGTGGCGCGCTCCGGTTGACCGTGTCGAGCGGAGGGGCGACGACAGGTCCGACCACGGGCGCGGTCGCCGGAGCTGGCGCGCTCGCCGCATGCGCGCGGGCACCTTCCGCCCTGGCCGCGTCGCGCACGCTGTCCATGTCCACCACGACGACCCCGGCCGCGGAGTCGGCGATCTGCTCGTCGCTGTCCTTCACCACGACGCAGGCCGTCGCGAGGATGGAGACGATCGCGAGAGCTGTGGCTCTCACAGCAACCCTCGCTCGCGCAGCGCCGCCTCGAGGGGCGCCGCGGCGGTGAACCGGTGCGTCTGCCAGCCTAACGCGCGCGCGGGCAGGATGTTCTGCTCGCGGTCGTCCACGAAGAGGATGCTCCCGGGCGCCGCGCCGGCGATCAGGCTCGCCCGGAGCAGCATCGTCCGCGACGGCTTGCGCAGCCCCAGCCAGCACGACGAGAGAAAGGACTCGAAGATCGCGCGCAGCCCGAAGGCGTCGATGCGATGGCGATTCAGCTCGTCCGCCTCGTTGTTGAGCGTAAATAGCCGCGCCTTTCCACCCTCCGCGACGCGCTTCGCCAGCGCGATGCTGTCCGCGAACGGCACGCTCTGCGCGAGCATGAACTTCACGAACTCCTCGCGCGTGAACGACCGGGGCGTGAAGAACACCGCGCTGTCGAGGTATTCCTCGAGCGAGAGGCGGCCGATCTCCCAGTCGCCGACGAGCTCCTCGTGGCGCGCCTCGAACTCCGGCTCGAGGCCGAAGTGCTCGGTCGCGCGGGCACGCTGCTCGCGGTCCCACCCGTTCGAGCCGAGGACGCCGCCGATGTCGAAGAAGACGTGAGTGATCGCGGTCACGCGGCGCTATCTTACAAGAGTCATGCGCGCGCTCGTCGTCTCCGCCCGGCTGCTTCCTTTCGTCCTCTCCTTCCTGCGCGACCGGAAGCGCTGGATCTTCTTCGGCGCACCCCTCCCCCGCACCGCCGCGTTCCACCAGCGCCGCGCCGACCGGATCGTCGCCACCATCGCCGGCCTCGGACCGGTCTTCGTGAAGCTCGCGCAGGTCCTCGGCGCCCGCGCGGACCTCGTCCCCGAACCCTACATCACCACGCTCGGGCTGCTCCACGACCAGGTGCCGCCCGTCTCGTACGAGGCGATCGAGGGGACGGTCCGGGAAGCGTACGGGGTCCCGATCGAGATGCTCTTCGAGCGCTTCGACCGCGAGCCGATCGCCGCCGCGTCGCTGGGACAGGTGCACCGCGCGCTGTGGAAGGGCGAGGACGTCGTCGTGAAGATCCTCCGGCCGCACGTCGAGGAGATGGTCGCGGTGGACATCCGCGCCGCGGCGCGCATCATCGCGTTCGTCGAGAAGCGCTGGCCGAACCGGCACGTCGTCGCACTGCGCGGGGCGATCGAGGAGTTCGGGGCACGCGTCGGCGACGAGCTCGATTTCCGCAAGGAAGCGCAGGTCGCCGACGAGATCGGGGCGAACTTCGCCGCGAACCGGATGGTCGTCGTCCCGAAGGTGAAGCACGAGATGACGCGCCAGCGCGTGCTCGTCCTCGAGTACGTCGAGGGGCGGCGCATCGACATGCTCGGCGACTGGATCGCGACGGGGAAGGTGCAGGGACGCACGATCGTCGCGACGGTGATGGAGATGTACATCCAGATGATGCTCGTGGATGGGCTCTTCCACGCCGATCCCCATCCCGGGAACCTGATGGTCACGCCGGACGGGCGGCTCGTCCTGCTCGACTTCGGGATGGCGGTGCGAGTGCCGCGCGAGATGCGGCTCCGGCTGATCAACACCGTCTTCGCGGCGATCCGCGGCGACGTGGACGGGATCGTGGACGGCTTCGCGTCGCTGGGCGTCATCCTCCCCGACGCCAACCGCGAGGCGATCCGCGCGCTGGTGACGAAGCTGCTCGCGATCGCCTCCGAGCGCGCGGTGACGCGCGAGCGGCTGGAGAAGCTGCTCGCCGAGCAGGTGCTGGCCGAGCTGTTCGAGGCGCCGGTGGTGCTGCCCAGCGATCTGGTTTACTTCGCGCGCACGGCGTCGCTGATCGAAGGGCTGGGAACGCGGTATGACCCGCACTTCAACGCGATCGAGTTCGCGTCGCCGATCGCGCTGCGCCTGCGCGGGCGGATCATGGCCTCGCTGCGCGGCGAGCTTCCCTCCGTGAAGCCCACCGACTGGGTGGTGGAGATCGGCGGGCTGCTCGGCGAGGTGGCGGGCGTGGTCACGCGCGCGGGGAAGGAGATCGCGGGGATCGTCGGCGAGCGCTTCTTCACCGGAGGGCTGGGACTGCCGCGGCGCGATACGAGGGACGGCGCGCGAGCCTGAGCGGGAGCAGCGCGGCCATCGGCGCTCGGAGCGCCGTGATCGTGTTCTCGTCGAGCCAGTGCTCTGCGACGAACGACATGACCACACGCTCGGTGACTCGCTCGAGGCGCTCGTGGGCGCCGTGCCCACGCAGCAGCGCCCGGCCTTCCATCGACTCGAAGCGACAGAGCTCGGCGCAGAGCTGATCGCGCGCACGCCAGACCGCCCAGGGGTGTGCCTTGCCCAGCGCGGCGGAGAGCGTCGCGTCCAGGCGATACGCATCGGTCTCGCGATCCGCGCAGCGCGCCCACGCGGCGAGATCGACGGCGTGCAGCATCTCGAAGCACTCGCAGACTCCGCACGCGTTGTAGCCCGACGCCGTGTCGAGGGTCGGCAGCAGATACGTGGAAGTATCGAGAGGGAGACTGGCCGTCATGGGCGCAATCTGCGCGACGCCCCGTCAATGCCGCACAAGGAATCACCGCGCGCGGCACAAGAGTGTCACAAGACTATTCCGGCGGTCTCGCCTCCGCCGCGGGGACGCTGAAGACGAAGCGGCTTCCACCCCCGCCCCGCGGCTCGTAGCGCAGCGAGCCTCCCTGCACCTCGGCGAGGCGCCGCGCGATGGAGAGCCCGAGTCCCGCGCCGCGCACCCCACGCGGCACCTGCGAGCCTCGGCGGAAAGGCTCGAAGACGCGGTCGCGCTCTTCCTCGGGAATCCCCGGGCCGGAGTCCTCCACCACGAACGAGAGCGTCCCGTCGCTCACCGCCGCGCCGAGCACGATCGGGCTCGAGTCCGGAGAATACTTCGCCGCATTCTCCATCAGGTTCGCGAGCACGCGCAGCGCATGCGAGAAATCGAAACGCCCGGCGAGCAGCTCGTCCTCGGGAAGGTCGATCTCGACCGGGCGGCCGCGCAGGATCCCCTGCGTGCGTTGCAGCGCGGCGCCGATCAGGTCGTCCGCGGTGTTGATCGCGATCTCGATCGGGAGCGCGCCCGCGTCGAGCTGCGACATCTCGAGGAGGTCGTCCACAAGCAGGCTGAGACGGTCGGCCTCCGTCTCGATGATCTCCGCGCGCTCGGCGTTCGCGCCTCCCACGATCTCGTGCGCGATTCCCTTGATCGTCGTGAGCGGAGTGCGGAGGTCGTGCGAGACGGCGGCCAGCAGCGCATCCTTGAGCGCGTCGGCGCGGCGGAGCGCCTCGGCCTCGTCGCGCACCTTCGCGAGGCGCGCGATCTCGTCGGCGCGCTGCTCGGCGATGCGAGTCGCGCGCCGCTGCCGGTCGAGCAGCTCGGCGGCGACGATCCCCGTCACGAGAAAGGTGAACAGCACGAGCCAGTCGAGCGGGTTCGCGACGACGAGCGCGCCGTATGGCGGGAGGAAGTACCAGTTGAAGGCGAGGAAGGCGAGCAGCGCGAGGGTGATCCCCACGCGCCGACCCGCGCCCGCGCTCCCGCCGAGCACCACGAGCAGGAAGACGAGCGCGACGTGCGCTTCGCCGAGCGCGGCGCGCGTCGCGTGCATGAGCGCGGTGACGAGCGCCAGCGCGCCGAGCCAGATCGCCCAGCTGCGCCAGGTGGGTCGAGGCGACGCCGCGCGCTCAGTCACCCGGCTCGAATCGATAGCCGACACCTGGCTCCGTGCGGATGAGACGCGGCCGGATCGGGTCGCTCTCCAGCTTGCGACGGAGCTGGCCGACGTAGACGCGAAGATACTGCTGCGCGTCGCCCGCCGATCCGCCCCAGACCTTCCGGAAGAGCTGATTGTGCGTGAGCACCTGCCCCGGATGCGAGACGAAGGCGCGCAGGAGTCCCCACTCCGTCGGCGTGAGGTGCACCTCCGCTCCGGCGCGCGTCACGACTCGGCGGGTGAGGTCGATCTCGACGTCGCCGGCGACGACGCGCGACGACGCCGGCGTCGCGGCGGCGTAGCGCCGGAGCTGCGCGCGCACCCGCGCCTGCAGCTCGAGGGTGCCGAAGGGCTTCGTCATGTAGTCGTCGGCGCCGGCGTCGAGGAGCGCCGCCTTCTCGCGCTCTCCGTGGCGCGCGGAGAGGACGATGATCGGCGCCGCGGTGAAGCCGCGCAGGTCGCGACAGACTTCCATGCCGCCGAGATCGGGGAGCCCGAGGTCGAGCACGACGAGCGCGGGCTGCTCGGCGGCGGCGAGATCCATCCCCTCGCGCGCGGTCGCCGCCTCGAGCACGCGCGACACCATCGGCTGCAGCGCGTTGCGGACGACGCGGCGGATCTGGGGCTCGTCGTCGATGACGAGCACCGCGTTGGCCAGCGGCTGCTCGCTCACGGCCACGACGGGTCAGGCGAGGCGGGCCACGCGCTGGTCGCTGAGCTCTCCCGAGAGATCCTCGTCATATTCGATGAGGTCGCGCAGCCGGTACGCGTGGCCGACGAGAAAGGGAACCGCGACCACGACGACGTTCGGCTTGAACATGAACGCCGTCCGAATGTACAGCGCGGTCTTGTTGTGGAGAAAGTGCTCCCACCAGCGCTTCGGGACGATCTCGGGGACCACGACCGTCACCAGCTCCCCTGGCGCGACCATCCGCATGTTCTCCACGTACTCGACCAGCGGCCGCAGCACCGAGCGATACGGCGAAGGCAGCACGACGAGCGGGACGCCGATGTCCCACTCCTCCCAGCGCCGCTCCATCTCCGCGGTCGCTCGCTTGTCGATCTCGACGTAGACCGCGACCACCTCGTCGGAGATCGTCGTCGCGTACACGAGCGCGCCCGCCGTCGCCTTCGTGATCCCGTTCACCGGCACGATCACCGTGTGGTGCAGCGGCGTGATCGGGCTCTGCCCCGTGAACTCGATGTCGCGCGCGAAGCTCACGTAGTGCGCGTGGATCTTCACGAGCACGAGGATGATCGCCGGGATGATGACGCAGACGATCCAGCCGCCCTCCTCGAACTTCGTGACCACCTGCACGATGGAGACACCGCCGGTGGCCAGCGCGCCAAGCCCGTTCACCGC